>NZ_CP041348.1:1302500-1602500 GCF_009834365.1 Komagataeibacter xylinus | reverse complement strand
GCTTGATGCAGCCCGCCTGGTCATGTCGCTCACGCGCAGCCTGCGTCGGCTGGCGCTTTCAGGCCGCAGGCAGGGCAAGGAATGGCTGGTATGGGAGAACCTGCAACTGCAGAAGGTGATCCGGCTGGCCATGCGGCTGTCGTTCTTCGCCCGGCCCGCCAGCATGCATGAATATATCGATGCGGCGCTGGCTACGCTTTCGCTCGGGCGGCTGATCGAGCGCATCCGCACCATTGCAGGCAGCCCCGACATCATGGGTGCGCAGCAGGCGGCGATCTATGATGCGCTGGGCACCTTTAGCGAACTGGCACACAACCCGCTGCTCACGGCGGCTAGCCTGCGGCGGGCGGCGACCATACTCTGCCCGCCCGATGCCCTGACCCTGCGCCCGGCAGCCCAGGTCGAGGCCATGGCCTGCCTTGAGCAGGCGGCGCGGATCATCGAGGACATACCCGGTTTTCTGGACCAACGCGGCCCGCTGCAATGGGCGGAGGATTATCCCGCCGCCCACCGGCCGCCGCTGGCCGCCGTCAGGACGGAAGTCGGCTGAGCACCGAGAACGACACCGCATCCATGACCGTGGTATCGACTTCATCGCCGGGCTTGATGGTTTTCAGGAAGTCCTGCATCGCCTTCTGGCGCACCAGCACCACGCGGGTGATGTCATCAGGGTCAACAAACACGACCTGATTGCGCGTGGTATCAACGCCGGTCACCTTCACGCGCTCGCGCTTGAAGGACACCATCATGCCATGCGGGTGCGGGCCGGTGCGGGTGCCGGCAGCATTCTCGGTCGATTCTGGCAGCGGCGCGCCGGGCGGGGCGATGGCGGCGTCGATGGTGCGGACAATGCGCAGGCCGATCTTGTCACCGGGGTTGAGCACCGGCAGCTTGGCGCGCAGGTCGGGGTCGACGCGCACGGTGTCGAGGTTGCCTGCCTTGTCGCGCAGCAGGATCATGCCGGCCTCGTGGTCCACGCTCTCGACCGTGGCGGTCGCCGTCTGGTTGCCCACGATGACCGGGGCCTGCGCCATGGCGGGCATTGCGGCAGCAGACGCGCCCGCAACCACGCCGGCCAGCGCCAGCGCCACGCGGCGGGATGCAAACAGCTTCACGTTCATATGTGTCGTTCTTCCCTAAAATCTCTTGACGGATGTCAGTCCCTGGCTGGCGAAATTACGCCCGTGCCAGCGCCCTTATCCCATAACGCGCAGAGGCGGTCACGTATCCTACGATGTAAGGCAGCCCGGGCACAATCGTGCGCCCAACACCTGCGCCCAGCGCATTACGCCCTTCCGCCATGCGGGGCTGCGGGAGGCGGGCGCATGGTGTAAGCCTGCCGCATTGCCAGGCACACAAGTCAGGACCCGACATGACCGACCAGACCCCGCCCGACGCCTTTGCACAGGGCAAGGCAGCCGCCACCAAGGGCGAGCCGCTGATCGAAAACCCGTTTGATGAAACCCTGCCCGCCTATGAGGACTGGAACAAAGGCTGGTGGAGCGTGCGCGAGAACGACGGCGACTTCGACCCGTTTGCCGAGAAATAAGCCCGGGGCCACGATGGCGTGAGATCAGCCAAACGTGAGGGCGTGCCGGTTGTGGCAGCCCCCTGCGCATGGAATGAAAGACACTGACGGTTCGTTGAAATTGAAAACGGCGACTGTTCTCAGAAAAAAGAGGCGGCATCGGTAACGGTGTCGCCTCTTTTTATCGCCCTTACGGCAGACAGAAGTTTTGGTGAAGCTCTTTCAAAAAGCTTCAGGGAACGCCGCCCCGTTTAAAAAAGGCGGCGCCCAGAAACTTTCATGCCGTCTGTATTTCAGGACCGGGCCGACATGCTGCCCGGCGCAGCAGGCTGGGTCTGGGCGGCAGGCGGCTTGCCAGCCTTCGCGCAGACCCGGAAGGCAAGCAGCGCCCCTGCCAGCGTGAGGAAGGCGGGAATCCACATGTCATGCCCCACATGGGTGAACTCGAAACCAAGCGCCAGCGCAGTGAGCGGCATGGACATGAACGTGCCCAGAAAGGCAATGCCACCCAGAAGGGCGACCGTGCCCACATCCACCATGGGCAGGCAGGCATTCCACCCCCCCGCCAGCACGGTAGCCAGCAGGGCGCCCATGGTCAGGCTGGGCGTCAGCAGGCCGCCCGCAGCCCCTGCCCGCAGCGCCCCCATGATGACGACAATCTTGAGCACCAGCACGATGGCGGCAAGCTCCGTGCCCAGCTGTGCCGCCAGCGCAAGCTGCATCGGCCCGCGCCCGTTACCGGGCAACTGAGGGTAGAAACATGACAGCAGCCCCAGCAGTGGAAACACCACAAGACACCAGGCAATGCGCGCCCCGCCCCGCGCGGCGCGGTTCTGCACCACGGCCATCAGCCGCTTGGCCAGTTGCGCGCCCACGCCGATGACCGGCCCCGCGCACAGCGCCCACAGCACGACCGGCGCGGTCACCGCCATCGGTCCGATCTCATACTGGTGCAGGTTGCCCAGCACCGCCCATGGCACGAACGCCCCGATGGCCGAAGCGCCCACCGCGCACAGCACCGCGCGCTGGCCCACCGTGCCGAGCAGCACCTCGAGTATGAACAGCGCCCCCCCCAGCGGCACGTTATAGACGGCGGACAGCCCGGCCCCCGCCCCGCAGGCGATGATGATGCGCCGGTCATCAGGCGCAAGCCGCAGCACGTGGCCGGTGCCGGTGGCCAGCACCGCGCCGAGTTCACGCGGCGCGACCTCGCGGCCAAGCGGCGAGCCAAGGGCCACCGTCACGATCTGGAGCAGCACATGCACCGTGGTGGACAGCGCAGGCATGGGCTTGCCCAGCCCCGTCTTGCCTACAGCCGCCGCAATGCTGACCAGCGGCCTGCCAAAACGGCCCAGCGCCCACCAGCCCACACCCGCCACAACGCCCGCAGCACACAGCGCGGCAACCCGGCGCCATGGAGGCGCGGCACTCACGCCCTGCACGAATGTATGCGGGCCGCCGGGCTGGCCGTAGCCATAGGCGACATGCTGGATCATGTGCAGCAGCACAGACAGCACCGTGCCCCCCACGCCCGACAGGAAACCGGTGGCAATGACCGCCATGGCCATGACCGGCCATGCGGTGGATGCGCCACGAGGCGCGGGAGCGGAAGCGGGTTGGGTCATGATGGCATGGGATATGCCGGATAAGGCGGGGCGCGCCAAGCCGGTTTAACACGCGCGGATGCCCCGGCCCGCGCGCCATGCCCCAGGGCGGATGCGTGCGTTCTGTCATGCCCCTGATCGACTGCGATTCGGCGGTGGTGGCGGGCGTATCGGCAGCGCTGCGCCACCCCTTCCGCGCCGCAGGTCAGAAATGGCGAACACGCCACACCGATAATGGCAACACCCGGACCCTGCACAACGGCGCTGAAAGACGCTAGCAACTTCATATTGCTTCGCGATATGGTTGCCTGTACGGAACAGTAACCATCAGGTGGTGTTTCAGGGGCAAGGCAGGAAGGGGACGAGATGAAATTCGTTATTGCCATCATCAAGCCGTTCAAGCTCGATGAGGTACGCGAAGGGTTGCATTCCATCGGGGTGGACGCCCTGACCGCAACAGAGGTGAAGGGATATGGCCGCCAGAAAGGCCAGACCGAAATCTATCGCGGCGCGGAATACAACATCCAGTTCCTGCCCAAGATCAAGCTCGAGATCGCGGTGCCCGATGCACAGTGCGACAAGGTGGTGGAAGTCATCCAGTCCGCCTCGTGCACGGGCAAGATCGGTGATGGCAAGATTTTCGTTCTCGACCTGCAGCAGGCAATACGGATCAGGACACAGGAAACCGGAGAAAACGCGCTGTGATCAAGAAGATTGGCAAAAGCGCCCGCCATGCCGGGCTGGCGGCGGCGGCTTTTGGCGCGTCAATGGCCAGCCTGCCCGCCATGGCGGCCGATGCCCCTCCCGCCATCGACACGGGCGATACCGCCTGGATGCTGGTCAGCACCGCACTTGTGCTGATGATGACCATCCCCGGCCTTGCGCTGTTCTATGCGGGCATGGTGCGCAAGAAGAACGTGCTGGCCACCCTCATGCAGTCCTTCTCCATCTGCTGCATCATGACAGTGGTGTGGATGGTGCTGGGCTACAGCCTGACCTTTACCTCGGGCAACGCCTTCATTGGCGGGCTGTCACGCGTGATGCTCAACGGGCTGGGCGCAGGCATCAGCAAGGGCAGTGACGTGGCCTTCACCATGGCGGCCGGCACGCCTGCCGCCACCACCATGACCATTCCCGAAAGTGTCTGGATGACCTTCCAGATGACCTTCGCCATCATCACGCCCGCGCTGATTACCGGCGCATTTGCCGAACGCATGAAGTTCAGCGCCCTGTGCGTGTTCACCATCATCTGGTCGCTGATCGTGTACGTGCCCGTGGCCCACTGGGTGTGGGGGCCGGATGGCTGGGTGGCGGCCAAGATTGGCGCGATCGACTTTGCCGGTGGCACGGTGGTGCATATCAACGCAGGTATCGCGGGCCTCGTCGCAGCCCTGGTGATGGGGCGGCGCAAGGGCTTTGGGGAGGACGACTTCTCACCCTACAACCTGACCTATGCCATCATTGGCGCATCCCTGCTGTGGGTGGGCTGGTTCGGCTTCAACGCAGGCTCCGCCGGTGGCGCCAACGGGCGCGCGGGCATGGCCATGGCCACCACCCAGATTGCCGCCGCCGCCGCTGGCGTGTCGTGGATGTGCGCCGAATGGATCAAGACCGGCAAGCCCACCGTGCTGGGCATCATCTCGGGCGCGGTGGGTGGCCTGGTGGCCATTACGCCCGCAGCGGGCTTCGTGCTGCCGGGCGGCGCGCTGATGATCGGGCTGATCGCGGGCGTGGTCTGCTTCTGGGGGGCGACGGGCCTCAAGCACATGATGGGCTATGATGACAGCCTCGACGCCTTTGGCGTGCATGGCATTGGCGGCATTGTGGGCGCGCTGCTGACCGGCGTGTTTGCCTATGGCCCGCTTTCGGCCACCGATGCCAGCCCGGAGGGCGTGAGCGGGTCGTTCCACCAGTTCGTGGCACAGGCGGAATCGGTCGGCATTACTGTGGTATGGTGCGCGGTGCTGACCTTCATCCTGCTCAAGGCCATTGACCTGACCATCGGCCTGCGCGTGACGCGCGATGAGGAAATGGAAGGTCTCGACATGAGCCTGCATGGCGAGCGGATCAATTCCTGACCTTATTCGCTCCGTGCAACAATGTGGAAAGGGCGGCCCTGCGGGGTCGCCTTTTTTTCTGGCCCCTCCGCTGAGTCGGTTGGCTTTCAGGCCCCGCCCGCGGGGGTAATCTCACGCACCATGGCGCAGCGGGAACCGGGGGGAAAATCGTTTGCTTCCTCATCCCGCAGCAGATTAGCCAGACGTGCATCCTGTGCCGTGGGCGCAAGCAGGCGAAAGCCCGCTCGCGCATAAAATGGCGCGTTCCACGCAACGGTGCGGAATGTGGTCAGTGTCAGGCGCGAAACATCCGGCAGGCACGCAGCCCCCTCACCGGCGGCTGCCAGCAGGGACCGTCCCAGCCCCCTGCCCTGCACCGATTGCGCAACCGAGATTTCGAGCACATGCAGGTCAGCGCCATATTGCCGCGCGCTTAAAAAACCAACGGGCTGATCGTGCCCATCCACCGCAACCCAGCACAGATTGTGGGCAATACAGCCTGCATGCACATCTGGGAGCAGCCCGTCAGCCTGCGCCAGCCATGCGAGTTCGGGCACGGCCAGAAAAGCCTGCGCGGCAGAGCGCTCGATAGCAGGCAGCAGAACTGCCTCTTCATGTCGGGCCGGGCGGATGGAAAAGGTCATGGTGGCCTTCCTTCATCACGATGGTCTGACACCTGCATTGAACGGACAGGCGTTTCAGGACTGTGCGGTGCTTCTGGCCTGCGCGGCCCAGGCCAGTATGCGCACGCGGTCCTGCGGGCTGAAAAGGCGCCATGGATAATAAAAGGACATCCGTTTTCCCTGCCTGATCTTTAAAAAGCGCGAGGTAGACGTTGCGGTCAGAACCGCCCATGGGTTGAAAACCCTTACCTTGTCCTGATCCATGTCCAGCAGGCTTATTCCCTTCGCATCAATCCGCACTCTTGCCCCGGACCGTGCCTTTATCTGGCGTAGATGTTGAACAGACAGGAACACAAGAGTGAGGATGACAATACTGGCATTGATCATGACAGTGTGTGCATCAAGACCAAGGAGCAGGCGTGCCTTATTGATCATGCTGGTCGAACAGGACAGGACTGCCCTGTTAGCTGGTACCATGAACATCACAACCAGATTCAGCATGAACAGCCACCCTGTGACCATGGCCACGACCCAGGGTACAAACCTTAAAAATACAGAAAACATTTCTCCTTTCGTGAGCAACAGGGGAACGGTCACATTGTCCCCTTCCGCATCCCTCGCCAGGAGGCCCGTCGTGCCTGCAGGGTATCGCGCGGCAGTCGGGGCAGCGTGCTGCATGCGTAGCCTGCGGATCAGTGTCCGGGCGCGCTGCACGTCCTGTGAGGCAAAGCTGCTCCAGGGAATGACGAGCCGCCTGCTCTGGGCAGACATGCGCAGGATCAGAAGGCGGCCTGTCGGGCGTATTATCCTGAAATCATTCCAGGGGATGTCTGCATATATCCCCGTGGCATCGCGGACTGAAATGCTATTGGCGGACAGGGTATAGATCGTACTACGCAGGACATGACGCCGACAGTAGTACCTGATGCACAGCCACAACCACACCAGACCGACCAGAACGATAAACGCCAGGACCGCAGGCGCAAACGCCCCCATGGCCAGCAACTCCATTGCCAGCCCCCACTGCCTCCGGGCCATGGCATGATCAAACGGGGGTGACACATGGGCCTGCGCAAAGAAGGACCACTGCACGCCAATCAGGACCCCGTATACAAGCTGTGACTTCCAGTTCAGCAGGGTTTGGGCCAGCACATCGAGCAGGGTTGTTCTGTGCGTGCCCGTAATGGGCTGGAAACCGGTCCCGGCCTGCGGTTCGGTGGCGGCTGTACCCGTTACGGCGCCGAGCGAAGGCGTATCATCATGCATGACCACTCACGCCCCTGCTTGCAGCCTGCATGGCAGGCGGGAGGGGAGATGGAAAAGAGCACTCCCGAAACAGTTCTGGACTCCAGAAATACTGCAATTAATATTCAAAAAATCATTCCTGGCATTTTAAAATAGAACATCATGTTTATTTATATATGAAATACCTGCTCCGGGAAAGGTAAATGGAGCGTGGCTCATTGCATCAGGCAACGAATATTAAGCCATCTGCGCGCATGAGAATTCTCTAATGAGGGCTTTTTTCAAAAAGTTCAAAGAAATGCCGCCTTTCCAAAAAAGGCGGCACCCGGGTACTTTTACTTTCTATCAGAAGTTCTGCGAAATACCGGTCAGGATCGTACGCCGCAACCCGTATTGCGGGGCGCCCACGCCAATGCCCGTGCCGCTGCGCAGCATGTAGGGGTGGTCGAACAGGTTGGTCACATCCAGCCGCAGTTGCGTGGTGCGCAGGAAGCGCGAATGAAACAGATCGCGGAAGGACTGCACCAGCGCCAGGTTGAACGTGGCGTATTGCGGGATTACGCCGCCATTGGGCACGGTATCCGTATCCTGCCGCAGGCCGCTGCCATACACCATGGTAGCCGAGAGCAGCGTGGGGTGCCCGGTGCGGTGGAAGAAAGTGTATGACCCACCGGCGGAGGCGGTCCAGCGCTGGTCATGGTCGAGATGCACCCAATGCTGGCTGATATAGTTGAGGTCATCAGGGGCGAAGTTGAACTGCGCGCTGGTAATGTCCTTGCCGATGGCGCGTGACCACGCAAAATTGCCATAGAGCGAAAGCGGCCCGCGGTCGTAGGAGGTCGAGACCTCATAGCCGTTCACCTGCCCGCGCCGGTAATTGAAGCCCGACAGGATGATGGGCGCGCCGAACTGCCCCTCATCAATCAGGTTATGGGCCAGCTTGTAATAGGCATCGAACGACACGCGCCAGCCGGGCAGAATGACCTGCTCGATCCCGGCATCGAAGTAATGGTCGCGCTCGGCCTTGACCGTGCTGCTACCGGTGCCGGCTGCCGCACCCGATGTATTGGCAAACTGCTGCAGGTCGGTGCCGCCCACCACCTCGAAAGGCGGCGGGGTGAAGTAGCGGGAATAGCCTGCATGCAGGGTGGCACCCTTCCACGCGCGCCACACCACGTTGATGCGCGGGCTGAGCTGGTGCTCGTTGGTGTATTCGCCCACGCCATCAAAACGCAGGCCGTAATTGACCGTGACATTGCGCAGTGGCCGCCATTCATCCTGCACATACAGGCCATAGACATCGCCCGTGCGGCCATTGCCGGTATGGATGGACCGGAGCGCCCCGCTGTCACTGTCCTGCACCAGTGAATCAGCCTTGGTGATGTTACGCTCGGCAAAGACCTGAAAGCCGAAGCGCACGGTATGGTCAGGCCGCACGCGCCAGGTCACGTCGCTCTGGGTGCCGGTTGACATGACCGAGCGCTCGGCGTGCTGGCTTATGCCCATATAGGCCAGATCGCCCATATTGGGGTCGGGGCTGTAGCCCAGGCTGCTGTAGCGCGAGAAGACCGATGTCTGGAGCGAGAAGGCCCCGATCTCTTTTTGCAGCGACAGGATACCGAAATCGGTAATCTGCTTCTGGCGTTCATTGAGGTTGGACGCACTTGGCGCACCCGGCACCGACACGCAGGCCGAATCATCGCCCGCGCAGGGAAAGGTCTGGCCACCGATATTGGGCAGCTGGTACTCGGCGTTCGACACGCCCGCAATCAGGCTGAGCCGCGTGTTCTCATCCACCGTGTACCGCAGGTGGCCCAGAAAATGGTACTGGTTGCTCAAATCATGCGGCGCGTTGAAGGATGACGTGGTGTTCTCGATACCCACCCGGTCATGCACGTAATCGGCGGTGAAGAAGTAATCCCACCTGCCGTGCTGCCCCCCATACTGCGCGGAGGGGAAGAAGTAGTCACGCGCGCCACCATAGATGGACACGTTGCCACCCTTGTTGGTCGCGCCGTTCTTGGTGGTGATGTCCACCACGGCTGCCTGCAGGAAGCCGTACTGCACCGGCAGCGCGCCGGTGGAGAGCGACATGTTGTCGGCAAAGCGGGTCATGAGCGTCTGGCCGAACACGTTCATGCCTTCGGGCAGTTGCACGCCATCAAGGCGGAACTGCACCTCGTTATGGTCGCCACGCACATGGATCTGGCCATAACTGTCCTGCGCCACACCAGGGGCCTGCAGCAGCACGCTGTTCAGCCCGGTATTGTCACCACCGGGAATGGTTTCAATCGCCTTGCGGCTGAACGCATGCACCGTTGCCCCCGTGGAGGGCTGCAACTGCACCCGCGCGCGGTCAAGCCGCGCGGTGACGGTCATGGCCTCCGGCGCGGATGAGGCGCGGTCGAGCGCGTGCGCCTGCGCGGGAGTGGCCTGCGGGTCAGCCGGCGTTGTGGCGGTGGCAGGCACGCCCTGCGCAAGGGCGGTGGCAACAGGGGTCAGCGCGGTTATGGCCGCCAGCATGGCACGGGAAAGGGGACGGGGGAAAAACCATAGGCGCGTCATGGCGGAAAGGCTCGCATCCGGTGAGGTGGTTTCGGGAGGCGCAGCTTTATTTGGTACAATATAACATAACAACATGAAAAAGCCGCCGCCTTCGCCGGGCCTGTCAGATGTTGTATTTATGCAACATAATCATTCAGCGAGGCGGGGACACCCCGCGCCACCGTATCGTTCCAGACAACAGGCAGCCCTATTGCACGACCGACTGATGGTCTGTTATTCTGCCTGAACATGATATTATTAAAATAAATATTTAGTTAATTCTGATAATTTCAGATAATTTTATGATAAAAGTTATCAAAATATACTTCAATAAACACAAAATTTCCAAAACAAAGGTGATGACAAAAATATTTTATCAATCTTTTATTTAAAAACCTCTCTTGAGAAAGGACACCGGCATGGCCAATACCCCACTCCCCGCTGACCGCGAAGCCCTGGCGCAATCACTACAGGCTACCGGCCTGCCCGCTGCCATCGTGGCCCATCTGGCAACTCAGGGCCGCCCGGCCATGCTCATGCCCACCACGGCGGGAGATGAGGACGCCATTCCCGCAGGGGCCTCGAAACTCGGCGGTCGCCCTGACCTGCCGCAGGGCATGGCCTGGCCCCTGCGCCCGCCCTACCCCGATGCCAATAGACGGGCGCAATACTACAACCACAAAGCGGATGACCTGCTGGCAAATCCACCCTCATGGGCAGGCGCCGGAGGAGCCGAACGGTTCAGCCGCGAATACCGGGCCAAAGCGCAGGCGGTGGCGACGGATTTCCCGCTGGCCTTCTTCGGTCAGTTCAATCTGGCCGAACTGGCGCAGGCACCGGGTTTCGACCCCGTTTTCCCGACTGAGGGCCGCCTGCTGGTATTCTATGATTACTGGATAGAGCCGGAAGAATTCATCCCGGAAGCCGCCGTGGGGTGGCGCGTAATATGGGATCCGTCACCCGTGTCTGGACTGGTGCGCGCGCCGGTGCCTCAGGCCCTGCTTACGATCTCGAACGATAAGTGGAGTTGCGTCTTTCCCCCTGCTCCCGTAACCACGCCACGCTCCGTCATCACGCCCATACCGTTAAACGACAAGGGATGGGATGCCTTCTCCCTTGATGATCGTGCGAAAGCCCTGGCCTATAATGACTGGTTCTATGCCTTCGGCACGCCCGATGAAAACAGGCGTGACAACCACCAGTTTGGCGGCTTTCCACAACCCTTGCAGAACGGCCTTCAGGCCCGTAGCCAGCTTGCCGCCAATGGCCTGAACTGCGGGGGCGGTGCTGTATGGAACACGGCTCAGGCAAAGGCACTGCTTGAATCCGCTGCACAGTGGCGGCTCGTCGTGCAGATCGGGGCGGACCCGCATGCGCGGTTTTCTGATGTCGGGGCCTATTACGTGATGATGCGCGAGGACGATATCGTAGCCCGTCGGTTCGACCGGGCGCGTGTCGTCTATCAGTGCGGTTAGGGCCACTGGCTTGCATCAAGGCGAAAGGACAGGCCCTTCATCCCTGTGTGGGCCAGAACACTATTCGCATAATACATTGATTTGAAATCATTATTTTACTGTCAAAGCAACCACTACCCAAAGCGCCCCTTTTCGTGCCCCCGGCAAAGGATCATCGTCAGGGTTCGCGCCATAGCGCAGGCAGGCAACGTCCGGGGGCAGCTTTTTTCAAACAGCTTTGTCAGAGCGCGCCCTCACCGCTCCATCACCACCGGCGGCAGGCGCGGCCCTTCGCGCAGATAGGCGTTGAGGAAAGTCCGCACCGCCGAACGTGCAATGAAATCGATATGCGCCTGATCGGTGCTGACCGGCAGTTGCAGGCGCGAACGCGCGGTAATGCGGGTCTGGCACAGAGCATAGAACTGCTCGGCAGCAAAAACCGGGTCGGGGATGTTCAGCACGCCGGAATCATTGTGCTGCATCAGCCAGGCCGAAAGGATGTTGATGGCCTTCTGGGGCCCGTGCTTCCAGAACGTCTCGGCCAGTTCGGGAAAATTGCCTGCCTCGGAAATGATGATGCGGTTGAGCATGAGCGACAGCGGCGAGGTGAGCAGCCTGATCATGGCCACAGCCAGGTGCTCGAGCGATTCCGTCAGGTTCGCACCTTCATCAATGCGGCTGAACAGGAGCGGCATCTTCTCGCATGCGCACTGCTCGACAAAGGCGGAGAACAGCGTGGCCTTGCTGTCAAAATAATTGTAGAGCGTACCCTTCGACACCCCGGCATCACGCGCGATGCCCGACATGCTGGCCCCCTCGTAGCCGTTGTGGGCAAAGACACGCGCTGCCCCCGCCAGAATCTGCTGGCGCTTGGCGGCGGAGGCACCCGGGGGCAGGCTCTCGTCGGCCTGCATTTTGCCTGAATGGCCTGGCGTGGTGCCCATTGAAATCATCCTGCTCCCGCGGTTGACGCGTACTTTCGATTGACCCCGTGAGGAAAGCCGATAGGCTAGGGGACTGACCGAACTGATCGGTCATTCATGCCATGGTTTAAAAATCATGCCAAGAATGCAGAATTTACATCAGCTGTTTCAGGTACAACAGGGGGGCCATGTTGGTGGGTAGGGGAATTTCATGGCGCACGGCCGTGGTCGGGTTATCGGTCATGACCGCCGGGTGTGCGGTTGGCCCGAATTTCCATAAGCCCAAGCCATGGGTTCCCAACCAGTATGGCGGCCCGGACCGCATCGCGGCCGCAACCGACAAAAACGGCAAACCCGCCGAGGTGGCCAGCCAGACCACGCCAGATGATCCCGATACCGCCTGGTGGACCATCTTCAACGATGCCGAGCTGACCAAACTCGAGCAACGCGTGGCCAGCGACAACCTTGATGTGCGCGCCTACGCCTACCGCATGGCCCAGAGTCGGGCCGAACTGCGCATTGCCGGCGCCGAGCGCTATCCTGCCATGTCGGCCACCGGCTCCTACGCCCGCCAGCAGTACAGCACCAAGATGCTGCAGCGCATCGTGACCGACGTGGAAAGCGAACACCCTGAATTCGGCCAGGTGGTCGGCACGCCGGGCAATGCCAAGATTCCGCTGTTCAACCAGTGGCGCGACAGCGTGGACGCCACTTGGGAGCTTGACCTGTGGGGCCGCGTGCGGCGTGAATACGAGGCCGCGGCCGCAAGCTCGCAGGCGGTCAACGAATCCCGCCGTGGCATGCTGATCTCGCGCCAGTCGGAAGTGGCGCGTGACTACATGGAGCTGCGCAATACGCAGCAGCAGCTCCGCATCGTGCTGGAAAACCGCGACGTGGCGCAATCCATGCTGAACCTGAACCAGCAGCGCTACACCAAGGGCCTGGCCAGCAACCTCGAGGTGGAGCAGGCCCGCGCGCAATATGAAAACACGCTGGCCCAGATCCCGCAGCTTGAGCAGCAGCTGGCCATACAGGTCAATGCGCTGAGCCTGCTCATGGGTGCGCCGCCGCGCGCTCTGTCTGATGAACTGCTCACCGCCTCCGCCATTCCGCCCGTGCCGCCACGCGTGCCGGTGGGCGTGCCCTCGGAGCTCGCCCGCCGCCGCCCCGACATCCGCCGCGCGGAGGCCAACCTGCACGCCGCCACCGCCCAGGTAGGCGAAGCGGTGGCCGAGTTCTACCCGCGCGTGACCATCAATGCAGGTTTCGGCTTCGAATCCCTCTCCTTCCGCGATCTTGGGTTCTGGAACGCCAAGGCGTGGAATGTCGGCCCCTCCATCACGCTGCCCCTGTTCCAGGGCGGGCGCCTGCGTGGCCAGCTTGAGCTGCGCAAGGCCGCCCAGAAGGAAGCCGCCATCAACTACCAGAAAACCGTGCTCGGCGCCTGGCACGACGTGGATAACGCGCTCACCGCCTATACCGACGAGCAGCGCCGCCATGACAGCCTCGAGCAGCGCATGCAGGCCAGCCACCACGCGCTGGAACTGGCACAGAGCCAGTACCGTAACGGCATGGTGACCTACCTCAACGTGCTCGATGCCCAGCGCCAGTACCTGGGCGCCGAGTCCGACCTCACCACCAGCACCGCCACCATATCGGGCAATCTGGTACGGCTGTACAACGCGCTTGGCGGCGGGTGGGAAACAACCTATCCCGACACGCCACGCCACGGCAGGCAGGCCACCGCCACGACCCGCCCGGCTGCAACGGGCGGCACGTCTGCCACCCCCGCTCTTTCCACCACGCCGGGCCAGCATGCCTGATGGCCTGCGTTAAAAGCTTGGCGCGGGCGCGCCTTGCTAGTATAAGCCGCCCCGTTCCCGACTGGCAGGCCAGTAACTGCCACACGGAAGCATGGCGCAGGGACCTGTTCGTATGATTACATTGCCCCCCGACTATCGCCCCTCGGATGATGAAGAATTCATGAATCCGCAGCAGGTGGAATATTTCCGCCTCAAGTTGCTGAAATGGCGGGCGGACCTTCTCAAGGAAGCGGATGAAACGCTGGCCAGCCTGTCGGAAGGCGGCATCCATGAAGCCGACATTACCGACCGCGCCAGTGTCGAGACCGACCGCGCGCTCGAGCTGCGCACCCGTGACCGCGCCCGCAAGCTGATCTCCAAGATCAACCAGGCCCTGCTGCGCGTTGAAGCGGGTACTTATGGCTATTGCGAGGAAACCGGCGAGCCGATCGGGCTCAAGCGCCTCGAGGCCCGCCCCATCGCCACCCTGTCGATCGAGGCGCAGGAGCGCCACGAACGCATGGAGCGCATCCACCGCGACGACTGACCCTTCCCTGCACCGGCAGGAAAACCCCAATTTGCCAAAAGGCGATAAAAGGGGTTGCCAGCCGGTGCAGGAAAAGTTAGGAAGCCCGCATACCGTGCTGCTGTAGCTCAGTGGTAGAGCACTCCCTTGGTAAGGGAGAGGTCGACAGTTCAATCCTGTCCAGCAGCACCATATATTCCCTACATTCTCGTGCGCTACATTTCTGTGTTGTCTGGTCCACGTGGACCAGAGAATACCGATAGGGCATCTGCAGCCTTTTTCAACCAGTCCGGGCTATGATGCCCATAGACGCGCTCGATCATCTCCACGCTGTTCCCCAAAAACTTGGCGACCATCTCAAATGGCACGCCGGCCATTACCATCCATGTCGCGCAGGTGTGGCGCAGGGTATGGGGAGTAACATCCTCGAGGTCGGCCTTCTGAACACGTTTGTTAAAGGCCGTCTTGATTTTGCGGACGCGATTCCCCCGATACTCGATCACCCAGTCAGTCGTGCGCCCCTCGGCCGCGACTGTGAGCGCCTGGCGTAGCTGAGGCACCATTGGCACGATCGAACGGCCTTTGTTTCCGGTTCCACGGCCGAAGCTGATGACACCTGTCTGCAGGTCAACCTGATCCCATGTTAGCTCGAGAATAGCCCCGGTGCGTGCACCGGTGTATAGAGCCATGAGAATGAATAGCTGGACGTGGGGTGTGCTGGTCACCCCCAGAAGCCTGTTCGCTTCCTGATGAGTAAGCCAGCGCTCTCGTGGGGGCGGCGCTGATGGTACCTCGATCGATGGCGACATAGAGATCCATTTCTCCTTGACGGCCCAGCTCATAGCCGCCCGGAGTGTGACCAGTTCCCGAATGATGGTGCCATCACTGATTGAGCGCCACTGGCCGGCAGGTAACCCGCGCCATCCCTGCTTACGGCGCTTCTCCGCATAGCTGCGGCAGACCTGTGTCGTCAGATTATCAGGCTTCAGGAAGCCGATATGCTCGCAAAGCGCCGCTGCAGCATGTTCAAGGGTCTGGAAACTGGCTACCCGTTCCCGGCGATCGTTCAGGTAACCTTCTAGGATCATATCTACCGATGGCTCTACAGGTGGTGCAGGGGATGCTACCCCTGCCATGAGCCGCCCTAGCGCGCGTGTTGCTGCTGCCCGATCTTTTGTCCCAAGCGAAACACGTCTCTTGCCCTTCCGGGGCTCCCACCACTGGGCATAGAAATAACCGTTTCGGACTGCGAGGCTGTAGGTCGGGGCTGGTCGGTCTGACATTTCACTCGGTTTTCGTAGGCGACAACATCATCGGGGCGTATCCGAAACAGCGATCCGATTCGGATGGCCGGTAACTCTCCCCGCTTGATCAGGTTGCGAACGTGCTGATGGGAGCAGTCCCAGGCTATCGCTACATCCGCGATACGCAGGCGTTTTTCTGGCAGCTTACCCATTGGGATCATCCTTTGCTTCGGCCTCATTGCTTGTCCATGCCTGCACCCCACGCGCCCGGATCAGCCTGACATCCCCTTCCTTGACCAGAGATCCACGGAAAACAATCCTGCTGGGTCCACCCTCCTCGACCACGATGCCGAGGTATTCGCCCTGACCGTTGCCGTATATCTCGACATCGTAGATCTCCCGGCCGAACTGGAGCCCGCGCAGGCATGGATGCGCCTGGTCATCAAGGGCTTGAGGTTTCAGACCCTTGGATGCGTAGGCCGCCGCAATCAGGACATTGGCCGCAGCCCGGCGATAGGTCTGCCAGTTGGGCACCAACGTGCCGCCCTTGATGGTCATGACCATTGCATCGGGGCCACGCGGGTCATTGTATGATTCGCACAGCGCACGAGCTGCCGCTTCCACAACCGCGCTAGGAATAGTGCTCATGGGGCAACCTCCTTCAGCGAAGTAGTCACGGTCCTGACCGTGCACAGTTCGATAATGCCAAGGACGGTGGCCCTATCTATTTTCAAAGCATGCTGAACCTGCTCGCATGCTTCTCCTGCGCGCAGCATATCGAGAGCCTGCTGCCGCTGGACCTGCGTGAGGGCACGTGCCTTCTTTTTCCATCGTGCCTTGTAGGTTGCGAGAGTAGGAAACTTGCGTTTGGCCCGGTGCAGAGCCACCATAGTCTCATTCATGCCCCCTCTCCCGTGATAGCCAGACGGTTCTCACCAGAGAGGGGCGCATGCAGGACTGCCTTACGCCCTTCCCGATAGCCGTCGGTGAATGCCTGATCAGATCGGCGCGACGGCGGGGCTGCGCGGCCCGTCATTTCCGACAGATCACTGAATGCCGTGCTTTCGTAGCGGAGCAGCAACTGCTCTTCCTCGAATGGAATAGCGAGCCGTTGCGCCTTGCTGCGCACGGAGAGGATCCAGCCCTCGGCAAAATTGTCGGCACGGCTGATTTTGGTCGTGCGTTTGACGCGCTTGTTTTGCGAGCGCAGGAAATCGGTTCGCGCCTGGCTAAGCTGCCTGCTAAGCACCTCACAGGTATAGGCTGCCAGCTCAGCACGACTGGACAGGCCGTAAAACCTGATCTGACCGGTTCCTTCCTTAAAGACCGATTTCACCCCGAATACACCATTGATCATCGACCACAGACGGGTCTGGTATCTGGTCGGCCGACTCTTCGCGCTCCAGGTAAAGCAGCACCCAAACACCCCGACATTCGACAGGACCAAGTCATCCTCGGTGATCTGGTGTTCCTGCATGAGTTGCTGCGCGCGCTCCAATGCGGCGGCAGCCTCATGCGGGTTGCCTGACTTGGACAGCGCCATCAACTTCTTGAGGCGATCCATGACTGATTTCTGGCTCATGGAACCTCCACCGTCATATCGACCAGACCGGCCGCGA
This sequence comes from Komagataeibacter xylinus, assembly GCF_009834365.1. Taxonomy (NCBI): domain Bacteria; kingdom Pseudomonadati; phylum Pseudomonadota; class Alphaproteobacteria; order Acetobacterales; family Acetobacteraceae; genus Komagataeibacter; species Komagataeibacter xylinus. The sequence continues at coordinate 1,585,331 of NZ_CP041348.1, read as the reverse complement.
TGATCTGGCGGCAGGCGAACTGGATAGCTTCAAACTGGTATTTCTGTGCGTGGGTCCAGCTAAAGACGCAGTCCACACTGCCTTCGAAAATGCAGTCGAGGCCCCTGCTGCCGGGTTCGTCCAGTCGGCGTTCCAGTTCATCCTTGATCCGCCAGCGGCCATCATGCGTGGCAACCATCGCAGGCGTGTAGACCGAACTACGAGGATCCCAGTCAGACCCAAGGGTATCCCGCCAAAGCCTCAGCCAGTTCTCCCAGCACGGATCGAAATCGTAGAAGTCGGTGAATACGGAACTGCCCATATCCAGAAACTCGGTGCCGGTCTCACGGCGCGTGATCGGACGTGGATCCATCTCTTCCGCATCATCCCGGAAATCATCCCGCATGCCTGCGGCTAAAGCCCTACGGTAGGCTTGGCATATCTGGCGATACCCGCCTGCACGCTCCAGGTGCACAACACGGTATCGCCGTTGTCCGTCCACTTCGTAGGGGGTGACTCTTTCACATACCGTGCCGTTCAAGGCCTCGATCACCGGAGCATTTGCCCACTGGATGACGGCCTGCAAGGTGGCATGGGCATCGTATTCCTGCTGCTGCTTAGCCGTGCGCAGCAGGTAATCCATCTCCGAGGATGATGCCCATTTGATGGCTGCATCGAACGACGAGCAGGCTTGGTAGTGCGTCAGCGTCATGTCGCAGCCGTCACCGGTCAGGATCAGCTTGCCCGGGATCCACATCAGGTTGAACCAGTAGGCTGAGCTACCGGGCCGTTTGAACTGGAACGACCTGCAGACTGCTTCCTGCATGACATGATTGGCGAGGCGGGATACGTGGTCGCAGCTCATTTTGCCTCCCCAATCCGTCCGGTTTCCAACTGGGGAACCATGCCGTCGGTTGGCACATAGACGACGGTCTTGTTAGTCTGGTTGTCCAGCTTGCTGATCCAGAGCCACCGCAGGTATTCCGCGTTTTCTTTCAGGCTCTCCCCGATGATCTTGTTGGCCTTAGCAGTCCCTTCGGCGCGCAGAATCTCTGCGTCACGCTCGGCCTGCGCGGTCTGGACCAGCACCTGCCGGTTCTGCGTGGCCTGCGCCAGTTCCGCCTCGCCTGTCATCTTGGCTGAATAGACACTGTAACGCGGACAGCCATAGAGGCCTGCGCCCACGCACATGACCAGGACAGTACCGAGACCGACCACTGCGCCAAACGCGCCAGCTTCGCCGCTCATGCCTCGCCTCCCGCTTCCTGCGCAGCCTGCTCTCTCGCCATGAACCGGGCGCGGGCACTGCGGGCCTTCATTCCTACATCCGTGGGGATCATCCCGTATGGCTCGGCATTGCCGTCAGCCTTGATGAAGCGGTCTTCATCGTTGGTGTAGAAGGCGCATACTTCTTCCAGCAGGTGCATTTCGGCTTCGACCACGCGTAACCGCGCGATCTCCACGCTCAGGTGGGCGACATGCGCTTCCATGTCGGCACGGCGGACAAGCTCAATGTCCATCCCGTTTGCAGATCGGAGAGAAACAGGGAACACCTGCGCCCGATCAAAATCCTTGAGATTGTCGTACAGTGTCGGAAGGGAGACACACACGGTCTCAATATCCGCGCATGGCTGAACGGGGCTGGCAATGGCCGTCATGTAAGCATGGAAAACAGGCCAGAGGATTTCGCGGCCATACATATCAAACACAACATTCGCAGCCCGGTGTTCCACCTCTGGTGTCACCTTCCCTGGCACAAGATACATTGGTGTTTCTGTCTTCATCTCGTTGGTCATGACTGCTCCTCTGCCAGCAGGCGCAGCTGCTGCGACACGGGCGTGCGGTCAGCATGCTGTTGCTGGGCAAAGCGGAATGTGGATGACATGCCGGCGCCGGGGGCTTCCTCCAGGCACCAGCGTTCGTGGATGCGGGCCGCGCTGTCGGCTGTCATCAGGATCAGGCGGCAGGGCTCGGGCCAGATGAGGTCGGGCGGCACGTCGTGGGATCGGATCTTGCCGTTGCCGAGTAGCTGGTCACCGCACCCGTCCTCGCGCAGCTGCTCGACCACCACACGGGTCCAGGTTGGGGAGACGCTGATGCGGACATCCTCGGCCGGGACGTGGGCGACCAGGCGTTCCCATGCCTTGGGGCGGCGTGGCAGCAGGTCGAGCGGGTTCAGCTGCGGTGCGGTGGCTGCGGGCATGGGCAGACCTGCGATGAAATCCACCAGATCGAGTTGCTGGGCCATCACGCCATGCCCCCTATCCTGTCCGGCATGCCGTAGGTGACCACAAACTTGCCCCGCTGGCCCTGATGGCCGCTGATGGCGAGCAGGCCCTTGTCGACAAGGCTGTTCAGGATGCGCGTGACGTGCGAGCGGCGCTTGAGGCCGGGCATGCAGCGCCACACGGTGTGGGCGGTTACGGACGGCTCGCGGGTGATACGGATCGCCTCACGGTGGGCTCCCAGCACCTTTTCCTGCATGCCGCGCTCTTTCGACTTCATGGCAGGCACTCCAGCACCAACAGCAGGCTGGCACCCCACATGAGGGCGTAGAACACCACGCAACCCAGCACCTGCTCGGTGGTGGGAAGCTGCTGACGGATTGGCCGGGGCAGCCTCATGACTTCACCTTCCCCGCCTTGCGGCGCTGGGCAAACAGGCTGGCCTCGATCTCGCCGCCGGTGCGGTCGATCGGGGCGGCCCCCATGAGCATGCTTTCCATGTCCTGCCAGCGGGCATCGGCCTGGGCGGTGGCGTGGCGGCAGGCCTGCGGAATACCCTCGGCCTTGGCCTGCTCGGCATCGATCATGAACCGGTTGAACTGATGCAGCAGGTTCTGGCTGACGGACTGGTTGACGAGGGTCATGCGCGCGGCGAGGTCGCGCGGTGACAGAGGGCGGAAAATGTCGGTCATGCCGCAGTTTCTTTCCTGTTCGGGGTGTGGCTGGCCGCGCGGTGGCGGCTGATCTGGTGCAGGGCGATATCCTCGGCATCGAGCGCGCGCGTGAGCTGCGCGATGCAGTGCCGGATGCGCCAGCGTTCAGCGTGGGTGAGGACAAGGCCGGGCGTGGGGCTGCTGGACAGGGCGGCGCGCATCTGGCGCTCACAGTCCTGGCGGCGCAGGACCGCGGATTGCAGGTCCTGCGCTTCACCAAGCGAGACCGCGTGAAGCGGGACAGTCATTGACCTTCCCCGTTGTCCACAATTTTCTCGGCCAGAACGGTTGCCAGAAAAGCCTGCCATTTCTGCTGCAGCTCTGACACTTCCATGAGGTGCAGAGCCGACGGGAATGTGACAGTGCCGCTCAGCACACGGATCAGACTGGTGGCCGTGGCTACCCGCTGGGCACGGAGCACAGTCAGGCGGAAGGGCATTTCGCCTTTTTTCAGGCAGTCATGCTCGGTATCGGCGATGAGTGCGCGGGCACGGGCTTCATCCGCAGCGGTGAAAGTCATGCAGCGATCGCGGCCGGTCTCCCCAAGGCGTAGGGTATGCAACTCGATGAGCTTTTCCGGCGGCTCGATGCGGATCAGGTCGGCGCTCATGCCCCTGCCCCCACCGGCAAAGCGTGGGCAGCAGGCAGTTGGGGAAGGTTGTTGTCAACCTTCCCCGCCTTTTCCATCCTTGAGGTGTCAACAGACTCGCGGAAGGAAAACTCATGACGACTGGAAAACCGTTTCCACAGCTTCCAGCCCCTTACCTTGAAGCGGCCATGATGCTTCTTCAGGAAAAAATTCGCTGTGACAGCGCGCTTATCCTTAATGATTTGTCGATTTCCACTGAGGATAAAAGAGAAAAAATCAGCAAAATATTTGTATGGAACGATCTTTCTACAGATCTTTCTTATTTTTTGCATGCCGTCGAGCGGGGCGCGGAAATATTTATTAACGATAGAACTAGTGAGCCTTACTTCGAGGACTAAAGTCTGCTTCCGACCCTGCGTATGCGCATGTGCCTGCCCACGTTCATACGCAAGGCGCTCGGCTTCACGGCGAGCCCTGTTCTGCTCGCAGGTCTCGCCCTTTCTGGGGCGACCCCCACAATATGGGGAGGTCACGCTTCGACGGACTGAGAATGCGACCAGAGGGTCGCCAGGAGTGCCCGCAATCGGGCTTCCATTGGAATCGGTAGACATAAAAAACCTCCATCGCGGGTGGCGATGGAGGTAATTTCATTTAATGAAAGTATTTAGTCAAGGATAATTTCATTTAATGAAACCGTCACTTCGTTGACATCGCCTTCCCTGTCTTGATCCAGATATCCAATTTCTCCGAATCCAATTCATCAGCCAGTTCGGCAATTTCCTTATAACGCTCGGCTTTTAGGCCTTCTTTTGGATCAAACAACAATTGTTCGGGAGTGGCCTTTAACAATTCTGCCACTCTTACGAACTGTGACAACGTCATATTTACCTTACCATTCAGCCACTTAGAGACAGATGGTTCGGACATCCCAAGTCCTTCAGCTAGGTGCCGCTGAGTCACGCCACGCAAGCGCATCCAAGGTCGAACGAACCGCAACGTGTGGCAGTTCAGCTCTACTTCTTCAGGTGTGAGATGCTTGTCGCTCATGACGAAACGGTGCCACTACGCGTGCACATAGTGGATGCCACCAGATGAAAACTTTCTTGACCTGAAAGTTTCATCTGAATAAATCTCGATGCATGAGCTTACGTGTTTTCCTTAAGCAGGCTGACCTGACCCAGCGGCAACTGGCAAAAATTGTGGGTGTTAGCGAACCCACTGTTTCTCGCTGGGTCACTGGAACTGCACTTGTACCGACCGAAAAGCTTAGAACTGTGGCTGATACATTGAGGGTATCGATCGAAGAATTGGTCCCCAAAAGCCCTGCTCCATCATCTTTGACCGATATCTTCGAACACCGGGGGTCAGCATGAACGACCAACTGGTTGAGGATCTGCTTGCCATCGTCACGGTGCTGGAGCGTAAGCGGCGCGATTGCGCTGATATCGTAGAATATGGACCTGCTGTCATTGCCGAGCGCACGGCTGAAGGCATTGAACTCGATCAGGAAATCAAAAGGGTGATGGCGGCAATCCATCAGATTGCCCCCGCCACCCCTGAACCTGCCGCCTACGAAGGTGACCGCTCGTTCCGTAAGGAGATGGAAGCAAATTTCATCTCCAATGCGCTTTTCAAAGGTTTCAGGGCCAGAAAACATCCAATCGACGAAACACCTAGTCAGGAACGGGTTGGAAAATGATGCCCGAACGATCCTGCGATATGTTTCATAAGATCCGTACCTTTGACGCGTGTGCTCAGGTTGAGCAGGGCGCCGCCTATATCGAGTTGCGCTTCCTTGGGAATGTGCGGCATCGCGGCTTCGATCATACTGTTCAGCACATAGATCAGTTCGGTGACTTCCGGGCTCATCTTGACGTTGTTGGACAAAGTGAATCCTCCATGGGGTGTGTTGCAACAGCCATGGTGGACCAAGCGGGCCGGTCGAGCAATCGACCGGCCCGCAAGGGTGCCTATGCGCCTGCAGGCCAGACATATGCACCGAGGGCTCCCGCTTATGCGGTCGAGCCGGTGCGCGCCCCGTTCCCCTCCACAATCTGAACTGGAAGCAGACCCGATGGGTAAAAAATACGATTACTGGCTGAACGCCCATAACAGGCGCGCGCAATGCCTGGTGATGGCCATCAAGCATGCAGATGCAGTCGGTCCTCATTATGACGCCGAGGACGTAATTGCGAACGCGGATGCGTTTGGGAATTACATCCTGACAGGCGGAGTGCCATCGACGGCTGACGACACGGACATGGGCAACGGCGCATCTGAGCCGGTTATTGGTCTCAACACGGGTCTGGGCACACTTGATAAGGAACCGTTGCTGGATACGCCAGTGGCAAAGGCTGCTGCAGGCGAAGCAAAGCCGACCGCAGATGACCAGGGCGACACGGACGCTGGCGCTGTATTCGAAACCGAAAGCGAAAAACGGACGGTCGAACAGCTGCTCGCGCATGCGGCTCAGCTCGGTCTGCGCCTGGAGTGTCAGAAAATCACTGATGATGGCGTCGATTTCGATTGGAAGGGCCGCCTTCCCGCCGATCCTCTTTTGATCATGATTGCCCAAGCAGTTGCGGAAGACATCTCGTCGAAGCTTGGAAAGCTTTTCAAGGCCGGTCATGTCTCCGTGGTGTATTATGACGAAAAGGGCTTCCCTTGCGTGTCGTGGTCGCCAGTCGGCGCGGCTGCCTGATGACCCGCCGTTCACCCCCTGCCATGACCGGCAGCACAACCTGCCAGTGGATCGAGGGAGATGTGCGTCATGACGTGCAGCCCGCGTTCTGCGGGCGGCCTGCGTGCGTGCGTCGTGTGTGGTGTGGTGAACATGCGGCGCGCGTGTTTGCTGCCCCTGTTGGCGATGCCGGTCAGGACGTGCCTGCACAGGATGAGGTGTCAGCATGAAGCAGGCATCATCAGGTCTGGCGCAGCGCGCGCCCCGTCCGTCACCCGCGATGGCTGGGGTGCGCGCTGCTGCATATAGACCTCTCTCCTACCCGAACCAGTTCTCACTCGCTGCTGAGAGAGATCATGGAGGAAAAGGGTGGGAAAGAATTGGTCAAATTACACTCAAAAGATTCATTTCATGACGGCCGCTGTTTACCGCGACACGGTCCGGGGCGTGCTGATGCGCCAGTACGGACGGATCCGTAACGGCGCCAAGCTGCTCGCCGGTCGGATCGATACCAGCCCGCGCACCGTGCGCAACTGGCTGGATGGTGTCTCCGCTCCGCGTGGCGAAGAACTGATGAAACTGATGATCGAGTGCGACGAGCTGCGCGACGAAATTTTCCGTCTGGTGGATGAAGGTAAGCAATGCCCAAACGAATAAAACTGCCACGGGGCATCTCTTTCGACTTCGGGCGCGGCTTTGGCCTGCGGCTGGACCGTGGCAGCTGCTTCCCATCCCTGAGCCTGTTCCTGACCCGGATCTATGCGCTGCCTGACGGCCTGACTGGCATTGTCACGCATTTCACGGCGAACCGGCAGGCATTGCGCCAGGCGCTGGACGAACTCGAGCGCATGCGCGCCCGGTGCGCTGACTGCCCTCATGAATGCCCGCCGCAGAACAAGGAAGGCAACGCATGACCTGCCTGCCTACAGTTGCCGATTTCGATGCCGGTGCCGTGCCGGCCTGGACACTGATCCGCACCATGCCTGCCGAGGCGCGTGGCGTGGCGCATTCGCTGTTCGACACGCTCAAGGCCAACCGGATGGTGGTGATGCGTAGTGGCACGCACATGCTGTCCGATGACGAGATCGCGGCCTTCATATGCGAAAACCCGGCAACGCTGGCCCGCACGCTGCCCCTGATCGAGCAATGGGGCTTCGCCGCGCGGGATGATGAGGGCGCGCTATACAGCCCCCACCTGCTGCAGCGCGAGATACGGCGGCAGGAGCGTGCGCGAAAACGTGCCGAGCGTGAGGAGAACCTGCGCCGGTTCGAGGCTGCCCAGGCGGCGGGTATCATCCCGGCTGATGACACGCTGCGGGGCCACCATGCCAAGATCAATGGTGGAAAGGGTGGCAGGCCGCGCAAAACGGAGAATGCCGAGCAGGCGAGGATCCGCCGCGCGCAGGAAGCCGAAGCCGCCACCCGCCAGCGCAACATCCCGCTCATGGTATCCCTGCCCGCTCCGGCGGAAATCCAAAACCGAAACCTAAACCAAAACCGGTTTTCGGTTTCCGGGGGTTCGGTTTCGGTTTTGGGTTCTGAGGTTTCCCTAGATATAGATAAAGATAAGAAAATTAATTCATCTATATCTGAATCTGCCGAAACCGGTTTTGCCCAGACCGAGGCCATCATCGATGACGCCACCCTCGACCGGGCCGTGCGGGCCGTCATGGAAGCGGCAGGCTTCCCCAAGGACAGCACACGGCGGCATACGGGCATTGTCCGCAAATGGCTGCAGGCTGGCATACCCGAGCCGGTGATCATCCAAGCCGTGGCCGACCATACGGCCGCGATGCACCAGAACCGCGAAATACCGCAGCATGCCGGCTGCTTCGACAAGCCGGTGCGGGCTGCATGGGCGCAGCATCAGATCTCGGCAGACCTGCCCGAGCCAGCGCCATCGCCAGTCATGCAGGACTGGGAGAAACAGGCCCGCGCGGATCTGGTCGAGGATCACCGGGCATGGTCCGCGCTGATGCAGGAACTGGGGGATTACGGTCGCGCCAAGCAGCAATGGGCCGATATGGCAGCCAAGCGCGGCCGCCCCACCACGGAACTGACCCTCGAGGCCTATCTGGCTGCGTACCGCCCCCAGGACGTGGCGGCATGAAAAGGCGTTGGCACTTTTCGCTGACTAGCAAGAGCCATATCCGCCTGTTTCATTCATCTCATACGTTTCCGATCTTTGGAAACAATGCATAATTTTTCAAAATCGTTGTTAAAATTTCTCTTCAGGCTGCAACCTCGGTCGGCACGCCTGCCACGTCGACAGGCACCTCGGCATGTGCGGACTGATCTGCAAGAAGTTCCATCGCTGCGAGACAGATAGCACTAAAGCCACAAAAGAGACCTTCATATCCCGCTACAATTGTCAGGATCGGCTGTTCAAAGATTTCCGCACAGCCTAGCAGGACAAACAACAGCGTCAGAGTGGCAAACACCACTTGGTGCATACGCGAGGCGCGAAGTGTTCCGATCGTCATGATAGCGGTGAACAGGCCCCACATTAGCAGGTAACTGCCCATCAGGGCGGGCGAAGATGCAGGCGCAAGCCCCCAGTGGGGCAGGAACAACAGTACGACAAGCGACAGCCAGAACGCGCCATAGGACATAAACGCTGTCATGCCAAAGGTATTGCTGTTTGCATATTCCAGAAGGCCAGCGACAAATTGCGTTGCGCCCCCAAACACCAGGCCCATTGCAAGAATGGCTGCGCCCATCGGGACGATATGGGCGTTATGCAGGTTAAGCAGGACAGTCGTCATACCAAATCCCATCAGCCCAAGCGGGCCCGGATCGGCTTTAGTCGAATTGTGGGTCATGCCGCGTTTCCATTCCCTGGTAGATAAATCATGACAAAACATGTCACGGGACAGTGTCTGCGGCATATTAAAATATGGCTTAAAAAGCTCTGCAAAAAACCCGGTATACGATACACCATGCAAACAATTATTATCGATTTAAAAGAGTAGCCTAAGAAAAAATGCGCAAAATATCTGCACAACTTAAAACCAGTGCGACCTACATCTTCAATCAAATGCCACGACCATGAATGAGATGCCCGATGAACTGACGAAGCGTCCCTAAAAGCTAAATGGCTACTGACCTATGTAAAAAACGCGGTTATAATAATGCTACTTCCCGGCCGCTGATCGATCCTGCCTGCTCCCCGGTGTTGCAGGTTCCGCAAAGAGACGATGACGTCGGGAGACCTGTTTACTGAAAGGCCCCGCGTGTCTGTCGCCGCCCTTTCCCGTCGTCGGGTACCATCGCCCGTTCAGTCTACATTCCGGCCCGCTTTCAAGCCGTCGGAAACACGTATCGCCCACCATGACCTTGCGCTGGTGGATGTTGCGCTCACCAAGAAATCCCGTCCTGTCAAAGTCTGGCGCCGGTGCGCCGGGCTGTATGGCCTGCTGCGCTCGCGCGCGATTACCGAGGGGCAGGTCAGTGCTGCCCAGTTCTGGGCAACCGATTACGAAATCGGCGTGCTGGGTGGAACCGATCCCGAAATGGAACACGGTGCAAAACGGGGGGATATTCATGATGCCATGATCGGGCGCATGGGGTCCGCCGCACGCCGCGACTATATCCGCCAGCGCATCGGTGCGCGCGGGGAGCAGCTGCTGGTGCTGCTGATGGTTGAGGGGCTTTCCCTCAATGACATCGCCAGCCATTTGCACCAGGACAAGCGCAACACCTCTGGCGCGCTATGTTTCCTGCTGGAGCAGTTGACCGAGCATTATGACGGGATGCCGGGGCCTTTATGGAAAGGTTGACGTGCCACCGCTTTTAAGTCATTTATGGCAAACTATCGTTATGCGTGGGTCCAGAAAATGGATGCCACGCTTTTTTTATGCCCGCTCGGGCGCTCCCAACATAGAGCCATCAGATGGAAGAACAGCTGCCGACCCTGTCGCGCGGCGATATTGTCGTGCGCGGTCACCGGCACGGTGTTGTCGTGACCACGACTGAATCGCGCCTGCTTCTTGTGCCGCTGGAATGGAACCCCTTCCCGCGCCACCGCGCGGATATCGGGATCGGCACACTGGCTGCCCAAGTGCTTTACCATGATGCAGTCGCTCGCTGCTGGGACAGCCACTGGGTGCGACGTGGTGGACAGCGCTTTGCCGGGCAGATGCTGCCCAAGGCCATGGAAGACATTCTCGCCGCCATCAGGCGTGAGGCACTGGCTCGCGAGAGTGAGCGGATGCCTGCCGGCCTGGTTAAATCGACGCTGGCCTTCGGGCCGATGATGGGCAGTCGCGGGCGGCGCGTTGGCGCGCCTTCGCTGGGATGACAGCCCAAGGGGGAAATCCTTCTCCCTGAAAGAGGTGCATGAAGATCAATAAGGTCAACTGCATTGGAGCCTAACGGGCTCGATACGCGAAGACCGCCGGTGCTGACACACCGACGGCCTTCTGTTCCACCCCTGCACGGACCAGAGGATGAAACTGGCACATTTTATCTCACTGCTTCTATCGGTACAAGCGATGAATGATCTGAGCGCATGGCGCTTTCTAGTGATTGCGATGCTCGTGTTTGCATGGATCTGTTCCAAGCCTGCTGTCGCCTATTTACAGGCCCTTAACCGGCGGCAGGTCCATCGACGAAAAGCAGTTCCCGCGAAGCGCAAGGCGGCCGTGAAATGACCGATCTGATCCATGAACTGAACGCAATGCCGCTCACCCGGTTCTTCGATCTGCTCATTCTCGCGGGATGGATCGTGGCACAACCCATGCTGTGTGTTGCAGCATGGCGTGCCCGATAGCCGCAAGGATAACTCAAAGTTATCTGGCATGGCCGGATCGGGCATCCGCAAGATAACCCCTGACAGGGGCCTGATCGCCGCAAGATAACACCAGTTATCAAGCGGATTTCAGGGGGGCTTAACCACCCCGTTTCATAATGAAATCATATGGTTAGCGGAGACCGCGCCATGCCGTCCACTGATGAGGCCCCAAAAGCCCCTCAGAACTCGGCCGACAATCTGCTGATCAAGACATGGCTCCATAACCGTGGCGAGAACACCCGCCGGGCCTATGAGAGCGATGTCCGCGCCTTCCTTGCGCATGTGGGCAAGACCCTGCCGGAAGTGACTGCGCCCGACCTGCAGAACTGGTTCGACAGCCTGACGGGAGCCGATGCGACACGACGGCGCAAGCTGATGGCCGTCAAGTCGCTGCTGTCCTACGGCGCTGCCATGGAGATGCTGCCCCGCGATGTGGGGCCTGCCGTCCGCGTGCCGAAGATGCGCGACAGCCTGCATGAGCGGATCCTCACGCAGGAACAGGTGCGAAACCTCATTGATGGGGAAACGGACCCGCGCAGGCGCACCATGCTGCGCGTGCTGTATGCCACCGGCCTGCGCATATCCGAGCTTTGCGCCGTGCGGTGGAAAGACCTCAAGCGCCGCCAGCAGGGCGGCGTTGCCCATGTGTTTGGCAAGGGCGGCAAGAACAGAACCGTCGAGATCCCCGCCAAGGTGTGGAAGGAGATCGTGGCGCTGCGTGTTGATAGTCGGCCAGAAGCGCCGATGGTCCCCGGCCACGATGGCGGTCCGCTTAGCGTTGATGCGGTCCACCGCTCCGTTAAGCGGGCCGCGAAGCGTGCGGGCCTGCCCGGACAGGTTTCCGCCCACTGGCTACGCCACGCGTACGCCAGCCACATGCAGGACAACGGCGCGCCGGCGCATGTGGTGCAGCAGCAGCTGGGCCACACATCGCTGGCCACCACAACACGATACAGCCACGCACGCGAAGGCGCGGGCGCTGGGAAGTTTCTGGACCTGTAGCGCCACGCGCGCCGGTCCCCTCACCTGTGCATCAAGGAAGCCTCATGAAGCCGAGCCGCAAGCCGCGCCAGCCTGCAACGGACGTTACTGTCTGGGAACGCGCCGCCGCGCATTATCGTCGTATCGCGGGCCGTGACCGTCGGCCTGGCGTCCGCATCTGGGCCAGCGACCGCGCGGCAGAATGCGCGGCCAACATGCGCCATGCACAGCGGGAGGCCGCGTGATGGTGCCCGAAGGCTACATGCAGGATTCGGGCGGTCGCCTTGTGCCCCGTGACAAGGTCAAGCCTGAGCACATTATGGTGGATGAGCTGGTGCGCGAGACGTTCACCGGCGCGGCTGAATTGCGAAAGGCGCTCAGTGGGTTTCGCATAAAAGCCTTCGAGGACATCCGCACCGTCCTGGCGCTCATTGCCGAGAAGTATGGCACCACCTATGGCGGCCAGAAGGGCAACATCACGCTGACCAGTTACGACGGGCTGAAGAAGATCACCATCGCGATGGGTGATTCCATTTCGTTTGGCCCGGAACTGCAGGCCGCCAAGTCGCTGATCGACAGCTGCTTGGGGCGCTGGTCCAAGGGCGCGGATGAGAACCTGCGCGTCATTGTGACGGACGCCTTCGAGGTCGGCAAAGAGGGCAAGATCCGCACGGACAAGATCCTCAGCCTGCGGCGGCTCAATATCGATGATGAGGAATGGCTCCGTGCCATGGGCGCCATTTCCGACAGCATCCGCATTGACGCGACCAAGGCTTACATCCGCTTTCATGAGCGCGAACGGCCGGAAGATGATTTCCGCCAGGTGCCGCTCGATATCGCGCGGGCCTGATCAACCCGTTCTTGACGGGTTCACGCAAATGATGGATTCGGTAGGCAGGCGCGCTACGGCATAGGGCGCGCTCTGCTCGATCACGCCCGGACTTAGTCCGGTCGGACGGTTTCCTTCGCTTCACAGATTTGGGGGCGAGGGCTGGTTTGCTAGACACAAACCAAACCGCGCAGCTGGCACTGCGCACGGGAAACCCCCGCCCCGGTTCCTGTGAAGGAACGGGCGTTCGAGTATCATTCATATGTCTGAGAGACAAATTCCGGCGACTCCCGTGTCGCCTGTTGCCCCCTATCTGGGCGGCAAACGCAACCTCGCGTCCCGTGTCATCGAGCGCATCGCCAAGGTGCCCCATGACACCTATGTCGAGCCCTTCATTGGCATGGGCGGCATCTTCCTGCGCAGGCCATTCCGCGCAAAGGGCGAGGTGATCAACGATGTTTCCCGTGACGTCTCGAACCTGTTTCGCATCCTCCAGCGGCACTACGAAGCGCTGATGGACATGCTCAAATACCAGTTGACCAGCCGGGATGAGTTCCAGCGCCTGCTGGACATGAACGCAGACAGCCTGACTGATCTGGAGCGGGCGGCACGGTTCCTCTACCTGCAGCGCGTGCGGTTTGGTGGTCAGCCCCGGTCGCGGACGTTTGGCGTGGCCGTTGCCACATCGGCCCGTTTCGATGTGGGCAGGCTGGGGCCGCTGCTTGACGAGGTGCACCAGCGCCTGTCCGGCGTGGTCATCGAATGTCTGCCCTACGAGCAGTTGATCACCAGGTATGACCGGCCACGCACACTTTTCTACCTCGATCCCCCTTACTGGGGATGTGAGGACGATTACGGGAAGAGCATTTTCTCGCCCGAGGACTTTGGCCGGATCGCTGACCTGCTGGGCAGCCTGAAAGGCCGCTTCATCATGTCAATCAATGACGTGCCGGAAATCCGGGAGATTTTCGGTCGTTTCCAGATCGAGGAAGTCATGACCACCTATTCGGTCGGGCTGAAAAAGAAACCGGCAGCCGAGCTGCTGATCTCGTCGGTCTGACCCTATCCATTTCGGGAAATCCTTAATGCACCCCACTCACCATGTGCACATCAGCACGGGATTCATGTTTGTGTGCCTGCTGTTCGTTGTCGCTGTCATTGCCATCTTCGCTTGGCTGTCCTGGTCGAAGCGGCAGGCCCTGCTCCGTAACCTTCAGATCCAGCAGGAACATGAAGAGCGGATGGAATGGATGCGGCGTAATCGTGATGACGAGATCGTTCGGGCCGTTACGGTCAATGCACCTCGCACACCACCGGCGGATCGTGTTCCTGAACGAGCATCTGTCCCGACTGCACGCCCGATGGCGCCCGGCGGATACGGGTCTGTAAATGCAGGCCCCAGCCCCAGCGCACCGATCATCGTAAACACAGGAGCATCGCGCGGATCTGACAACGGCTTCATGGAAGGCGCTCTGCTGGGCGGCATTGCCGGGTCGATGATCGGCGGCCGTGACCATGACACGGTCATCGAGCGCGAGGTCAACACGCCTGCCCCGGCGCCTGATCCTTTTGCAGGAAGTGGTAGCGATGCCGGTTCCAGCGGTGGCGGGTTCGACTACAGCAGCGGCGCTGGCGGCAGTGGCGGCGATAGCGGCGGCTTCGACTGTGGTGGCGGGTCCGATGGCGGTGGCTGCGATTTCTGATGCCCGCAGCACCACCGCGCCACAGGGTTGCCGGGCCGGTTGCCCAGCCCCGGCAACAGTATGACCGGTGGCGGGGATCCGCTGCATCGAGGGGCTATGATCGCCGGTGGCAGAAATGCCGCCGGGCCTTCCTCGCGGCGCATCCGCTGTGTCTGTTCTGTTACGAGCAGGGACGGCTGACACCGGCGAACGAGGTCGACCATATCCTCACCATCAAGGAGCGCCCCGACCTGCGCCTAGACTGGTCGAACCTGCGGCCGCTGTGCAAGCCATGCCACAGTGCGCGCACGGCGCGGGATCAGCGTGGATCTCCCGCCGGATGATGGCGGCAAATGCCGCATGCACCACGATCCCCCCATAGGGGGGTCTAAAACGACCCTCCTTTTGATGTGGACCGCTACCTAGTCATTTTTACGCGCGTGCATAATGGAGGAAAAAAGGGATGGCCCGTCCACGCAAGCCCACGCACCTCAAAGTTGTGACGGGCACCGCCCAGGCATGCCGCGCCAACCCCAAGGAACCGAAGCCGAAGCGCGCCCGCCCAACGGCGCCCACTGGCCTGTCAAAACGGGCAAAGGCGGTCTGGACAAAGGCTGCTAGATTGCTCGACGGAATGGGTGTTCTCACCACGGCAGACAGCCTGGCGCTCGAGGGATTATGCGAAGCCGTTGCCGATGAACTGGAGGCACGCGCCTCCCTCGCGCGGCCCATCGTGGCACAGGTGCAGGATGGCGTCGCCGATGATGAGACGCCCATCATGCGCGAGATCGAGGTCGCTGCGGCCGGTGCGCAGACTTACGTGACAATCGGCAAGAGTGGTCCCATGGTGCGCATGCGCCCCGAGGTTGGCGCCATCGCTGATGCAAACCGCAGGGTAGCAATGTGGCTGGCGAAATTCGGCCTGACACCGGCCGACCGATCAAAGGTCGGAGCGGAAGGGCAGCAAAACGAGAACGCATTCCAGCAGATCGGGTAAAGAAACCCCGCAAGCCGAAAGCGGTGCCGCAGCCTCATGTCGATGCGGCCATCCAGTATGCATCTGACGTCATATCCGGCACGATCGATGCCTGCCAGTGGGTGCGCCTGGCATGCGCCCGTTTCCTGTCGGATCTCGCCAAAGCCGATGACCCGGAATGGCCATACGAACTGGACGTCGGCAAGGCCGAACGCGCCTGCGAATTCACCGAGCTCATGCCCCACACCAAGGGCAAATGGGCGCAGAAGAAAGAACTGATCCGGCTCGAGCCGTGGCAGTCGTTCATTCTGGTGAACGTCTTTGGCTGGGTCCACCGGACCAGTCGGCTGCGGCGGTTCAGGATCGTCCTGATCGTCGTGCCACGCAAGAACGGCAAGTCGGCCCTGTCTGCTCCCGTCGGCCTGTTCATGCTGTCGGCCGACCATGAGGCGGGTGCCGAAGTCTACTGCGGCGCCACATCGAAAAAACAGGCATGGGAGGTGTTCCGCCCGGCGCGCGAAATGGCGCTCAAGACACCGGATTTCCGGTCGTTCTATGGTGTGGGCGTCAACGCCTCGAACCTGCATGTCATCAGCACGGGCAGCCGCTTCGAGCCTGTCATCGGCAAGCCGGGGGACGGCGCATCCCCGTCATGTGCCATCGTGGATGAATACCACGAGCACGACACCTCGGACCTGTGGGACACCATGCTGACCGGCATGGGTGCCCGTGACCAGTCCATCCTGTGGGGGATCACCACCGCTGGCTCAAACATCGCCAGCCCCTGCTACGACGAGATTCAGACCAGCCGCAAAATGCTGCAGGGCATCTTCGTGGACGAGGAACGGTTTTTCGTCGAATGGACCATCGACCCGGAAGACGACTGGACCACGATCGAGGCGCTACGCAAGGCCAACCCGAATATCGGGGTCTCGGTGCAAGAGGAGTTCCTGATTGCCCGGCAGACCGCTGCCATCCGCAATCCCCGCTTGCAGGCGACGTTCAAGACCAAGCACCTGAACCTGTGGGTCAATGCCCGCAACGCCTTTTTCAACATGCAGTCCTGGGGCAACTGCTACGACCCAGCATTCAGCGAAGAAGCGCTGCATGGCCGCCGCGCAGTCCTTGCCCTGGACCTCGCATCCAAGAAAGACATCGCCGCCCTGCAGATGCTCATCCGGCTGCCTGACGGGCGCATCGCCACCTTCGGCCGCTACTACCTGCCGGAAGCGGCAGTCGAGAATGCAGACGGCGCAGAATACTATCAGGGATGGGCCTACGGCACCGAGGGCAGCCCCCCTTCCCTGATCGTGACCGATGGGGAGATCATCGACTACGAGCGCATCGAGGCGGACATCGATCTGCTCCGCCAGCAGTTCGTCATCGATGAGATCGTCTTCGATCCTTCGCAGGCCACCTATCTGGTCACGCGGCTCATGAAAAAGGGAGCCAACGTCATCCAGTTCGACCAGAACGCCCGGAACTATTCCGAGCCCATGAAGCAGGTGGATGCCGAAATCGATGCCGGCCTGATTGTCCATGGCTGCGCACCCACCCATCCCATGACGTGGATGATGTCCAACGTCGAGGCCCGCGTGGATGCCAAGGACCAGGTCTATCCGCGCAAGGCCGAAGGCAAGAACAAGATCGACGGCCCGGTTGCCCTGATCATGGGGCGCTCCCGCCTGCTGGTGGATGAGGGTGGCTCGATCTACGAAGAACGGGGAATCATGGTCCTGTAATGGCCCTACTGCCAACCCTCTTTTCCCCTCACCGGGAAATCGAGCGCAAGGAGCCGCGCGTCAGCATGCCCGTCCGCACTAAGGCGGACAGCTTTGCATCCGGCTCCTACCCGTCCTGGCTCTCTGCTGGCCTGGGCGCGCTCCCATCCGCCACGGGGCTGCCTGTCACCCCGTTCACGGCCATGCAGGCCTCGGCCGTGTTTTCGTGCGTGAACCGCATCTCCGAGGATCTGGCCAAGATCCCGCTGGAGGTTCAGGAGATCCTGCCCAACGGGCGTGGCGCCACCGTCACCACCACGCACCCCCTTGCCGTGCTGCTGGCATATCCCAACCGCTGGCAGACGCCCTACCAGTTCTGGTTCTACGTCACGCTGTGCCTGTGCATGCGAGGCAATTCCTACGTGGCCATCGTGCGCGGGCAGAACGGACAGCCGCGCTCGCTCATCCCGATCATGCCCGACCGCGTGTCGGTGCTGATGTCGCCCCGGGGCTGGCTGTTCTACAACATCAGTCATCCGCTGGTGGGCGAAGGCATCCGCCTCCATCAGGATGACATGATCCACCTGCGCGGCTTCACGCTTGATGGCTACATGGGCATCTCGCCCATCATGGCCTGCCCCGAGGCGATCGGCCTGGCCATTGCCGCCCAGCGGCACGGCGCCACCCTGTTCCGCAACGGGGCGCAGATCCAGGGCGTGCTGAAAACGGCCAAGTCCCTCTCGAAAGAGGCCGCCGCCCGCATGGCCAGCAGTTGGCGCGATGCCTATGGCGGCGTCGACAACACCGGCAAGACGGCCGTGCTCGAGGAAGGGCTGGAATACGAGCGCATCGGCATGACAGCCGATGAAGCCCAGTTTCTTGAGGTGCGGGAAAAGGAAGATGTCGACATCTGCGGCATGTTCAGCGTCCCGCCCCACAAGATCGGTCGTGGCGACAAGGTCACGATAGCGAATTTCGAGAACGCCAGTCAGGAATACATCGACAATGCCCTGATCCCCAAAGCGCGGCAGGCCGAGGAGCAGATCCACAGCCGGCTGGTGTTCTCGGAAGAAAAGGCGCGGCTACGGGTACGCTTCAACTTCGACGAGCTGCTGCGTGGCGACATGCAGTCCCGTGTCACGGCCGGTGTGGCCGCCGTCAATTCGGGGCTGATCAGCGCCAACGAATGGCGTGCCCGTGAAGGCATGAACCCCTATCCGCGTGGGGATGAATACCGCGTGCCCCTCAATACCGGCGCGGCCTCCACCGCGCCCGCAGTCGATGATCCGGCCCGCATCACCGCACCGGATCCCGCTGCCCAGACCTGATGGGAAATGCGCCTTCATGGCGAAACTCATGAACACCAGGCGCTTCAAGGCGCTGGCCCGCAAGGGCGAACACCCCGGCAATATCCAGATCCGCAAGGACATCGTCAGCAGTGTGGAGAAAGGGCCTACGGACCGGACCCTGCGCTACACCATCAGCACTGGCACGCCCGACCGCGAGGGCGATACCGTCGATGTTGCTGGCTGGGATCTGACCAACTTCCGCAAGAACCCCGTGGTGCTGTGGGCGCACAATCAGGACAAGTTCCCGATTGGGCGCTGCATCGACATTGGCGTGGAAGATGGCGTGCTGAAAGCCACGGTCGAGTTCGCCCCCGCCGATATCCCGCGCGCGGGCGAGCATGCCGAGGCCGCCTACCGCCTGAGTGCCGAGGGCTTCCTGCCCGGCACCAGCGTGGGTTTCCGACCGCTCGAATACGACATCTCCAACGAGCGGAACGACGACGACAGCTTTTTCATGCCCATGGATTTCAAGCGGCAGGAACTGCTGGAGTTCAGCCTTGTCCCGGTGCCCTGCAATCCGGATGCGCTGCTGGAAGAAGAACCGGAAAGCAGCGCCCCCGGCACGGCACCCGAACCCTCCACCACTTTGCCGGACAATGCCGATGCGCAGACACGCGCGGCAAACGCCGACATCGAAAAGGCCGAGCGAGACGCGGCGGAAAGCCGCAATCGCATCGCCCGTCAGAAACGTGCGCGCCAGGCACTGGCGTCCACTCTCTGACCATCGAGTGACGGCCCGGACGGGCCTCCTCACAGCTTGATCATTCAAGGCGCCTTCGGGCGCCTTTTTTATTGACCGGAGCGATCATTGCTCAAGCTTCACGAACTGAAGAACAAGCGCGCCCAGAAAGTCACCAGCATCAAGGCCCTGATCAACAAGGAAGCTGAACTTCCTGATGACCAGACCCTGCCGCAGGAAGACCTCGACAGCATCACCCAACTGCAGGGCGAGATTGCCGCCCTCGACGAGCGCATCGGCCGCGCGGAATCACTGCTGAACATCGAGGGCGAAAACGCCGACCCGCTGGACCCCGAAAACGAGCCCGAAACGATGGCAGGCGACCCCGAGGATCCACTGGCCAGCCAGGAGCGCGGCTACGGCCCCCGCGTTACGCGCGGCGCCTACCGTCTCGAGCCCGCAGTGCGCCAGCAGGAGCCCAAGGGTTTCAAGGCCGCCCGCTTCATTCTGGGCCAGTTGAAGGCCAAGACCTGCGGCATGCGCGAGGCCTCGGCATGGGTGGAAAAGCGTTTCCGTGACAAGGAAGTCGCCAAGGCCCTGAACACCACGGGCACGGCCGCCGGTGGCGCCCTGATCCCGCAGGCCTTTGCCACCGAGATCATCGAGCTGCTGCGCGCGCGCACCGTGGTGCGTGATTCCAACCCCACCACCATCCCCATGCCCGGCGGCAACCTCACCATCCCCCGCCTCGCGGCCGGCGCCAGCGCGGGCTACACGGGCGAGCTGGATGACATGGGCGCCTCGCAGGAATCGTTCGATGACCTGCAGCTCAACGCCAAGAAACTCACCGCCCTGGTCCCGGTCAGCAATGACCTGATCCGGCGCTCGCCCATCGGCGTGGAAGAGCTGGTGCGCGATGACCTGCTGCAGACCATGGCACGCCGCGAGGATCTGGCGTTCCTGACGGGCGATGGCACGGGCAACAGCCCGATCGGCATGCTCAACCAGGCGGCGGCAGCCAACAAGATCATCGCAACTGCCCTGCCCGCCGCCACCGGCGACAGCAGCACCGACAACCAGGCCATCCTGACCGCGGTCGTTTCCGTGCTGCAGGGCATGCTGCTGCTGCTCGAGAACGGCATGAGCATGATGATCCGGCCGACATGGATCACCACGCCGTCGGTGAAGATGTATCTCATGACGCTGCGCGACGGCGTGGGCAACTTCGTCTTCCGCGATGAGCTGTCCGGTGACGATCCGCACCTGATGGGCCATCCGCTCAAGATCAGCCAGCAGCTGCCCTCCAACCTGAACACCGGCACCACGGCAGCCCCCGTGAACAACGGGGCCTACATCTTCATGGCCGACATGAAGGATGTGGTGATCGCGGATACGTACGAGATCTACATCGATGCGTCCGACGTGGCCGTCTATCAGGACACGAGCGGCGCGCAGGTCAGCGCGTTCCGTCGTGACCAGACGGTTTTCCGCGTGATCAGCGAGCACGATTTCGGGCTGCGCCATCAGGCCTCGCTCGCCGTGGCCACCGTGCCGGGCTGGGCACCCACCGGCTACACGCCCAACGGCGGCGCTGCCTACTACGTGCAGGCGCCCAGTGGCACCGGCTCGGCTGCAGCCAGCACGTGGGGCACCGCGCCCACGGGCTCCAACAACCCCGGCAACGGCTCGGCAGTTGCGCCGGGCGGCACCGAACCCGGCATCGCGTAAGGAGAGATCATGCAGGTATCAGGCGAACAGACCGTGCGGTTCACCCGCTCGTGGCAGTGCTACAACCGCGGTGTCGAGGCCGGATTTAATCCGGCCCGCGCCGCCATGCTGGTCAAGCTCGGCGTGGGGGTCATCATCAACGATGGCCGCCGTCCAGCGACCGACGTGTCCCACAAAACGCCCGCGCGCGGCGTAGTGCGGAAAGGCTGACATGGATACGCCCTACCGCACGGCCGAGCAGATCTCCGGCATGAAGCCGCTGGAGGCTGATCCCACTGCCAGGAGCGCGCTTTCGCGCGCGCCCGGTCTGGAGAGCATGGCAGGCAGTACGGTGCCGGGCACGTCCCGACACCATGTCCGCGGGCCGCAGCAGACTGCCGTGGACCCTGCTGCTGCCGGGCTGGACACCACGCACGAAGTGCTAAGCGCCCATGCGCGTGCCCGCTCGGCAGCAGCGATGCCCGAAGAACCAGCGTCCGTGCCAGAAAAAACGGTTGCTCCGGTGCAGGCACCTGCCGTCAAACCTGCCCCGGCAGCACCCGACGCGGCAAAGGCCCCGGCCAAAACTGCACCGGCCGCCCCCGCAGCAACCGCCTGATAAGGGACGCCCATGTACTCCACCGTCTCGGTTATCTCGCCACCGGCAGCTGAACCTGTCTCGTTACAGGTGCTGCAGGAACATGCCCGCATCGATTACGACTACGACAACACCCTGCTGGGCATGTATCTGAGCGGCGCACGCCAGGCGGTGGAGCAGTTTCTCGGGCGCGTCCTCATCACCCAGACCCTGCGCTGGGTGATGGCGCATCAGGCGCCCATCAACCAGTTTCCGCTGGTCCCGTTTACGGCCTACATCTTTCCGATGTGGATGCCATATTCGATGCTGTTCCAGCGCCCCATCGAGCTGCCCCGCGCCCCGGTGCAGGCGATCAACTCCATCTCGGTGGGCGAATGGGGCACGGCCGATACCGTCCTGTCAGCAGACCAGTATTCCGCTGACCTGATGACCGATCCCGGCCGGGTGCGCCTGCATGCCGGGGTGGCAACCCTGCCATCGGATCACATCTCGATCGAGTTCGTGGCAGGCTACGGAAATGATGGGACGGCCGTCCCCGTCCCGATCCAGCTGGCCATCCTGCTGATGGCGACGTTCCTGTACGAGCATCGCGGCGATGACGGGGGCGACATGCCGGACGCCGTGAAAAACCTGCTCTGGCCATATCGCCTCTACGCTTTCGGGGATCCCGATGCCTGAACCGCAATCCTTCCCGCTGGGCAGGTTGCGCTGGCCCGTGCAGATCGTGCAGCGTGGTCAGGCCGGTGACCCGAACACGACGGGCGTGCTGGAAACATTGATACCGATCAGGACGGTTCGTGCCGATGTCCAGCCCGTCGGTGCTCTCACATTCTGGGGGACCGCAGGCGGCAACGAGCAGGTCGATACCCCCGTCACGCACCGGATCTATATGCGCTGGCAGAACTCCCTGCCCAATGCCTATGCCATCACCCGCTCAACCACGCTGGATGATGGTACGACCCGCACAGAGGTTTTCCGTGTGCGTCGAATCAAGGAAATCGACGGTCGGAAGCGCTTCGTGATCGTGGAATGTGAGGAAGAGAAAAACAGCTGATGGCCACACCGGGCATCCAGATGAAAGTCACGCTGTCAGCGGACGCGCTGGTCTTCGACAAAAAGGCCCTTTCCCGCACCTTCCGTCAGGCAGGCAATGAGGTCGCAGCCACAGCCCGGACCCTGTTGCGGCAGAGTTCGGGCGGCGGCAGGCTCTACTACGGCCCCGGCGGCTCTGCCGCATCCTATCGGGGCGGTTACAAGGCAGGCAAATACCAGGCATCCTCACCGGGCCAGATCCCGGCCAAGGTCACGGGCACGCTTGCCCGATCGATCAAGGTGCGCCCGTTCCGCTCGGGCGAAGGCGTTGCCATCCGCGATACGGCATTCTACGCGCTGTTCCTTGAAGCCGGTGCCCATGGTGGCGGTCGCAGCAGCTCAGGCGGTAGCGGGGGACGAGGCACCAAGGGTGGCCAGATCACGGGCCGAACCTACCAGCGCGGCAGACACGGGATTGGCAAATCCCGCGTCCTGACCGCCCGCCCCTTCCTCGAGGTCGCCCTGGCGCAGCGGGAAGCCTCTCTCGGCCCGCGCATCCGACGGGCCATTCAGCAGGGCATCAAACTCCAGAAATGCCCTTAACCTGCAATCAGTTTCTGCTTGGCTGCCTCAAACTCCTCTTGAGACAGCACACCCGTCTCTTTCAGTTTTGCCAGGCGTTCAAGCTGGGTAATAAGGTCAGGAGCGCTGCTCGTAACATCTACATGAGAAGGAGCCGTCTGCACGGGTACAGGCGCCTTCGCTTCAGCGATCTTTTCCATGATGAGCTGTGATGCATCGCGGAACTGGTTGGCCATTGCTTTGCCTGCCAGGGATATGCAGTTCGGCGCTTTGGCTGGATTGGTCGCATCGTCATTTGACCAGTAGCTCATGTTTGTATTCTGCACCCCACCGGCTGAAATTTCGAAGTATCCGGTTAGAAGCTTATACTTCACCTCGGCTGAGGCGATATTCGAATAGTTCAATTGGAACACATTCGACCCAAAAAGATGCCCTGTCATAAGCCCTGTCTTGATAACGAGCACTCGCGTTCCAGTGCATACAAGTGCTTCTTTTGCTGCCCCTCTTATCTTCAATATTACTTCTTCGCCGGGCCGCAGGTTTTCCGAAACAGCTTTTCCCAGCGATGCAGGTAACTCTTCAATCAGTCCAGTATTAGTCATTTCAATATGATCCTATGCTGAGAATACGCGCCCTTTAACGTGCTGATGATCAGATGACTACCATCATCGTACACGGGTCTGAAAAGAAACATCGTGAACATCGATACGATCATCCGTCAGATCCGGGCGAATGCCCCGATCTTCAACGGTAACGTGGCGGGGGCAGCCGAATATGCTCTTGCCCAGGATCAGGCATGGATGCCCGGCCCCTGCGGCTACGTCGTCCCGCTTGATGATGAGCCCGGCCCCAACCTCAACCTCACCGGGCTGCAGCAGGTCGTGACCGAAACTTTCATGGTCATGTGCCTGCTTGATAACAGCACTGACCGCAGGGGTCAGGCTGCGGCAACAGCCGCAGTCAATGATGTGAAAACTGCCCTTTTCGCAGCCGTCCTCAACTGGCGACCAGATGACATCAATGCCGCGCAGGGCTTTCGCTATGCGCGGGGCGGCCTGGTGGGCGAGCCCAACCGGGCACGCCTGTGGTGGCAGTTCGACTTCTCCATCGATGTGACCATTACCGGTGCCGAGGGCTTCCAGGTGCCGACCACGCCGCTGAATGAAATCAACACCAGCATCATCGATCAGGCGAGCGGCAACCCGTTTGCCTCCCTCGCTGCGCCCAATCTCCAGAAATAATTCAGGAAAACATGCGCCTTTATCCTGCTGCGGGTCTCCAGATCCGCGACCCGATCACGCACGCCGTGATTCCGGCCGGTGGCGTTGAAGTCCCCGACCGCAATGGCCTCCCCACCTCTTTCTACTGGCAGCGCCGCCTGCGCGCCGGAGATGTCACCAAAACGGCACCCACGGCTGTCTCTGCCGCACCGCAGGCGACCCAGGCTGCAACGCCACAGCCGGTTCCTGCAACACCCACTGCAGCTGCGCCTGCTGAACAGGTGCACGCATGAGCGGCTCGATCACCTTCAACAACTACCCGACCACCCAGCGCACCCACGGCATCTTTGCCGAGATCGATCCGCAGAATCAGGGCGGCAGTCAGAACCTGCGCACTCTGATCCTCGGCCAGAAGCTCGCCAGCGGCAATGCCGAGGCGAATGTGCCTTTTCTGGCAACGGGTCTGTCCGATGCCCGCCAGAGCCTCGGTGCCGGGTCAATCGCTGAGCTGATGTACGGTCGCTACCTGACAGCCGATTCATTCGGCGAGGTCTGGATCGCACCGCAGGCCGATGATCCGGCGGCTGCCGTCGCCACGGGTAGCCTGTTGCTTTCGGGCACGCTCACGGCCAGCGGTACCATCCCGCTCTATATCGGGGGCACCTATGTCGCCGTGGGCGCCACGTTGGGCATGGAGTTGGCCGACATCGCGGCTGCGATCGTCGCGGCGGTCAATGCCACACAGGATATCATGGTCTCGGCCACCGCTGGCGCAGCCAATACCGACGGCGCGATCCCGATCACATTCACGGCTCTGAACAAGGGGCCGTGCGGCAACGAGATCGACCTGCGCGCCGCCTATCTGGGGAGTGCCGGTGGCGAGAGCATTCCCGCCGGCCTGACACTGACCTTCACCGCCATGGCGGGCGGCACGCAGAACCCGGATACGGCCCTGTCGGCTACGCTGCTCAATCTGGGCGAGCAGACGTATGACTTCATCGTCATGCCCTACACGGACGAAGCCTCGCTGGATGTGCTCGTCGCGTTCCTCAACGATACCACAGGCCGCTGGTCATGGAGCCAGATGCTCTATGGCGGGTTCTTCTGCGCCCTGCGCGGCACCGTCGGCACCCTTGGCACTGCTGGCACGGCCCGGAACGAATACCAGGGCACCGCCATGGGCTTCGATGATTCGCCCGACCCGGCATGGTTGTGGGCAGCCGCCTATGCAGGTGCTGCAGCAGTCAGCCTGCGCGCGGATCCGGGCCTGCCGTTGCAGAACCTGATCATCCCGGTCAAGGCCCCCCCGCTCGCCAGCCGGTTCGACATCTCGGAACGCAACACCCTGCTGTATGACGGCATCAGCACATTCACCGTCAATTCCGCCAGTCAGGTCGTCATCGACCGCGCCATTACCTTTTATCAGAAAGACGCGGCCGGGGGCGCTGATACAACCTGGCTGAACGTCGAAACGCCGTACAGTCTGGTCGCCCTGATCCGGGACATGAACGACTGGCTGGGGGCCATTTACGCCCGCAAGAAACTGGTCGCTGACGGGACCAACATCCCCGGCGGCTCCAATCTGGTCACCAGCCAGACCGTTCTGGCATCCGCTATCGCACGCTACAAACAGTATTGCGACGACGGGAATGCCCAGAATTACGCCGCCTTCAAGGCTGCCGCCAGTGCCCAGAACCTGGGCAACGGTACCGTCGCGCTGCTGCTGCCCTTCAACCTGGTAGGTCAGCTGCGGGTGATCGCGATGAAAATCAACTTTATCCCCGGATAACAGATGGTCGACCTGTATAGCGGAACGCCCTCGCCGCAGAACGCGCGCGCGGGCGTCGCCAATCTCGAGATCAACGGCGTGGCCGTCGATGTTGCGAGCGAACTGTCCTACGACGCCACACTCGTCAAACGGGAATATCTGGTGGGCCAGAGCGGCCTGCAGGGGTGGACGGAAAACATCAAGGCCGGGTTCATCTCGGCCACCCTGCGTGATTCCGCCACCATGTCCCAAGCCAATATCGTCAATATCGGCCCCGTATCTGTGATCGCCATTCTCGCGAGCGGCAAAATCGTTGCCGGTTCCTACCTGATTGCAACCGAGGTCGGCGCCGTGAACACGGCCGAAGGCACATTCGAGGTCAAGTTCGAAGGACCGGTCATGGAGAGCAGCACTTGATGCAGCCCATCGTCATCCCCCTCGATCCGCCCCTGCGCCATGCAGGCGGCGAGATCCACGAACTGGTGCTGGCCGAACCCGAAGCCCAGAAGATGTTTATGGCCTGGCGCGCGATTGAATCGGGCGCCAACCCCGAATCATCGGCTATTTTTGCCCGTGATCTGGTGGCAAAATCGTCCGGTCTGGCAGAGTCCGCGGTCAACGATATCCCGCTCTCCATCATGCTCACCGGGGCAGAACGGCTTTCGGATGCGATCGCAGCCGAGGTCGAAGGATTCGAGCTTGATGAATCCGAGACGGAATTCGTCTTTCCCGCACCGGTCACGGTCGGGAATATCGAATATACGTCTCTGTCCCTGCGCGAGCCGACATCGGGCGAGGCGATCAAGGCGAACAGCCATCTGCGCAACTCGCAGGGGCCGGCCTCCCAGCTCAAATACCAAATGGCCCTGGTCAGCCTGGTCACGGGCGTGCCGTCCCCGAATGTCCACCGCTTCCCCGTCACCATCGTGATGAAGGCGGCCCGCGCAATCGAGGTTTTTTCCATGGCTGGCCGTCAAACTGGCGCCAGCTGACCTGGGATCTCGCCAAACATTATGGCTGCGACCCCGAGGCCTTCTGGCGCATGACCGGGTCGCAGATTGTGGAAGCCTGCCGGGAGGCTAACCGGCAGGCCAGGGAAGCGGCGCGCGCGCAGCAGTAACCCCGTTTTCAGGTAGAGTGCCATGAGCGGCTACGCCGTCACCATTTCAGCCGTCGACAACCTGTCGAAAACGCTGAACCGCATCAATCAGAATGCAGCCCGCTCTTTGGCCCCTTTCCGGAAACTGGGGGGTGCCGTCACCCGGCTTATGCGCACGACCGGCGTTTCCGGGATTGCGCGGGCACTGGGCAATGTCGGTCGCAGCGCGCGCGATGCCTTCCAGCGCCTGTCCTCCATCATCGCCCCGCTCGGCGCCATTTCGGGTGCTGCCACACTTGGCGGCATGTACCGCATGATTTCGGCCTGGTCCAACTGGGGCACTGAACTGGGCAATGTCTCGCGCAACATGGGCATCACCGCCCAGACGCTGGGCAACCTGCAGGGCGCGGCCCAGATGGCAGGCTCCTCGGGCGAGGCCCTGACCAACGGGCTGGGCGTGCTCGGCCAGAACCTCTATGACGCGGTCGGCGGCAGGAATGCCGGGGCCGTGGTCATGATGAACACCTTGGGCGTGGCATTCCACAAAAACGCGACACAGGCCCGCAGCGTCACCGACGTGCTGCCGGAACTGGCTGACAAGATCGCCTTACTCAAGGATCCGTATGCGCAGGCGCAGGCCGCCTCCACCCTGTTTGGCGGATCCGCAGCTGCCATGCTGCCTTTCCTGCGCCGGGGCGCGGCCGGCATCCGTGAATATCAGCAGGCGGCTGATCGCTACCTGCACATCACGCCCCAAACAGCACAGGCGGCCAATACCTTCCGCGAAGCCCAGACACGCCTGACGCTGGCCGTGGAAGGCTTTGGCAACCGCATTTCGGAAAAGCTGGCCCCCATACTCGGCCCGCTCCTGACCCAGTTTGCAGACTGGATCGCCACCAACCCCAAAGTAACCGAGGGCATCAATGCGCTCGGGGATGGTGTCCAGCGCTTTGCCAACTGGCTGCGCGGGATCGACTGGGATGCAGTCGGGCAGAAAATGCAGCAATGGGGCAGCCGGATTGAATCCCTGACCCATCTGCTCGGTGGTCCTGCAAACGCCATCCGCGATCTGCTGTTCCTAATGGGCTTCAAGTTCGTTGCAGGCATTGTTGGCCCCCTCGCCTCAGTTGGCCTTGCTGTCGGACGACTGGGGCTCTCCTTTGCCCCCCTCCTCCTGACACCCGTCGGTGCCGCTGTCGCGGGCTGCGTGGTAGCCGTAGGAGCGCTTGGCCTAGCAGCTTACGAACTATGGAAGCACTGGTCGGGGATCGAGAAACTGTTCTCGGGCATGTGGGATGGCATCAAGGGCGCCTTTTCCGCAGCGTGGAGTTATATCTCGCCGGCCCTCGATCGGATGGATAGTGTCCTGGACCGTATTGGCGGCACGAGCGGCATGCGCGCATCCGGGCCAGCATCGGGCAGCCTGCCGGGTGCCGAGACTGCTCAGCGTACCAATGAGGCCATGCGCTACTTTGTAGGACAGGGCTGGAGTTCCGCGCAGGCTGCGGGCATCGTGGCCAACCTGCGGCAGGAAAGTGGGCTGAACGAAAAAGCTATCGGCGATGGTGGTCGTGCCAGCGGGATTGCCCAGTGGCACCCTGACCGTCAGGCAGCCATCGAGAAACATTTCGGCACTGCCCTCAATCGCATGTCCTATGCCCAGCAGTTGCAGGCGGTAGATTACGAGTTGCGGCAGGGTGCCGAGCGCGTAGCAGGCCAGCATATCGCCATGCAGGATAGCGGACGTGAAGCTGGGGCTGCTGCATCTCTGTATTACGAAAGGCCGGCAGATCGGGCAGGCGAGGCCTATCGCAGGGGCGCTCTGGCACAGTCCATCCAGACCGATTTCATGCGCTCTTCGGCGGCATCGGGTCCGCCCATGCAGGTCTCCTCCCTGTCTGGCTCGCCATCGTCCGGATCATCGACCATGGCGGCCAGCCGCGCGCAGGATACGGTGCACCGTGTGGAGGTTTCGGCAGCGCCGGGCACACGCGCCAAGGTAACTGACCCAACGGGCAGCACCCGCGTCGTACGCAACAATGTCACTGGAACCGTGCCATGATCGTTGAAGAACTGCTCCTGTCATGGCTGGAGCAACTCCAGCCTGCATCATGGCGCGGCATCCCTTTTGCAGTAGAGCGCTCGGAAACCCGCATGGGCCGCCGCACTGCGGTCCACGAATATCCCTACCGCAACGAGGTCTGGGTCGAGGATCTGGGCCGGGGCGTCCGGGGGTATTCGTTCTACGGCTTTGTCGTTGGCGATGACTGCTACCAGCAGGAGCAGGCGCTACTCGCGGCGGCCGAACAGCCCGGCCCTGGCATCCTGTACCATCCAACCTTGGGGTCACGGACAGTCTGCCTAGTCGGCCCTATTACAACCGAGCAGCGTGTTGACCGCGGTCGGGCCGTCGGACTGCGTATGGAGTTCATCGAAAGCGCGGACCCCGTCTACCCGTCAGGTTCCACGGATACCCAGTCTGCGATTACCGCCGCCGCAGCGGGTGCGACATCGGCCATTACGTCCGATTTCCTATCAGGTGTTGGCCCGGCCCTGACCGAGGGCATCGACGTGATCACCGCCGGTGTAGCGGCATCCGGTTCCATGTCCGGTGAGGTTGCGGCGCTGGGATCTGATCCCGGCCTTGTCCTGTCGGCCGTGACTGGCCTGACCGGTAACTATGGCCGGTATGCCAATGGCAACCGCACGACCCTCCTGACCGGTGCTACCACGCCGGAGCAGGCCATCGGCCGCGTCATTACAGCCCGCACCGGCATCACCAATGCTGGCGCACTCACAACCCAACTGGCCGGAAATCTGTGACCACTGCGACTGACAACGGCTACTGCGCCTCGGTTCAGGCCATGACCGAGGCCCTGCGTGCCGCATGCGCAGATCCGGCGGATGCCATCCGCCTTCTGCTCTCCCTCGCAAACTGGACCCCATCTACACAGCTCTCCACGGCCCCGGTGGGCGCAGCCATCGCCACGCTGGTAAGTGCCATGGGGCAGACACTCCGGCGCTGCGCTCTCGTGTCGCTCGCCAACGCCTGCTCTGAATATCAGCCGTCATCCTACAACGATGCGCTGACCGTCCGGGCACAGGTCGTCCAGGCATTCGATATCGAGATCCTTGCCGCAGCAGACGCCTATCAGGATGCAACCTACCAGGCACTGCGTGCCCTGCGCACCGCTGTCATCATCGACATCACCACGCGCGGCGCACAACTGGCGGCGCTGGTCACCGTCACCACCCCTGCCCCCGATAGCGCCCTGCCCATGGCTTACCGGCTCTATGGGGATGCAACACGGGCTGACGACCTGATCGGCAGGGCAGACCCAGTCCACCCTGCCTTCATGCCCACCAGTTTCGAGGCACTACAGTTATGACCACAACCGTCATGCACGCCACGGCGCGCAGGCGGCATCACGATCCAAACCAGCTACGCCTGCTCGTAAACGGCCGTTCCTATTCAGGCTGGATCGAGCAGCGCGTCAGCTGTGGCGTGGAACGTATGCCACGCGATTTTGAGGTGACCGCAACCGATCGTTCCCCGCTTACGCCTTCCAGCATCACGGTCGAGCCCGGTGCCGAGATGCGTATCCTGCTGGGAGATGATCCGGTCATTACCGGCTATGTGGATCGCGTCCGCCCCAAAATCTCGGGCAACGCGCACACGATGGTCATCTCGGGGCGCGGTCAGGGGCAGGATCTGGTCGACTGCTCCGCCATCCTGCCCGGCATGGCCATTGGAGGATCGGAACTGCAGGCTGATGGCATCATCCGCCCCCTGGCCGCGAAATTCGGCATTGATGTCACGGTGCAGGGCGACATTTCCCTCAAAGGCGCGGTTCCGCAGTTCAACATCAATCTGGGCGAAACCCCTTGGGATATCATTGACCGCGTGACCCGCTGGGCCGGGATCCTGTGCTACGAGGGCGCAGACGGCAATCTGGTCCTCTCCCGGGTTGGGCAGAACGCCATGGCGTCCGGCGTGGTGGAAGGGGTTAACCTTCAGGATGCCGATGCCACCTTTTCCATGGACGGGCGCTTTTCCGATTACTTCGCTTTTGTGCAATCGGTTGACCAGTTCTCCCAGATCGGCACGCAGGGCGATGTCGGGCATGTTCAGGACACGACTGTCCCCCGTTATCGTCCCCGTGCGATTATTTCCGAGCAGACCCAGAACGGCCAGCCCATTGCCATGCAGCGCCTGAACTGGGAGAAAGCGCGCCGTATCGGCCAGTCACAGGCCGTCGAGGTTATCGTAGACAGCTGGCGCGACAGTGCCGGAACGCTGTGGACCCCGAATTACCGACTGCCCGTCCATATCCCGTCCCTCAAGATCGTAAACCAGACGCTTTTGATCGGGGATGTGGAGTTTTCGCGCGGTGAAGACGGAACACATGCCCACATGGTCCTGATGCCGCCAGAAGCCTACGAACCCGAGCCCAACGTCCTGCAGGCCATCGACTGGCAGGTTGCGGCCGCCCTGCCCGGTGGGGCGGGCAAGGAGAGCTGATGTCCCATTCCTATGCCGACCGGCTTTTCCGGCGCCTGCAGGGGCTGTTCCAGATCGGGCGGATATCCACGCCTCCCGACGACACCGGAGCCGTCCAGACCGGGCAGGTCACCCTCAATGGCACGGCCATCCGCGATGGCGTGCCGATCGTGCAGGACTATGGGTTTTCGGCCGTGCTGCCGGTCGGCAGCCAGGCCGTTGTTCTCAACGTGTCGGGAGATGCCTCCAATGGGGTCGTGATCCGTTCGATCCATCAGGCATCCCGCCCGAAGGGCCTCAAGAACGGGCAGGTCTGCCTGTTCGATATGGCAGGCAATCAGGTGCTCCTGACCAACGGCAGCGGCATCGCCGTCACCCCCCAGTCAGGACAGCCCATCACCCTGAACGGAAAAACGGTCATCAATGGCCCGCTGGAAGTGTCGGATGACGCGACCATCGGGGGCATCGGCTTCCTCGAGCATCTCCATGGCGGGGTGCAGAGCGGCGGAAGCACTACGGAAAAACCCCAATCCTAGAGGTCGCATGGTTTCGGTTACGGAGACCACCAATAGCGGCGGCGATATCGAGATCGTATGGGACACGGCCAACGGGCGCGGCGACTGGGCCATTGAAAATGGCGCTATCGCCCGCACCCCGTCGGGCATGGACATGCTCAAGAACATGGTCCTGATCTGCCTGTTCACGGATCGGGTCGCCCCGCCTGACTATACGGGAGCTGACCGGCGCGGCTGGTGGGCGGATACCTACCGCGCGCAGCCCATCGGTTCCCTGCTGTGGACCCTGAACCGGTCCAAAATCGCCAATCGTGCCCAGCTGCTGCAGCGCATCCGCTCCATCGCCACCGATGCCCTGCAACCGCTGCAGACCGCAGGCTACGTCAAATCCATCAGCGTCCGCGTCGGGCTGGCAACCAGCGATACAGCCGCCATTGCTGTGTCCCTGACCCGACCGGATGGCTCTACCAGCCAGTATTCATGGCTGTGGCAGGTGCCCTGATATGCCCTATGCACGCCCGACACTGACCGAGCTTATCGACCGTGCGCAACAGGATGTGCAGGACGGGGGACTGCAGTCAGCCGATCCCCTGCTGGATCCCTCAGTCCTTCTGATCCTCAGCTACGCCATCGCGGCCGTGTCCTACGAGCATTACGGCTACCAGGACTATATCGCCCGGCAGTCCACCCCTTCCGGTGCCACAGGCGAATACGCAATGCTCTGGGGGGCGTTGAAAGGCATATTCCGCAAGGATGCGACTGCCGCTGTCATAGCCCTGTCATTTACCGGCGTTGCCGGCACGGACCTGCCGGCCGGGACGGTCGTGACCACGGATGGCAATCTCTCCTTTGCCACCACGGCCGACGCCAAGGTCGACGCCACCGGCACCCTGACCGTGCAGGCCACAGCTCAGGACACCGGATCCGGCTACAATCTGGCGGCTGGTACCACCATCGGGATCGCCACCCCGATTGACGGCATCAACAGTTCCGGCACGGTTTCCGCCATTGTCACATCCGGGGCCGATCAGGAAACGGAAGATGCCTTCAAAAGCCGCTACCTGACCCGCTATGCCAGCCCTGCACAGGGCGGCTCCGAGGCCGATTACGTCAACTGGGCGCTTGATGTGGCCGGCGTGACCCGAGCCTGGTGCGGATTCCCCGGCCTGTTCGGCGATGCCACGGTGCCTGTCTATGTGATGATGGACGATACCAACGCGGCCAACGGGGGCTTCCCGCTCGGCACGAACGGCACATCTTCCACGGATACGCGCTATACACCCGCCACGCAGGATCTGCTGACGGTGGCCAACGCCATCCAGTCGGAAAAGCCGGTCACCGATATCGTGGTTGCCGTGGCACCCCAGCCTTACCCGATCGAGATCACCCTGACGGGACTGGGCAGCATTGACGATGCCATGAAGGCCTCGATCCAGGCCGCGCTGGCTGACCTGTTCCTGCGCATCGGATCGCCCTTCGGCACCACCGTACAGGGATCCCAGATCGCGGGTGCCCTGAACGCAATCCCGGATATCCCGGCATTCAGCGTGCTGGCCCCTGTCGGCAGCATCACGGTCCCTGTCGGCCACCTCCCCACCGCAGCGGAGCCGACCTATCAATGACCTACTCGGCTGATGACTTTCTGGCAGCCTTCCAGCGGCATCTGCCTACAGGGCCGATCTGGTCGCGCGATCCCGGCTCCAATCAGGCGGCTGCCATGCAGTGCCTCATGCCCACGCTGGTGCGCCTGGCCCAGCGTGACGCCAACCTGCTGATCGATGCCTTCCCTGCCACGACGGTCGAACTGCTGCCGGAATGGCAGGCCTCCCTCGGCCTGCCGGATGCCTGTGCCGGCACCGACCCCACGATCGAGCAGCAGCGCGCGCAGGTGGTAGCACGCCTGATGGATGGCGGCGGGTCGTCGGCCGCCTACTTCATCGAGTTCGCGGCCAACCTCGGATACGACATCACCATCACGGAATTCGCCCCGGCACGGGCCGACTTCCTGTGTGCGGACGAGCCCGTCTACGATCCGTTCTGGGCCTATATGTGGCGGGTCAATGCCCCTGCCGTCACGGTCGATTATTTCTCGGCCGACGTTTCCTTTGCCGATGAGCCCCTGGCCGAATGGGGCAATGCCGTTCTGGAATGCGAAATCCAGTCGCGCAAACCGGCACGGACTACCGTTTTCTTCGCCTACGGATAACCCATTACATGGTCTATCAGATCGACGACACCACGGCTGTCGCCAGCCAGCCGGCACTGCCGACGGACAGCATTGGTACGCCCGGTTTTTTCACCGGCGGTTCCACCAGCGGCGGCGCACCCACGCGCGTGCGCTACTGGTGGCTGAACATGGTGCAGCAGGAACTGCTCAATATTGCCTTGGCTGCTGGCCTGACAGCCGACAAGACAGACAACACCCAGTGCATAACGGCCATCAAGGCCCTGGCCAAACAGGCCGCCTCGGGCGCCGTGCTCGGCTCGCCTGGCGTGCTGGCTACGGGCGATGTGGCAGGCAGCGTGCTCTATTATTCCGCAGCCCTTGGCGCGCCCGCTTTCACCTACGGCACGACCACGGTCGGCCTGCTGACCACGACCGCGCTCGATGGCTACGTCACCACCGCAGCCCTCACTACGGCACTGGGTAACTACCTGTCGCTGGGTGGCGGCAACGTCACCGGTGATATGGACTGGGGCGATAAGACGAAGGCCAGCACGGTCACGCATCGGTTCTGGTCGGCAGGGCCACCCGCCACGGGTGACGCTACGCCCGACGTCACCGTGACAGTGACGGGCGGTACGCCAGGCACGGCCAATCAGGGCACGTACGACCTGACCGGGGCTGGCCGCCTGCTGGTGCCCGATCCCGAAGATTTCACCGGCAAGAGCGCCATGAACGCGGAGACGGCAGAGGGGCGGTATGCTCAATTAAGTATGCTGCCTCTGCGTAATTTGGTTGCGTTTGAGGAGTCAGCAACTTGGGTTGTTCCCCCAGGAGTCACCCGCGTTCGATACCGCGTAATGGGCGGTGGCGGTGCCGGTGGAAATGACTCATACGGCGGTGGCTCTGGCGGTGGCGGCGGCGGTGGCGGCTACTGCGAAGGGATCGCCGACGTGTCACCTGGGGACGAAATCGTTGTCACGGTGGGTGCCGGCGGACCGTCCCCTGCGACGCTTGTCTCGAGCAATGGTGCTTCTGGCGGAACGTCATCATTCGGGACGTTTGGGTCGGCGACCGGCGGGGTCGGGGGCACCTCAACCGTTAGTTCTGCGAATACAGGCAGCGGCTCCATCGGCGGCATAGGAACTGGAGGACAGATCAACGCTTCGGGTGGTTCTGGATTCATTGGTGGACAAGGAAGCCTCGCCTTTAACGGCTCCGGTGGTTCAAGTCTGTGGGGTGGAGGAGGAACTGAGCTCCCCGGTGGTGGAACGGCTGGCATGGCTGGAATGGGTTATGGCGGCGGGGGAGCAGGTGGTGCCTATCACCACGTGGGCGGCGCTGGCGCTCCGGGTCTGGTAGTCGTGGAGTATTGATCGTGACGTTTGCATTGATTCTGAATGGGACGGTTGTTCAGGTATCGGACACTCAGTTCCCGGTAGCGCCCAGCCTGACGTGGGCGGATATTTCCAGTGCCAGCCCGCAGCCTGCTGTCGGATGGACAGCGGAAAAATCGTCCGCCGGGACCTGGTCGTTTGCAGCCCCTGCTGCGGCAGTCGCGCCCCTGAAGACACAGGCCGCCAGCGCGCAGGCATGGATCCAGCAGCAGGCCAACCTCGCTGCCGCGATGGGCGAGACATTCACGGCTGACATGAAAGCCTATGTGACAGCGATCAGCGCGATTGCCAGCGGCACCGACACCACCAGCACAGTGCTGCCTGCCCAGCCCACGGATGTGATGACGGCCAGTACGGCTGCCGCCACGACCTGACCCGGCCACACAACCCGCGCCTGCCCGACCGCCCTTTGAGGCGGTTTTTTATTGCCTGGAAATCTGATGTTCATTCTGTGGAGAGTGCTGGGGTTCGGTGATGATCCCCAGCTGCGCGACCGGCTGGTCCGCGTCGAGACCAAGGTCGAATCAACCGAGACCGACCTGCGTGCCCTGCGCGGCGAGGTGCGTGACCTGTCGACCGAGATGCGCGAATGCATGGGCCAGCTCATCGGGGGCATGAAAGCCCTTCGCCAGATCGGGGCGGCCATCGTCGGCCTGATCACCGTGATCGGCACCATCGCCGCCGCCCTGTTCGCCTATCCACCCTTCTGCGACTGGTTCGGCCAGCTCCTGCACGGTGGGCATCCATGACCCCAGGCAATGCCCCGAACAAGGAACCTGACGCCATGAGCCAACTCCCGCGCGGCATCCGCAACAACAACCCCGGCAATCTCGACTACGTGGGCCAGCCCGGCGCGCATCTGGAAACCGGCGTGCCTTCCCCCCGCTTTGCCGCCTTCCTCACCATGGCGGATGGCATCCGCGCGCTGCGCGACCAACTGCTGCGCTATGGGGAGCGGGGGCTGACCACGGTGCGTGCCATCATATCGGTGTATGCGCCCGCCAGCGAGAACCCTACCGGGGCCTATATTTACGCCCTGTGCAGCCATATGGGCGTGCAGCCCGATACCGTGCTGGACCTGCATGATCCGGCCACCCAGCGGGCGCTGATCTCGGGTATTGCAACAGTGGAGAACGGGCCGGGGCATCTCGGCCTGCCCCAGATCGACCAGGCGCTGCACGCACTGCCTGCCGTGCCCCAGCCTGCCATTGAGGCCTGACATGGACCCCTTCTCCCTCCTGCAGGATGTGCTGTCGATGCTCCCCGCGCAGTATGCCGGGGATGTCGTGGTTATCCTGTCGTTCCTGATCTCGACCTGCGCCCTGATCGCGCGGTTCTGGCGGCCGCCTGACCCCACCTCGAAATGGGTGCTGGTCTGGACCATCGTCACCGCCATTGCCCAGGCGCGCGGGTGGAACCTCCCCGCCTACCAGCCGGGCAAGAAAGCCGCGATGGTCCCCGCAACGGTTCCGCGCAGCGCGGTCGAGCAGCGCCTCGATGTGCCGCCCGGCTCCACGCGCCCCGGCAAGCCACCGGCGCGCGCTTCCCCGCCCGGCTGACTGGCCGGTCCCGGCTCAGTCATCCTGATCCCCCAACCGCCCGCAAGGCGGTTTTTTTGTATGGAGACGCCACTCATGGCTGACGATAACACCACCGCCGCCATCCCTGCCCTCGAGACCCTGATCGAGACCGCGCTGGGCAAGAAAGACACGGCCACCGCGCAGGCCGACATCCAGCTTGCGGGCACCCTGCTGCAGACGCTGATCCCCGTGATCGTGGCCCGCGCCGCGCCCAACCTCGACCTGACGGGTATCGATGCAGCCGTGACGAAGATCCTCACCGGCATCACCGACCTGAAAACCGCGATCGAGACCAAACCTACTACGGTCAGCGTGACCCCGGCCGCCGCGCCTGCCCCGGCCAAAGCCGAGGCCCCACACCCGATGGTGCCGGGGCAGCCTGTGCGCTGATCTGTCAACCGGATAGGCCCGGTCTGTAAACCCGCCGCCGGGCAACCTGATCGCCCCACACCTGTAAACTGGTCCACCTGAACCATGATAAAAATGCCGGTTTTCTGCGGCATCATGGCGCGGGTGGGCTATTTTCTTATCCAGACTGGAAAACTCGTCCATGACCCAGCGTGTCAACCTCGTGACCGTCGATGGCGGCCGCCGCCGTTTCCTCGGCAGGGCATTCATGTCTGCCGCCGCGATTGCTGCTGCCACCGCCCTGCCCGCCTGCACGGTCACGAAAAACGGCAACGTCACCACCCTCACCCTCAATGTGGCCGCCATCAAGGATTACGGGCAGGCCGGCCTCAATGCCGTCTCGACCATCCTGAGCATCGCGGCCCTGGCCAGCGCCATCGGCGCGCCCACGGTGGCGATCATCAATGCAGGCGATACCGCCTTGGGCGCGGCCCTGA
This sequence comes from Komagataeibacter xylinus, assembly GCF_009834365.1. Classification (NCBI taxonomy): domain Bacteria; kingdom Pseudomonadati; phylum Pseudomonadota; class Alphaproteobacteria; order Acetobacterales; family Acetobacteraceae; genus Komagataeibacter; species Komagataeibacter xylinus. Next base: position 1,547,128 of record NZ_CP041348.1, on the reverse strand, counting down.
ACGCCTTTTCCTCGGCGGCCGGATCCACGCTGACCATCACCTACGATGACACGAACTGGAAAAGCCGGGTGGATAGCGTGCTGTCGGCTCTGGGCACGGTAGAGAGCGACCTGAGCGCTGCCATCACCGGTGTGGAGACCAGGATCGCCAGCACCGACCTATCCAACGCCAACACCGCCCTGAGCGCGCTGGGCACCATCGTGTCCGCCTTCAAGGGGCTGCTGGATAGCGTGGCCGTGCGGCGCCCTGTCGGGGCGGCCATGGCCAGCGCCACGCCTGCCCCCTCGCAGGCACAGGTGCAGCAGGCGCTCAGGGTGCTGGGGGTAACGGCATGACGCCCGCCGGAATCTTCTTCCTCTGGGCTGCCAGCACCATTGGTGGCGTGCTGGCGGGTTTCATCCTGCTGGCCTATCTGGCGAGCAGTTCACGATGACGCCCTTCATGGAGGGCGTCATCTCCGGTGCGGGCAGCGTTGTCGTCCTCATCGGGCTGCTGGTCACGATCCCGATCAAACTGCATGCGCTCTGCGTAGCGGCACGATTACGGGAGCGCGGGTTTCAATAAAATCATATTACTTTAGCTTATTCGGTGTCCGGCCCATCCCGGCCTGATTAAGAGATCAAACCTTCATCAGCCATTGCATGAACAAAGGCAGGACCATCATCAATAAGGTGACTGCCATCATCTAGCTTTCTTGCATCATCGCTGCCGCAGCAGACTAGATCAATCCCCAACAGGACCTAAGTATTTCTATCATGAAATATTAATTAATATAAGTAAAATCTATATTCGTTGGACCGGCAGAACATATGCAATTTTTATTATCGAAGATTCATCGATAGAATACATATATTATAATTTGTCATATTTAATAATTTATTTTATATTCCTGTTGATTTTTATAGATTATTTGGCCATAAAGCAAAATTATCTGGGTATAAATATGGTCAATAAAAATAAATGATAAGGCATTCAAATAATAATATTATATACCCATTGTTATTTGCTATTTTTTTAGCAATCATATCAATTGTTTTTTTCTTTCCTGGGTTTATGAGTTACGACTCATTCAGCCAATATGCGCAGGCCCTTGGGACGGAACCCTTCACGGATGTCCATTCCCCTCTCATGTCATATCTGTGGAAGGGTATGTGCCTGATTGCGAAAACACCAGGCACTCTGCTCGTCTTTAACCAGTTTTTCTATTGGGCAGCCATTTTCCTTTTCGCATATGCTATCGCTACGCGCACATGGTGCCGACTACTCATCATCGCGGTAATAGGCCTGTGGCCACCGCTTTACATCATATCGCTACATCTATGGGCAGACGTAGGAATGATGTGCGCGTTGGCCTTTGCAGTTGCCTGTCTGGCAGCCAATTGTAGGGACAAGAAAAAATACTGGCTCTTCATGACTATAGGCGCCCTGTTTCTTGCCGCAGCCTTCCGCCATAATGGCATTACAGGCGTTGTGCCGTTGCTGGCCTATACGGCATGGCGTCTTACCGGTCACGTGGCCCATCGACAGTCGTCAGCAGTCAAGCTCTTTGGGGCACTAATCGTCGCTTACTTCCTCGGCCTTAGAATACTCAACATCGGGACGCAGCATGTTCCAGTCGTGAATATGACTCTGGTATGGGATCTGACTGCCATAAGCGTCACTGAAAACAGGGATGTGCTCCCTGTTTATCTGGAAAAGACGCCGGGGCCGGATTTTGTAGGTCGGCTACGCGATCATTGGAGTCCTGATGCAAATTATGTAGGATTCTCTGAAGTTTCGCCTTTTTTTGCTCCTGATAAGGAAAAAATTTTCCTGAAATATTGGGGAACGACTGTTTTACATAACTTCGGCCCTTATATGGCGCATCGTGTCCATGTGTTCCGTAGTTTGCTTGGTCTGACCCATCGCGTCAATTTTGCATATCACGAAGGTATAGATGAGCCTAACCCGTATAAAATAACGTTTACTTTTCCAAATTTAATGCAGCATATTATGCTACCTCTGTTCCATAAGATTTCAAAATGGCCTGTATACCGGGTATGGCTCTATGTTGTTTTATCGTTTTTCCTGATTTATCAATACTTTCGTGATCGATACATTTCATGCGATAGTGATTGCTGGAGACTTCTTCCTGCTGTCACGGTGATCAGTGGGATATTGATAGAACTGCCTCTTTTCATTGTCGCGCCGTCTACTGAATTTCGATATTCGATCTGGATGATCTTTTCCGTCGTCATGGCTGCCGCGATGATTATTTCCCAGCACCATAAGGCATCGGACAGCGTTGAATGAACCGTATATCTTGCTGCAATCGATAGGTTCTGCTGGCGTTGACGCATCAATACTCACTACTCGTCCGTCTTTAATTTAAAAACTATTGCCACACATATTTCCTCCTTCGCATCTGTGATGCGCAGTGCATTCATAGATAAACATGTAACCAGACGCAGATTTTCTGCAAAAATCCTAGCTTATACCTGCTTATTTCATCTCTCAGGAGGTAGCGCAGACTAAAAGCCAGGAAGACTCGGTATCGACAGAATAGGTTTCCCATCTGGCCCGATCGCAGGTGTCCCCGACCCTGATTGGTCAAGAATGTACCAATCTCTTGGGAAAGGTAGTCTACGATGTTCCTCTGAAAGATGTTCGAGCCACTCTTGTACGTTCAGCGGTATCGGCTGCTGGCCAGTTGCCCAGCGCCTGACGGTTGTCTGATGGGTCTGGAGAATGTCGGCTAGACCACGCTGCGACCATCGCAACGCGTTCAGACACTCCCTGAAACGGTCAGGGGTCATCCCCCCACCTTCCATTTCATCAGAGCAAAGACCCTGGCCGCCAGTCCTGCGCCCGCGGTGAAGGCCAGTCCCAGAGCCGACAGCATGAACTGCCATGGCAGAAAAGCGCGCTGCGCGTTTTTCAGTTCACTATCAGCATGAAGGTTAGCGATCTTCAGGACTTTTTCAGCCAGATCAAGATGATGGGTGGCTGTTTCGCTCATTGAAGGTTTTCCTCTCAATCACCTGCGCCCGTTGCGCTCGGTGTGTGTTCAATATGAACACAACAAGGGGAATCGTCAGTCCCTTTTTACAGCATCAGAGAGAAATATGACCAGAAAACTCGGCTGCCGCCCCGCGCAAATACGCACGGGCCAACCCTCCATATCGGCCATGCGCGGTTTCTGTGCCCGACAGGCCCCTGCCCGGCTCGAGCGTAGCCATATCGATCCTGCTCCGCTGCTGCTGGGCAATGACGTACTGGGAGATTGCACCTCGGCCGGGATTGGGAACCATATCCGCGCCACGTCTGCCCTGAACGGCTTTCAGACCGACGTCACCACGCCGCAGGCCGTGGCGTTCTATTCCCGCTCCACTGGCTACGTGACGGGCAATCCCGGCTCGGATCGGGGCGGCGTGGAGGTTGATGTGCTGACCACCGCGCTACGCGGTGGGTATGCCGTGACCAACCAGACCCTGTTCCCGCTGTGGGGCAGCGCAGATCCAGGTGACCTGAATGGTGTGCGCAATATCATGGCTGGGCTGTCGGCAGCCTATCTCGGCGTGCAGCTGGCCGACGCCGACCTGTGGGAGGACGAGACCGGCGCGCTGGCCCCGGTGTGGGATACCGATACCCCGGCCGGACACGGCGACCCGAACCCCAACCCCGCGAACGGCCACTGCCTGCTGGGCTGGGATTATACCGGCACGGACGATACGGACATCGTGACCCTGCTCACCTGGGGCACCACACAGCGCGCCACCTGGCGCTGGGTGCGCTCGCGCATCATGGAAGCCCATGCGCTCGCCTGGCACCAGCTCATGCCCGCCACGACTCTAGTACCCAGCCAGTCAGACTGGGAGGCGCTTGTCGCGGCCAATGATGCGTATCTGCGGGGGATGGCATGAGGGCCGTTCTGGGGCTGGCCTGCGTTCTCGGTCTGTCTGCCTGCACCCATCAGGCACCCGTGCAGACCACGATTCCTGCTGCTATGGCAGGCATCCAGTCCAGTCTGGCGCAGGCTGGTGTGGTATCGGTCTCGCACGCGGGCGACTGGACAGAAGATCAGGATGCCCGGTTCACGCGCGCCGTGCATGCCGCCCAGTGCAGCCAGCACACACCTGACCCAGTGGTCGGCACGATTGCAGGCGACGTGACACTGCAACTCTCCGGCCAGTTCACGCAGGGCGGTCAGTTCAGCGTGGGCACGGCTAGCACGGTGCCCACGTTCGGGGTACAGGCCGACGCCAGCCGGACGCGCGGGCAGGCTATCAGCCTGCCGGTGGCCTATGCCCCCCTGTCCTCTTTGCCTGATGTGGAGATGGGGCGGCAGCTTGGCTACGAGGCATCCATATTCACACAAAACGATGATGTCCGACACATTGAGGCCAAGCGCCTGATTACCGACCGGGAGGAACTGCGGGGAAGATTACAGGCAATGATTGATACCTGGTCCGCCAGAGAGTGTGTTGGACCTATCCCAGTCGACCCATTCGTAGGCTACCCGAATCGACGTCGGCGATAACGAATCGAGAAATGCCCCTCTGGTCCACTGGACCAGAATCACATGCACGAATCGAGGCCACGTTTAACTTATTGGCGGCTTTCTTGACGGTATATCCCGGATTTTGCGGGAGGGATGTGTTTTGGTAAGGGAGAGGTCGACAGTTCAATCCTGTCCAGCAGCACCATTTTTTCCGAATTGAAATCAGGGCTTTCACGGCCTGCCAGAATATTGCTTGCGGTCTCCATGCCCAGGGCCCTGCGGCACAGCGTGAATGTGGCCGGCCATGGCGCATCAGGCTGCCTGCCCGCCCGCAAAGCCAGAACTTCCCTCACCCTGCTGCGTTACTGTCTCGATACACAAGATGGTTTTGAGCCAACGCACTGACAAAAAGAATAAAAGTTTTTGGATGCTGCCTTTTTTTAAAAAGGCGACGTTCGTTTGAGCTTTTTGAAAAAATATTCCCCAGAAGCTTCCTGCAGTTTGCAGAAGGGTTCGGGCGCACGCTTTGCAGGCTGCTTTTACAAACCGGTCTGTGCAATCAGGGTCCGGCGCTTCTGGCATCGCGCACCTGTTCCCGCCACACCGGGCCTGCACGGGTCCAGATATTTGACAGAGGCAATATGAATGCACCCGTAGCCGCCCGTTTCACCGCCCTGTGGCCCCGCCTGCGCGTGTGGCGGGCCACGGCACTTATGGTGGGCCTGCTGGGCCTTGGCGGCCTTTCAGGGTGTGGTTATACGGACTCGCGCGCTGCCCATCGCGCGCAGATGACCATGATCGGCATGAACAGCACGGATGTGCAATCCTGCGTGGGCATTCCCGACAAGACCAAGAAAATCAGCGATGCGGTGCAGATTTTTGAATATTCCCGCACCCTGAACATTCCCTCCACCAATGATTCGACGCTGATCCCGCTCCAGTCGGTCGTCAACCTGACCGAAACGACACTCGGCGGCGCAGGCAAGACCTGCATTGCCGATATCCGTTTTGAAAACGACCGGGTGACCGAGGTGCATTATAGCGGCGATGATGATGAAATGATGGGGACGGACGGCGTGTGTTCCATCGTCACCCGTGGCTGCGTGCGCCAGCCGGTTGCGTCCATGCGGCATGTGAAGAAAGGGGTTTTCGGCCCCGTCTCCGCCTTTCACTCGCCCAAACTCGACGCGCAGCCCGCACCCCCTCCGGCACCAGCCACGCCAGCACCGGTCAGCGCAAAATAAAAGTTTCCGGGTGCCCCCTTTTTTCAAAAAGGCGGGGTTACCTGAAGCTGTTTGAAAAAAGCTTCCCCAAAAACTCCCTGTAATCAGGAAGCCGTATTGAGCGGTAGCGCCGCAATATCCGCAGGTGGCCCGGCCAGCATACAGGCCACGCCGGTCGTACGGTCAACAAGCATGCGGATCTCGACCGGCCCTTCCGCCCCGAACAGGTCGGATGTCACTTCATAGACCGGGCGCAGCGGCGCGTCCTGCCCCGCATCATGGCGCACCACCTCGGTCATGATGCGGCCAAGGGCACGCTCCAGTCCATCCATGACGCGTGAGGGTGCGAGACGGGGCTGCCCGCCGTCGCCCATGCAATGCAGTTCCAGCAACCGCGCCCATGAGGGTGTGGGAATGAACATCGGCATGCGCGAGCCATCATTATGCCGCTCCGCATGCATGATGCGCCGCGTATTGGCCAGCTCAATCACATCCACGCGCGGCAGGTCATCGCCAATGCGCGCGGCTACCGTGCGGGGCGCGTCGTCGCTCACAGCGTCACCCCTTCAAAACGTTCGGGCAGCTTGAGGATATCGAGCGAAGACAGCGCCGAGGAGACAAAGAAGCCCTGGATGCGCTCGGGCTTGAGCGCCTTGACGAGTTCAAACTGCTCGCGGTTTTCAACACCTTCGACCGTGACTTCCATGTTGAAGCCCTGCCCCATGTCGATCAGGCTGGACAGGACCATGCAGGCATCGGGGTTGCCCACGATGTTCGCCACCATGCTCTGGTCGATCTTGACCTGCGAGAACGGCAGCTCGCGCAGGTGGTTCAGCACCGTGATGCCCTTGCCGAAATTATCGAGCGCGATCCGGAAACCCGCCCGCGCCAGTTCACGCAGGTTGCGGATGCCCTGCTCGGCCCGGCGGCCATGCAGCATGGCTTCGGTGACTTCCAGCACAAAGCTGTCAGGCGACATGTTGAAGCGCCGCAGCGATTCCTCAAGCTCGCGCTGGTAGTCATCGCGGATCAGGTCCATGCGCGAGAGGTTGATGGCAAGCTGGCGCGGCGGCTGGCCTTTCTCGTTCCACATGCATACATCGCGCCGGAAGGCCTCGATCATGCGCGGGCCCATCGCCTGGGCCAGGCCGGCATCGGTAAACACGTCGGAGAAATCTTCCGCCGCGAGCAGCCCGCGCTCGGGGTGCTGCCAGCGCAGCAGCGCCTCGATCTGGTCCACCTCCATCGTGTTGCAGTTCACGATCGGCTGGTAATAAACCTCGAACTGGTTGCGTTCGACCCCGCATCGCGCCTCGCTGAGGATCGAGACACGCGCCTGTGCCCGCTCGCGCAGGTTCTTGGTGAACATCTGCGACTGCTTGCCGCCCGCGCGCTTGGCCGCATACATCGCCATGTCGGCGTTTTTCTGCACGTCTTCCATCGTGTCGGTGCCATCAAGCAGCACGGCGCCGATGCTGCCAGCCACACTGACCGTTACCGTCTCGATATCGATGGGGCGTTCAAGGATGGCCTGCAGGCGGTCCATGTACCGCTCAAGCGATACATCCTCGAGCGTACGGTGCAGGATGACGGCAAATTCGTCACCACCAAGCCTGCTGACCGGATCATCGGGATGGGTCAGTTCGATCAGCCGCGAGGCAATGGCGCGCAGCACGATGTCACCCGCATGGTGGCCGTGCACGTCATTGATCTGCTTGAAGCCATCAAGGTCAAACATGGCCAGCGCCGACTGGGCGGTCATGCCCGGCTCGCGACAGCGCGCGATTTCATCGGCCAGCGCGGTGTTGAAGCCGCCCCGGTTGAGCAGGCCGGTCAGGGTATCGGTCTCGGCCAGTTCACACAGCCGGTCGCGCGTGTTCATGAGTTCGGTAATCTCGAACCGGCTGGCCACATAGCCCGTAATCGTGCCCTGCCGGTCGATCTTGGGGATGATGGTGGTCGCCACCCAGTACAGCGACCCATCCTTGGCGCGGTTGCAGATATTGCCACGCCATAGCTGCCCCGCCTTGATGGTGCGGTACAGATCCCGGAAGAAATCGGCATCATGATGGCCGGAATTGACGATACGGTGCGTCGAGCCCACCAGTTCCTCGCGCGAGTACTGGCTTATCTCGCAGAAGCGGTCATTCACATAGGTGATGACCCCCTCGCTATCCGTAATCGCGACAATCAGGACATTATCAACCAGATCAGCCCAGAAATCCGCATCCTGATGCGTCAGGGCCCGCAGCCGATCATCGTGTTGCAATGCCATGTTCCCGCCTGGAATCCGTAATGAAAAACAAACTGTTATGCTTCATGAACTCAAACCGCTCCCCGCACCTGGCGCGGGGAGCCACATGCTCTATGCCGTCGTTGGAATAAGGAAGGAGCCACGTTCCTGCCGGACGCGGAACCATTTTTCCAGTTCCGCTGGGGGTAGTGGCCTAGAGAAAAGATAGCCCTGCATCACATCGCAATGCAATTCCTCCAGCAGGCGCCACTGCTGCTCGGTTTCCACGCCTTCGGTCACCACCGTCATGCCCAGCCGCGAGCCGATGCCGATCACCGCCATGGTCACGGCCTGGGCGTTGGTGTCATGCTCAAAATCGTTGATGAAGCTGCGGTCGATCTTGATCTCGGTCAGCGGCAGGCGCGTCAGGCGTGACAGCGAGGAATACCCCGTGCCGAAATCATCCATCGACAGCCCGACATCAAGCCTGCGGATGGCATGCAGCACCTCCTCGGTCTCGCTGCTGCTGTCCATCATCACGCTCTCGGTTATTTCCACCGTCAGGCGGTCCGGCGTCAGGCCATGGTGCCTGAGCAGGTTTGCGATGTGCTCGGGCAGGCCGCGATTGCGGAAATGCACGGCGGAGAGGTTGACCGCCACGGTTGGCACCCGCACACCGTCGCGGTCCCACTTCACCATCTGGCTGCATGCTTCCTCAAGCGACCAGCGGCCAATGGCCTCGATCTGGCCGGTCTCCTCGGCTACGGCAATGAAGCGGGAGGGATAGATGTTGCCCAAAGTGGGGTGATGCCAGCGCGAGAGCGCCTCCACCCCGTACAGGCCGCCGGTCATGGTCTCGACCTGCGGCTGGTAATGCAGGTTAAGCATGCCCTTGGAGAGGGAATCGCGCAGCGCCGAACCCAGCACCAACCGCTCCTGCGCCACCTGGTTCTTTTCCTGGCCTGCAAAGCGGAACAGGCCGCGCCCGTCCTCCTTGGCCTGGCGGGTGGCGGCATCGGCATGGCTGAGCAGGGATTCGCTGTCCGGCCCATTGGCGGGGAAGGTACTGATGCCAACACAGCACGAGATGCTGAGTGTGTTCTCGCCCACCTGCAGCGGCCTGGCGATGGCGTTGATCAGGTTCTCGGCAAACTTCTCGGCGCGCTCATGCGAGCATTCGGGCACGACAATGATGAACTCGTCGCCGCCAGAGCGGCTGACAATGTATTCATCCTTGACCAGATGGCGGATGCGGCGGCCGATCTCGATGAGGAAGCGGTCGGCATTCACATGGCCAAGCGCGTCGTTGATATCGCGGAAGCGGTCGATATCAACCATGAACAGCGAGAACTGGCTGTCGCCGCCGCGCATGATCAGGCGCTCGATGATGTTGTGCAGCGAGGTGCGGTTGAGCAGCCCGGTCAGGCTGTCGAAATTGGAAAGCTGGGCGATATGCTGGCGCGTCTCGCTCTGCTCGATGGCCAGCGCGCAGAACGGCATGCTGGTCGAGACCACGCGCTGCGCCCAGGCCAGATCGGACTCATCGCCGCGCAGGTACAGCGCGAACACGCCCATGACCTGCCCCGTGCGCGAGATGATGGTGGACGAACAGCACCGCTCCAGCCCCAGCGAGCGGGCAAGCGAGGCATAGCCATCCCACACCACGGAGTTGCTGGCGGCGGGGTTGGCGCGCAGCGTTTCAAGCTGCTCGGGGGTGAGCTCCATGCTGTCGAGTGCCGCGCGGTACCGCTTGGGCATGGAGGGCGAGGCACTGACCGAAAGCCTGCGCGAGCGGTCGATCAGCATCAGCGCGCCAACCGCGCCGGGCACGAAACTGTCCACCCGGCGGCACAGGAGGTCGCCCACTTCCTCTATGCTCATGTCGGATGCGAGACCCTGGAGCACGTCATTCTGCAGCACGAGGATCTTGCGCTGGCGGCTGGGCTCGGTCACGTCCTTCATGACCGCGATGTAGTAGATCTCGCCGCAATCGCTTAACTGCACGCGCGAGATGGACAGCTCGCCACAGACATACTCGCCATTGGCACGGCGGAATTCGACCTCGCGCGAGGTGCCGACAATCCGGCCAATTCCGGTCTCGCGGTTGCGGTTGATGTAGCTGTCATGGCTGGCGCGCTCGGGTTCGGGCACGAGGCAGCTGACATTGTGGCCCATGACCTCGTCGCGCGACCGGCCCCATATCTTCTCGGCCGCCGCGTTGAAGAAGATGATGAGATTATGCTCATCAATCACGACCATGGGATCAATGGCCTGCTCCATGGCAGAAAGCAGGACATCGGCGCTAATCTTCGGCTGATCCACCGTAAACTCCAGAACATCGGCACGACCAACCGCGCCATGTGAGATCATTTTCCTGACCTGGGCAGGCATCCGTCCGGCGCGTCATCACGCGGCCAGGTTCGATCATGGCCACTCGGCACAGGCATCATACTATGATTTATGCCCATGCGGAAACATGACATGCCTCAATCTTGACACAAAGCCGCCACCGTCTCAGTTGCCGTGGCGTTCAAGGTCCTGTGGCAGCATGCCTGCAAGCGGGCGGCAGGCATAGGCGCTGTCATGCTCGGGCTGGGGCTGGTTCTGGCGCAGTTCGGCGGCACCTGCCGCCACCGCCCGCCACGCCGCCTGCGCCAGCGCCTTGCGACTGGGAAAGTCGTCGGGGTCAAGTGCGGGGTGCAGCAGCACGGTCGCGCGCATGGAGCGCCATTTGAGCAGCTGCCACACATGCGGCCCGAGTTCCATATCGCCATACCATGCAAAAACCGGGCGGCGGGCGTGGTTGACCGGCAGGCCCTCGAGCTCGTCATACACCACCGAGACCGGCTGGATCAGAGGCGTCATGCCCGGACGCGCGGCAATGGCGGCGGCCTCGCTGTCGGGCTCGACCGGCCCCTTGCCTTTGGGCAGGCGCGGCGGCTTGGCAATGGCGAAAAAGGCCGAGAGGAAGGGCAGCACCCTTGAGCCGTCCGATGACGTGCCTTCGGGGAAGAGGATCAGGTTGTCGCCTTCCACCATCAGGCGGTGCAGCATCTCGTCGCGCTCGCGCCCCGTGGTGCTGCGCTGGCGACTGACGAATATGGTGCGGCCAATGCGCGAGACCAGCCCCATGATGGGCCACCCCTCGATATCGCCCTTCGCCACGAAGTTGGACGGCAGCACCGTGCCGAGCACCGGCACGTCAAGCCAGGTGGAGTGATTGGAGACATAAATGACAGGCCGCTCGCCGTTCTGGCGCGCCCTGCGCCCGCCCACGCCACCGGCCCTGCGCCCCACCACGCGGATGCGCAGCGACAGAAGCAGGCACAGCCCGCCCCAGACCATACGCGTCCAGCGGATCTTGGCGGTGCCGGGCACGAGCAGCAGCACCGCCTCGAACCCGACCGAGAGCGGCACCCACACCGTAATGGCCGCAAGCCGCCCCACGCCGCGCACTGTCCGGGCATAGTCCCGCAGGCGGCCGGAGGGCATGACCGTGGTCGTGGCAATGGCCCGCGCCGCCTCCGAGCCCGGGGCGGGCGCGATCACCTGACGCGAGGCCCGCACGGCGGATCGGGACATGACGGGTGAAGAGGAACGACGCCGGGCAAGACGGCGGATAAAATCGGCGATCATGCGGCTATCCATAGCCCGCCATCATGGCGCGCGACAATATGGGGCAAACGGGCGGGCTGCCCGGCGTGTCCTGCACGCCACGCCTGTCATGACACGCGCCCTCGCCCGTTGGGAGTGCGGAATGACCGCGCGAAACGCCACCTGCACACTGGACCTCACTCCCCGACCCGTTCATGCTGGAGGCTGATCCTGGAGGAGAATTTCCCATGTCCGCACGCAGCCGTCGCAGCATTCCTGCTGCCGCGACCGCCTTCTCGCTCCTTGCCGCCATGGCCCCCACGCCGCTGCGGGCGGCTGACGAGGTCCTGAACGTGCTGACATGGTGCGACCATGAAGACCCCGAACTGCTCGGCCCGTTTGAGCAGGCCAACAAGGTGCGCATCCATTTCAAGGATATCGATGGCACCGAGGCCGTACGCGGCATCCTGCGCCAGGCACAGGCCGGTGACTGGGATGTGGTGATCATGGAGGAGACGGCCGCCCCGCAACTTGCGGCGGCCGGGCTGCTTGCCCCGCTCGACCCGGCGGATTTCCCGAACGCCGACATCCCCCCCGCCATCGCCAGCCCTGCAAGCGGGTCGTATCAGGGCCAGCTTTATTCCGTGCCGGAGAAATACGGCTTCCATGCCGTGGCCTTCAACCAGGCCCGCGTGCCCGCCGCCGAGATGGACGACATCAACGCCCCGTGGCAGCCCCGCCATAACGGGCGCATCGCCATCTATGACAGCTACCTGCCCATCCTGTCCTACGTGGCGCTGGCACTCGGCCTTGACCCGGCCCATCTGACCGAGGCTGACCTGCCTGCCCTGCACGACAAACTGGCGGCGCTACGCGCAAATGCGACGCTGGTGGGTGATACCGCCAGCGTGCAGCAGGCCCTGGCCGACGGGCAGGTGGATATTGTGGTGGGCGGTGGTGGCTGGACCACGGCAGGCGTGGATGAAGGCGGCACCGTGACCACAGCCGATACCCATGCCCCGCAGCCCAGGCAGGACCTGACCTTTACCCTGCCCCGGCAGGGCGGCATCCGCTGGCAGCATGGCATCTCGATCGTCGAGGCCTCGCAGCGCAAGGCGCTGGCGCTGGCATTTGCAAAATACCTGCGCACGCCCGCAGCCCAGGCACGGCTGGCTACCTCATCATGCTACTGGGGCATGCCCGCCAATACGCGCGCCCCGCTTGATGACACCACCCGCGCCGCCCTGCACTGGGCGCAGCAGCCCGCCTATATCGCGGCAAGCCATCCCTACCCCATCGTTGATGACGCAATGGATACGAAGCTGCGCGCGCTGTGGGCCGACGTGATGAAGGATACCGCGACGACCAACCCACCTACGCCCGCCAGCATGGCCACACCGCACCCTGCGGGCGATGCGGCCACGACGGATGGCCCGGCAGCTCAGCCGTAATGCCGTAGGGCGCCCGGGCGGCCCAGCACGCGCTCGGCCAGCAGGCCGAAGCCAAAGCCGAGACTGCCCCACAGCACAAGCTGCATGCCCAGCGCCGCCTCACGGAAGTGCCACAGCACCTGGGCGGGGAAGTTGTCCGGCACTTCATTGACGGCAGGCAGCGCCCATTGCAGCAGGCCGACCAGCACTATAAACGCAACACCGCCGCACAGGCTGGCGTTCCAGTTGCCCAGTCTTGCCGCAAGCCGCTGGCCAGCCAGCACCGCCATGATCAGGGCACAGATGGAAAAGACCACCATCTCGAAATAGGCCGTCGTGCGCAGGCCGATGGTCTCGTGGTTGCCCACGCCCGGCGGATTGGCAGGGTATTTGAGGTCAGGCACCAGCACCACGGCCAGAAAACCCGCAGCCGCCAGCAGCATGGCCAGCATGCGCGGTGAAAAACGGCCAATGCGCCCATAGGCAGTGGCAAATACCAGCGCGAACACCCCGCCATAGGCCGCGCCATACATGACTGCCGCCGTCAGCAGCCCCGCCGTGGCCTGCACCGCGCGGCTGACGAGTTCCACCTCCGGCGGCTCGCCGGCGGCAGCATCCATCGCGGCTTCATAGCCGATGGCAAGATTGACCTGGGGCTCGCCAAACACACGGGCGAAGATGAAGGCAAGGCAGGCGGCCACAATGCCGGCCAGCATGCCACGCAGCAGCAGGCGACCCGCCATCAGGCCACGCCCCGGCACGAAGGGGAGGAAAGAAAAATCATGATGGTTATGCTCCTGTCGGGAAAGCGCGTCCCGTAACGGAAATGCGGCTTGTGCACTGTCGGGGAGGTCTGACTTCCGCATGGTCCATGCGGTGCACAGTGGCGCGACCGTGCCGGAATCCCACCGGCTTCCCCCCGCAGCAGGGTGAATGGGCAGTCAATAACGTGCAGGCGTGCCAAGTCAATGTTGGAGCGCCGCGTGGGCAGAGGGCAGCAAGCGTTAGAAAATGCCGCCTTTTTGCAAAAAGGCGGCACCCGAAACTTTTATATTATGGAGCCGTGGGGCCTGCGGGCAGCGATACCCTGGTGGCCCGGCCCTGTGCGGCCTGCCACTGCCGCAGCGCATCAAGCGTCCTGCTGACATGGCCCGAAGGCGAAAGCGCGCTGTAGGCATAGATCACCTTGCCATCGGGCGCGATGACATAAGAGGTGCGACTCGCACGGTTGAGCAGCGGCAGGCGGCTGTCATACTTGCGGGCAATCTCGCCATGCGGATCGGCTGCCACGGGAAAGCGGCCATGTCCCTCACTGACCGAGAAACGGTCCAGCGTGGGCATGTCATCGGTGGAAACGCCAATGACCGTGGCACCGAGTGCCTTGTACTGGTCCATGGCATCAGCGAAGTCATGCGCTTCTATGGTGCAGCCACGGGTGAAGGCGGCGGGGTAGAAATACAGCACCACCGGCCCCTGCCTGAGCGCATCAGCCAGGCGAAAGCTGAACTCGCTGCCATTGCGCGTGGCCTGGGCATCGAACAGCGGCGCCTGGCTGCCCACCGGCAGGGCGGCATGTGCGGGAGAAAAGCAGATGAACGCGGCGAAGGCCATGAGGCCCACCAGCGGCAGGCACAGCCCCGGCAATGCCCCACGCGGACGCCTGTAAAAATACCTCATGTTTCCTCACACCCCGTTACAGAGGCCAATGCCATCATGTGGTCGGCGGCAGAATCTGACAGCCTGAGCCACCAAGCCTCTGGCACAACTGCTGGGCTGCATCGTGCGAAAGGCCGGTCAGCCTTGCACGATAGACATGACCACGCCCGGATGCAACGCTTGCAACCTGCGTGTGCACGCCGCTGAGCGAAACCTTGGCCCGTGCCTGCCCTGCCGCCTGCTCCGCCTGCCCTGCCGAGCCATAGGCGCCCACCTGCACGCTCCAGCCATGCCCGCCCGCCATGCTGATCACGCCGGGGCGCTCGCCCGCCGCCGCCATGGGGGCCATGCCGTCCTGCGCGCGGGCACGCCAGGCCGCCCGCACGGCGGAGGCCTCGGGCGAGGGCGTATCGGCCATGGTGCCCTTCGGCACGGAGGCCAGCATCTGCCGCCCCCGGTTACGGCTGCTGCGGCTGTTCTGGGCGGCCTGCGCGCGGGCCAGGGCGCGCGCCTCGATCAGCAGATCAGCCTGCGAGCGGTTGACGGGCGAACTCCCTGCGATGCGCGGCCCGATGGCGGCCACGTAGTCGCGCGTTTCCTTGGGCAGGGTGTGATAGTGATCAACAAAATCATCCAGCCGTCCCGGCCCGCTGTTATAGGCAGCCAGGAAGCCGGGCGAGCCGTAGATGTCATACATCTCGCGGATATAGGCGGTCCCCGCCATGATGTTGTCATGCGGCTCGAAGGCGTCGGGGCCAAGGCTGTAGCGCGCGCGCATCTCGTCATAGGTGGGGGGCATGAGCTGCATCAGGCCCATGGCACCGGGCAGCGAGGTGACGAACTGCCCGTTGCGGTAAAGCTGGCCACCCGATTCGCGGTGCATCACCTCGCGTATCCACACCGCAGGCACGTCAAAGTGCTGCGCGGCCTCGGTAATGTAGGGACCCCACGGGTCATCGGGGGGGCCAGGCGGCGTGTAGCTGGAATGAGCACGGGCGCGGTAGGACTCGGCCTCGTGGATCATCTGCTCTTCGTTCATGGTGGCCGCGCCATTATGGGCGCAGGCGGCAAGCGCGCCCGCGAACCCAAGCGCAAGCCAGCGCAGGAGGCGGCGGGGCGATGGGCGAAATGGCCAGCCAACCCGGTCGCCCGCTTCACCTGATGCTGCGTATGCCTGCGCTACTGCCATGTCGTGCCGTGATCCTGCTCATGCCCGCGCCCCCATGAAGGACGTGCCGACATGGCCCGCCCGGCAGGGAACGGGCGCCGCACCATAACAGCGTGGTTCCGGCTTGTGCAATCCTGCCCTGCCGCCACCATGGCGTGGTGGCGGCAGGGCGATGGCAGTGCGGTTATTCCTCGATATAGGTGGCCGGGTCGCCGCCGGTGCGGTTGGCCGGGGCATCGAGGGTGGCGAGGTCGCGCATGTCCTCATCGGTCAGCTGGAAGTCAAACACGCGCAGGTTGGCGCGCATGCGCTCGGGGTGGGCGCTTTTGGGAATGGGCACCGAGCCCGTCTGCACCACCCAGCGCAGCATGACCTGCGCGGGCGTGCGCCCATGCCGCTCGGCCACGCGGGCCAGGGTGGGGTCCTTGAGGATCGCGCCACGCCCCAGCGGGCTCCAGGCCTGCGTGAGAATACCCAGTTTGCTGTCAACTTCCCGCTGCGCTGCCTGTGCGAAGTCGACATGCATCTCGATCTGGTTGACTGCGGGCGTCACACCCGTTTCGTCCACAAGGCGCTGCAGGTGCTCGGGCAGGAAGTTGGAGACGCCGATGGAGCGCACCCGCCCCTCCTTTTGCAGCCGGATCATCGCTTTCCAGCTTTCCACATACAGATCCTTGGTGGGAAGCGGCCAATGGATGAGATACATATCGATGTAACTCATCTTGAGCCGCTCGAGACTGGCCTCGAATGCGCGCAGCGTGCTGTCAAAGCCCTGCTCGGCCCCGCGCAGCTTGGTGGTGACAAAGATGTCCTCACGCCCCACATCAAAACTGAGCAGGCCGGTGCCTACCCCGCTTTCATTACCGTAACGCGCCGCCGTGTCGAACAGGCGGTAGCCTGCGGAGAGCGCCTCGCGCACGGCGGCCTCGGCCTGCGGGTTGTCGAGCGGATAGGTGCCAAACCCGATCGCGGGGATCTTGCGTCCGTCATTGAGGGTCAGCAGGGGGATGGTGGTCATGGTCGTTCCTTCGCCTGGCGCCCCGGCGTTGCATGGTGCCCCGGCGCAAGGGCGGCAGGGTGGCGACCAGGCCGGGGCAGGACGTGTCGCCGTCTGTCACCCTAACGACATCACGCGGCTTTTGTTTTATGCCCAGTTTTCAGGACTGGGCTGCATGTGGTTCATTATCAGCACCAGACGAGGACCGAATGACCGATACATCCGCCGACCTGCACCACACCATCCTGACCCTCGATACCCATGTCGATATTCCGTGGCCTGACCGGGGTGACTTCGCCACCGGCGCGCCCTCGCGCCGGGTGGACCTGCCACGCATGCGCGCAGGCGGGCTGCGGGCGGCGTGCCTCGTGGCCTATATAGGTCAGGGCGTGTGCGATGCGGACGGGCATGCCGCCGCCTCGGCGCGCGCGCTGGCCATGCTGCGCGTGATCAACGATGCAGGCCGGATCGAGGGCGTGCGCGTGTGCGATACGGCGGCAGGCGTGCGCGCGGCATATGAAGCCGGTGACATCGCCATCGTGCCCGCCGTGGAGAACGGTTATGCGATGGGCGACAACCTCTCGCTGATCAGGCAGTTCCGCGCCCTTGGCGCGCGTTACATGACGCTGACCCATAACGGCCATAACAGCCTGGCCGACTCGGCGCGCCCCATGCACCACCTCAACGACCCCGAAAGCCTGCATGGCGGCCTGTCGGCGCTGGGGCGGGCGGCCATTGCGGAAATGAACCGCACCGGCATGCTCATCGATGTGTCACACACCGCACGCGACACCATGATGCAGGCGGTCGAACTCTCGCGCGCGCCGGTCTTTGCCAGCCATTCGTGCGTGCGGGCGCTGTGCGATCACCCCCGCAACCTTGATGATGGCCAGCTTGATGCGCTGCGCGCGTGTGGCGGCGTGATCCACATCACCGCGATGGACGCCTTCCTGCGCCCGCGCGACGTGCGCGACATCCGCCCCGTCACGGTGGCGGATTTCGTGGACCATATCGATTACGCCGTGCAGCGAATCGGCATCAAGCATGTTGGCATCTCATCGGATTTCGATGGCGGTGGCGGCATACGCGGCTGGGCCGATGCCTCGGAATCGGGCAATCTCACCGCCGAACTGCTGCGCCGAGGCTATGACCACGCTCAGATCGCGGCCCTGTGGGGTGAGAACTTCCTGCGCCTGCTCGACCAGGCCGACGCGGTTGCCCGCACGATCGCGTGAACGCAAATCCCGCCCGCTCTGGATCAGTCGCGCCCAAACGGGTATATCCTGTGCCGAATTAACGAATACAGGATAAAACATGACCACCAGCACCGACTACAAGGTCAAGGATATCTCGCTCGCCGAGTGGGGCCGCAAGGAAATCTCGATCGCTGAAGGCGAAATGCCGGGCCTGATGGCACTGCGCGCGGAATATGGCCCCTCCCAGCCGCTCAAGGGCGCACGGATCGCAGGCTGCCTGCACATGACGATCCAGACTGCCGTGCTGATCGAGACCCTGACCGCGCTCGGCGCCGAGGTGCGCTGGTCGTCATGCAACATTTTCTCGACGCAGGACCAGGCCGCCGCCGCCATCGCCGCAACCGGCGTGCCCGTGTTTGCCTGGAAGGGCCTGACGGAAGACGAGTTCAACTGGTGCATCGAGCAGACCATTCATGGGCCCGATGGCTGGACGCCCAACATGATCCTCGATGATGGCGGCGACCTGACCGTCATGATGCACGACAAGTATCCCGAACTGCTCAAGAACGTGCGCGGCCTGTCGGAGGAGACCACCACCGGCGTGCACCGCCTGTGGGAGATGGAAAAGAAGGGCACGCTGAAGGTTCCGGCCATCAACGTCAATGACAGCGTGACCAAGTCGAAGTTCGACAACCTGTACGGCTGCCGCGAGAGCCTGGTGGACGCCATCCGCCGTGGCACGGACGTGATGATGGCCGGCAAGGTGGCCGTGGTGGCCGGTTATGGCGACGTGGGCAAGGGTTCCGCCGCATCGCTGCGCAACGCAGGCTGCCGCGTGCTGGTAACCGAAGTCGACCCCATCTGCGCGCTGCAGGCCGCGATGGAAGGCTACGAGGTTGTTACGATGGAAGAGGCCGCCCCGCGCGGCGATATCTTCGTGACCGCCACGGGCAACATCGACATCATCACCATCGAGCACATGCGCGAGATGAAGCACCGCGCCATCGTGTGCAACATCGGGCATTTCGATTCCGAGATCCAGATCAATGCCCTGCGCAACTACACCTGGGACAACATCAAGCCGCAGGTTGATGAGGTCGTCTTCCCCGACGGCAAGCGCCTGATCGTGCTGTCCGAAGGGCGTCTGGTGAACCTCGGCAACGCCACGGGCCACCCCTCGTTCGTGATGTCCGCGTCGTTCACCAACCAGACGCTCGCACAGCTCGAACTGTGGCAGGCACCCGAAGGCAAGTACGAAAACAAGGTCTACACCCTGCCCAAGCACCTTGATGAGAAGGTCGCCTTCCTGCACCTGGCCAAGGTGGGGGCTCACCTCTCCAAAATGACCAAGGAACAGGCGGATTACATCGACGTGCCGGTCAATGGTCCCTTCAAGAATGCAGAGTACCGTTACTGAGCGCTGTCAGGCGACCCTGATACGCATGTGAACGGCCTGGCACCCGCCAGGCCGGATACACGATGGAGAAAGAGATCATGAGCATTTTCGGTTCAATCCTGTCCAAGATTTTTGGCAGCCACACCGCTACTGCCGCCACCCCGGCAGCAACCCCCGCAGCTGCTGCGGCCGCTCCTGCTGCCGCGGCTGCGGCCGCAGCCCCGGCACAGCCGGTGGACGTGGATGCCGTGCTGGGCGCGCTGGCCGCCAAGAACCCCGAGAAGCTGAACTGGCAGACCTCGATCGTTGACCTGATGAAGCTGCTCGGGCTGGACAGCTCGCTTGCCGCGCGCAAGGAACTGGCCACCGAACTGCACTACAGCGGCGACATGAACGATTCCGCTTCCATGAATGTCTGGCTGATCAAGCAGGTCATGCAGAAGCTTGCGGCCAATGGCGGCAAGGTCTCCCCCGACCTGATGAAATAAGGCGCGGTTGCGTGGAACGGGCGGACGCGTGGCCTGTGGCCGCCGCCCGCCCGTTTTCATGTAAGCCACCCGGACACGACAGCCGCAGCAGGCGGCATGATGGAGGGACAAGCGATGGAAACCGTTCCCGACTTTCCCGCAGCGGATGCCGCCGCCATGCCGATGGAGGGCAGACCGCCCGCCACATCCATCTCGAACGGGCTGGTCTGGGCCATTGGCTGCCAGTCCGGCCACCGCCCCGTGCGGCTCAATGATGAACAGATCACGCGTGCGCTTGAAGGCGGCTCGCCCGCCAGCCCTGATTCATGGGTCTGGCTGCATTACGACATCGTTCATACCGCCAGCCGCGCCCACATCCAGGCCATACCCTGCCTGCCCGAGGAAGTGCGCCTCGCACTCGGCAGCACCGACCGCGGTACCAATGTAGAGGCGGAAGGCGACATCGTGTACGGCGCCCTGCCCGGCTTTGATGATGCCATGTCGGAGGATGACAAAAACCTCTCCGCCTGGCGCTTTGCCGTGCTGCCCGACCTGCTCATCACCACCCGCCGCCAGCCGGTGCCGGCACTTGGCGTGGTGTACCGCGCGCTGCAACGCAATGAATCCTTCGATTCCCCCGCCGAGGTCGTGGACCACACGCTGCTGGAATTCGCCGATACCGTGCGGCGCAACATCGCCATGCTCGATGACCAGCTCGACCGTGCCGAGGACCTGCTGCTGACACTGGACCAGCACACCGATTTCGGGCGCATCAGCGGACTGATCGGGCGCGTGCGCCGCCGCTCGACCGAACTGCGGCGCGTGATCTCGCCCGTGGACCGCATCTTCCACAACGAAGACCTTGAACTGCCCGAATGGGCGGAAGATGACATACGCGACCGCTCGCAACGCCAGATCCACGCGGCCCTCGATGACCTTCTGGCACTACAGGACCGCGCGCGCTCGCTGCAGGATGAACTGGCATCAGGCCAGGCGGAAGAAACCAACCGCCGCCTTTACACCGTCTCCATCGTGACCACGCTCATGCTGCCCGCCACCTTCGTGACCGGTTTCTTTGGCATGAATACCGGCGGCATGTTCCTGGCCTCGGGCGCCATGGGCACGATGGAAGCAGGCGGCATCTGCTTCATCTTCATGATGATCACGTGGTTCCTGCTCAAGATCATGAAGCTGCTCTAGCCCTGCGACCCCGCTTCAGCCTGGCGTATCTTCCTCGCCATCATGCTGCGGCAGGGTGAGCGGATCAGGCAGGTCGGTGGGAACAGGCTCAGGGCTAGGCGTTTTTTCTGCATCCGGGTCAGGCCGGGCCTCGGGCGGTGAACTGACGCCGGGTGCCGGATAGCGCGCCCCCTCCCCGGCTGACCTGCCACCAGATTTTTCAGAGTCGTCATGCGTCATGGCCGGATCCTTCCACGTCGTCCGTCATGGCCCAACGCATCTGTCACAGGCAGGTTGCCCCTGCCAGCGGTACAGCGCCAATCACCTGCCCGAGAGACTTTGCAAAAGCGTCACGTCACGCTGTCATGCACACGCCTGGCTGATGGCGCCAAGAAGATGGTCCACGTCATCCGCTGTTGTCATGAAACTGGTCACAAATCGCACGACCGGGCTGCCTGCCGGGTCCTGCCCGACCGTATGGAACGCAAACCCCTGTGCCTGCAGCGCCTGCACATGTGCCTCGGGCATGGCGACGAATACGATGTTGGCCTCAACCTCATGGACGATCGCGATCCCTTCCTGCCGCGCCAGGCCATCATGCAGCCGCCTGGCCATGGCATTGGCGTTGGAAGCATTATGCCGCCAGAGCTCATCGGCAAGATGAGCGACAATCTGTGCGGAGACAAACCGCTGCTTGGCCATCATGTGCCCGGCACGCTTGATGTAGCGCCTGAAATTTTCGGCCCTGTCGGGGTTGAAGAAAACGATTACTTCTCCGCAGATCGTGCCGTTCTTGCTGGTGCCAAGCGACAGCACATCCACCCCTGCCCGCCACGACATATCGGCAGGCGTGCACCCCAGCGCCACGACCGCGTTGGCAAAACGCGCGCCATCCATGTGCACCATCATGCCCCGTTCATGCGCGATACGGGTCAGGGCCATGATCTCGTCCAGCGTATAGACCGTTCCGCATTCCGTCACCTGCGTCAGGCTCAGGACCTTCGGTACCGTCGTGTCCGTAGCAGCAGCAGGATAGGAGGCCAGCAGCGCCGCCAGCCCTTCCGCCGTCATCCTGCCTGATTGCGCCGCAGCCGGAAGCATCTTTGACCCGCTGGTAAAGAACTCGGGCGCACCACATTCCGCCCGCAGGATATGTGCATTTTCAGAACAGACAATTCCGCCATAGGGCGGCGTGAACGCGGCAATGGGCAGGCAGTTTGCGGCCGTGCCCGAAATGATGGGGAATGTCGCAACCTTCGCCCCAAGAAAATCCCCCACAACCTGATCCAGGCTATGGGTCAGGTCATCATGGCCATAAGCTGCCGCAGGCCCCTGATTGGCCGCGTGCAGGGCATCAAGGATCTGGGGATTGACCCCCATGCGATTGTCACTGGAAAAATCCATATTACAGGTCATCATGTTTCCTCGGGGATCATGTTGTCATGCACAGCCGGACGGCCAAGAATACCGACAAGAACAGATATTCCGTAGATACTGGCAGCCGTGCGGGCCATGTCAAAGAAATGATCCACACCCAGCAGCAGCAATATACCTTCGGGAGGCAGGCCGAATGTAGGCAGCACGTTACCCAGAATGATGATCGCACCACGTGGCACGATCGCCATTCCCTTTGAACTGATGAACAGGAAGCCAAAAATATAGCATAATGTAAGAAAACCCAGATGGATGCCGTAAGCATCGGCAATCAGCACAACACTGAAGGACTGGAACATCATCGCGCCATCCATGTTAAAGCTGTAGCACAGGGGAAGGAGAAACCCTGATACTTCACGATTGACACCGAATTCTTCCAGGTTTTCGATCAGTTCAGAATAGGCGGCCTCGGAACTGCCTGTTGAAAAAGCCAGGATCAGCGCCTGTACAATATTGCGCGAGAGACGGAAAACATCCCGCCCCATGCAGAAGAATCCCGCGCAGAACCATGCAAGCACCAGCAGCATGACCGCCACGTAGAATTCCAGAATGATATACAGATAGGATATGACCAACTGATATCCGGAGCGGGCCGCGATCAATGCCGTGGAGGCAAAGACAACCAGCGGTATTGATTTCATGATGATTTCGGTCACCCGCAACATCACATTAAAAAACTCGTTGCAGGCCTGCAGGATAACCGTTGTGGTATTTTTATAGCGCGAGATCAGCCCCAGCCCGAACAGGAGCGAGAACGCAGTAACCTGCATGATCTCGTTATGCGCCATGGCATCGATAATACTGGATGGAATGATATGGGTGACCTGCTCGGCCAGGCTGATTGTCGGAATATCCATTTTTTCATGCGACAGGCCGATCTGCGATGACAGAAGACGCCCGGGATGAAAGACTTCCGATGTCATCATGCCAATGCCAAGCGAGATGACCGAGGCACAGATAATCCATACCGCCAGCCTGCCAACCAGTCGCCCCACCCCCTTGTGCTGCGCCAGGTTGCCCAAACCGGAAATAAGCCCCGCCATAACCAGCGGCACGATGATCATTTTTACAAGCCGTATGAACAGGCCCAGTATGTATTGTGCACTGGCGACAGTATATTCCTGTAATGGGCCGCCGTACATATTGCATATTATGCCAAACACCAGCCCAAGAAAAAGCATGAGCACAATGAAAAGGCTTTTCCCGTATCGCCCAAAAGCAGCTCCCGCACGGTCAGTCATACAATAATACTTCCAATGCATTACTTGACAGGAAAATTGATAACGCCGCAACACGGCCTGATCTGGTCAGGCGATCAGGCATGTAACAAAGGAAAACCGCGCGCCCTGACAAGAACCGTCATCTGATAAATATTCTGTATTCAAAACTACCGGCATGGCTGCCACCGGCACGTCACCATTCCAGACCTGATGGGCATGCATACTGGCACAACACGCCGGGCTTTTCGTTCATCGTCCCCGCGCACATATGTCTTTCAATGCGCAGCAACCCGGCATGCGCCCTGTCAGGCCGCGAGTGCCCCCACGTGAAGCCACGGCGCAGCCGGTAACATGCACTGCCGTCAGGTCACGCCGGTCAATGCGTCATGTGCGGCACGGGGCCGGACATGGCCTTAACATCACTGGCCGAAAGCGTATCGGTATAGGCATTGCCAAAATGCGTACGGACATAATTGACCACATTGGCAATCTGTTCAGCCGACAATGTGCCGTTAAACCACGGCATCGCGCCATAACCATTAAGGACGATACCAGCGGGATAGGCCGCCATGGCAAGCTTGGAGTTGCCAGCCAGCGCCGGAATGATCGCAGCGCCCTTGCCTCCCTTGCCATCAGCCATATGACAGGCCTGGCAGACATGCTGATAGACTTCGGCCCCGGTCTGCATATCGTTCTTGCTGTCCCCGCCCGCACCGGGGGAATCAGCGTGCGCCAGCACCGGAAACGCCGAAATGCCAATAATGGCGAGCATGTGCAGAATGTTACGGTTCATGCTCAGGCCTCCTGCGCCCGTTTGTGAAGTCGTTTGATCGCGTCAAGGGAGGAAAGGATCGCACCCTCCTGCCAGCAACCCAGATAGGAGGCATGTTCACCCGCCAGCACGATACGGCCATCGATTTCCGTCAGGTTGCGGTAATGCTGCTTGCGGCTTTCCGCGCTCCAGATGGCGCAGCAACCAAGCGACCAGGGCATGCGGCTCCATGCCACGGCCACGCCGTTGCTGAATTCCTTACGGTATTGCGGGTGCAGCACCGAACCCTGTGCAAGCCCGGTCTCGATACGCTGCGCGGGCGTCATGCCGGCAATATCAAGCCCCGCCATGCTCTTGGTATAAGCCCCGAGCAGAACCGCCGGACCGGATGACTGAAAGCCGTAGCTGGGATAGGAAACCTGCGAGATCTCCTGATTGGTGAAGCTGATGCCACCGTAGATGTCATCATCCTGTTCCCAGAACCGGCGCTTGAACTCCAGCCCCATCTTGATATGCGATGTATAGGGAACCGCGCCGATGGCGGCCTTCATTCCGGAGGAAACCTGAACATCGATCTGGCTCAGGACGGAAAGCGGAATGGTGCACACACACCAGTCAGCCGTCTCCTCCGAGACCTTGCCCGTTGCGGTATTCTCCCACGTCACGCGCACGCCGTGGTCATCCTGCGCAATGCGGCTGACGCGCGCATTCATGGTGATGAGATCGGAAACCTGTTTTGCAAACCCCTTGCCGATCATGTCCACCCCGCCCACGGGCTGGAACATGGTCGTCTGCATCTCGTAATTCATGAAGGCGGAAAGGGACTGCCACATCGCTGGCCTGAACAGATCCTGCCGGTCAAGCAACGCGGAGGGTACGGGTGCGCCATCCGGGCCACCACCAGGGCGCTTGTCCCACCCGCGCCGCGTTGAGGTATGCACGCTGCTTTTGTAGCGGAAGTCCTCGTCCAGAAAACCCCAGCCGCGCATCGCTTCCTTGAGCTGCATGCGGTCTTCCTGGGTCAGTTCCTGGTCAAGCGTGTGCCCATCGATCGACTTTGCCAGCAACTCGGCCACGACACCCGTGAAGTCACAGGCCACGTCACGATACCGCATGGGCTTGCCACCGAACGCATCGGGGCTGTGCACAAATGCATTGTAATTGAGCTGGATGAACGGTTCGAGCGCAACCCCGAACTGCCTGCAGTAATGCAGCAGGGCACGGTGGTGATAGGGAATGCGCCACGGACCGGGGTTGATATAGTTGCCCGGCGCGAATTCGACTTTCTGTACAGGCGTGCCCATTTCAACCACGCGGTCACCGCCGCGCAGTGTCCAGTTCCGGCCGCCGGTCCGGTTCTGGTATTCAAGGACACTTACGGAATAACCGGCCTTGCGCAGTTCATAGGCCGCCAGCATGCCGGCAAGCCCCGCTCCCAGAACAAGCACTTTTGTACCCTTGCGAGCACCGGACAGGGCTGGTGGCCCGGTAAAGCGTGAGTCGGCTGCATACCCCATGACCGTCATGGCCTGGTAGAGAGCGGCAGTGCCTCCGGCAAGGCCAAGTGCGGTCAGAAGCTGGCGTCGGGTTGAAGAGGCCATAAGGCAGGGCTCCCTGTTAAGGAAAATACGTCCTGTCCCAAGACAGTTCGGGGAAGGCCGCATTGTATTGTGGTTTTTATAATCAGTAAGTTGCGACGCCGCAATATTACGAGTTCGGAATATCGTGGCGCAGGCGGGGATACATCATCAATTCGGAACAGGAATCCTGTAACGCTCCACGCATCCGCATCATTTCATTACCGGCACAGAAAAAAGGCACACCGAACGGAATCCGGTGTGCCCAGGCAGGCAGAATAAACGAGAGATCTCAGAAAGTCGCGTTTATGCGGCCATAGTAATAACCACCCATGATCGGAACCTGAGAGGAGTTCTGGTCATACAGGTTGACGCCGTTGGAATCGTTTTCCGTGGGCAGACGACGGGGCCGGATGTTGAAGACGTTGTTCGCGCCAACAGCAAGATGCAGGTGGCGGTTGACCCGGTAACCGATTTCGATATCGGTCAGCCACCGCGGCGTGTTCTTGAACTGTGCAAAGCAGGTGTTGGATGCATAAAGCGCCCCGCTCCCACACGAACCGCTGGTGGTATAGTCGTAATAGGTCAGCATGTCGTCGTCTGGCCATAGCGGGTCTGACGAACGTTGAAGTCCCAGGCGCCAATCGTATAGAAGGCGTTCAGGATGATCTTGCTGCGCGGGTAGGCCGTGGTCAGATAGGCGGTGTTCTGCGCGTTGAGCAGGGCATTACCCGTGGACGACACGCCATTGTGGTGCAGGCGACTGCGGTTGAGGTCGATCGCCATGCTCAGGGTCAGGTTACCATACCGGTGCATGCGGAACATGTAATCGGCCTTGATATCAACACCCTGCGTGCGCGTGCTGGCGCCATTGGTCAGATAGTAGGCAGACACGGTGGAAACGTCCAGGCCGTTGGCGGGCAGGGTATATCCCATGTTTTCAATGGCATTGACCGCTGCCTGGCCCTTCGTGGTGCCACCGCCCACGATACGGTCACGCAGGTTGATCTGGTAGACGTCCGCTTCCACATGGAACCCGTCAACCGGTTCGAGCACGATACCACCGCTTTCACTGGTCGAACGCTCGGGCTTCAGGTTCGAGGCACCAAGGCTGCGCGCAGCTTCGGAGGACACGGGCAGCATGCCCGAAGCCGTCGTCGGGCCCACGCTCATGGCGCTGTAATGTTCTTCGGCCAGGGTCGGCGCACGGAAGCCCGTGCTGATGGTGCCACGCAGGGCAACCCGGCGATTAAAGTCATAACGGGTTGAAATTTTGCCGTTTTCCGTGTTGCCAACGTCGGTGTAATGCTCAAATCGACCGGCGAAGTCTACGCTCCACTTCTTGGTGAAGTGAAAGTCACCATCCAGGTACCATGCCCAGATGTCACGGCTCCATGAACCCGCGCTCTGCGGCCCCAGGCCGGCATAACCCTGCGTGCCACCAGCCTGATAGGAGGGCGGGTTGCCTGCATAGATGTCATAGGTTTCCAGACGCTGCTCGGCACCGAATGCCAGCGTCATCGGAACCTTGTGGCCGATATTGAAATGACGGCGGAAGTCGAGGTTGTTCGTCCACTGCGCCATGCGATAGGTTTCGGAACGTGTCTTTGAAGGTGACCAGCCACATCCGTCCGTTGAGGCATTGGCCGGAACACCGTTATTACAGGTCGAAGCCAGCATGCCGGTATTGGCGGTATTCTTGTCGCCGATCTTGTCTTCATCCGCGCCATACACGGTGCTGAGGTCCCAGTTGAACCCCATGAAGTTGTCACCCTTCAGGCCGAGCGTGGCGGAGTAGTCGTTCTCCTCCATGGTTTCGATGGGCGTGAAGCCATTGGGATACATCGAGGGCGCGATGGTGGGGATACGATAGTTTTCATATGCTTCCGCATGACGGTGCGCATAGGTGATCAGGCCGTAGAAGTTGATGCCGGGCGTAAACTGCTTACCCCAGTCGATCGACAGGTTTTCACGCGTTTCTTCGGGCGTGCTCATCAGCTTGTTGACGCTGGGATCAATATTCTTCGCGCCCGGCACCAGCCCATTGTAGTAACCGGTGGTGTGCGCGCCTTCGGGCCATGTGCCCAGCAGGCGGTGATCGCGCGCGCCCTTGGGAATGCCATGATCGGTGTGGTAGACCTGCCCCGAAACGTGCAGGAACCCGTCCTGCCCCAGCTTCATGCCGCCATCGGCATTGACCTGATACTGCCAGCCGTTGCCGGCATAGGCGTTGGCACCGGTCTGGAAGCTGGCGTCAAAGCCATGGTCCTGCTTCTTGGTGATGATGTTCACCACACCGGCAATGGCGTCAGAGCCATACATGGCGGCAGCGCCATCTTCCAGCACTTCGATATGATCGATGGCGTTGGCGGGGATCATGTTCAGATCGACCGGCGTCGAACCGAATGCGGGGCCGGGGTTCTGCGTCATGTTACCGGTTACATGGCGGCGCTTGCCATCCACCAGAACCAGCACTTCATTCGGGTTAAGGCCACGCATGCGGATTGCCGATGTCAGGGCCGCCGTATCACTGCCCTTCGCGCCCACGTTGATCGAGGCATAGGTACGGGTGATGGCGTCGGCCAGGTTCATCTGGCCTGAACGGCGCAGGGTTGCGGCCGTTACAACCGTGACGGGGCTTGTGCTCTGACGGGCGCGCCTGTTGGAAGAATGCGTGCCGGTTACGATAATGGCTTCATTGGTATCTGCAGGCACACCCGCCGACTGGCGAGAATGCGCCGTCAGGGTGTTTGCCTTATGCGCGGTAGCTGATGTGCTCGATACTTTGGATGGCGCTGAACGGACCACCCGATGCCTGGATGAATCAACGTCCGTATCAGCTGCCATGGCAGCCTTCATAACGGCGTCCACTCCGGTCGGGACTGTAAAAACAGTCGCAGCCACAAGCCAACGTCTAAGAATCATGAGGTCACCTTTCTGATTCAGGAAAAAATTACGACCAAGAAATATTTACAATAAATTTTCGATTAAAAATAAAAAATGAGAACTGCCTTCTGCCTTTTCGGCCTTTTGTTGCTTTACTGCAACATTATGGCTTTTGAACAAAGGAAAGGCTTTACCCGTATTTAAGGTATCCACAACCATGGTGGAATTAATTCGAAATGTTATTTCATACTAACATGTATGAAATTAAAGGATCTTTTATTTCCAGGCACCGGACGCCACAACCCGATCCCGATCTGCCTTCTGGAAATTTCCGTCATAACACCCGCATGCGCCCTGACGGATATCGACCATGACACTCATGATCAGCCATCCCAATTCCCTGACGCACGCATGAAATCATACAATAGAAAGAGTTTTTGTATCGAAAAGCATAACAAAAACTATGTAATGGCAGATTCTTCCAACTCACTCCCGATATCCGGGCGAATGCAGGGTGCCTCAGGTCAGGAAGGCATTTTGTATCATAAGAACAATCATTACATTTATAATTTATTATGTATTCTGAAGATAGAAACCATACTGTTTCAGAGCTACACGGACTGCGCCTTACGTGTTCTGGCACACCTGCACGCCATATCGGCACCATGCCCTGTACCTATACATGTAGCGGAACGGCTTCGGTCACCACACTGGCCTGCGCACCGATGCCCGAATCTGCATCGTGCCGTGGCAACCATGCTTTCCGATTATTACGGTTGGCAATCGCCTTGCAATATTGTCACAACTGGCCATGTGCAGGGCCGCTGGCAACGACGCTGCCGGAGCCTTGCCAGCCAATCGCCAGCGCACCGGTTCTCGTGGTGCAGGCCCGGATATGACTGTCGCCCCGGCAGGCCTGCCGGGGCGACGATTCTGTCATCTACATCCGCAAAATTGTGCAGAAAATGCCTCCGGTCGCGTAGGGCGGCCCGATTTCAGACCATGATCTGGTCAAGTGCGGCGCAGAAGGCCTTCATGTCTTCTGCCGAGCCAACCGTTACGCGCGACATGGTGGGCCAGATGGGCCAGCTGCGCCCGATATCGACCTTGCGGCTGGCAAAGGCGTCGCGCATGGTCTGGGCGGGCTGCTTCCAGTCCACCATGAACATGTTGGCATTGCTGGGCAGGTAGGTCAGGCCGCGTTTCTTCAGGTGAGCGAAGGTTTCCTCCCGCGCGGCAATCATCTGGTTGCGGCGCTCGACAATCGCAGCGCTCTGGGTCAGGCTTGACGTGCCGGTTGCCAGGGCCACGATGGACAACGTGCCCGACTGGCTGGCGCCATCATAACGCATCATCTTGGCATGCAGGTCAGGCCGCGCCATGCTCAGGCCCAGCCGCAGCCCGGCCATGCCAAACAGCTTGGAGAAGGTGCGCAGGACAACGACATCCTTGTTCTCCGCGACGAGCTTTGCCGCACTCGGCGCACCTGCGAAGTGGATATAGGCCTCATCGACCAGAACGATCGACCCTGCGGGCTTGTGGGCCACAAGCCATTTGATGTCCGCCAGCGGCGTAACCGTGCCGGTCGGGTTGTTGGGCGAGCAGACATAGTAGATACCGGCGTTCGGATCAGCCGCCAGCATCGCCTTGACGTCGGTTACGTATTTGTTTTCCGCCCGCAGCGGCACCTTGGTAACCTTTACCCCCAACCATGCGGCGGTGCGCCATGAGCTTTCAAAGGTCGGGTCGGCCGTAACGAGGCCGCGCGTGGGAGAGCAGAAGGTCACGACGGTACGTGACAGCGGATCACTCGACCCCGGCCAGGGCAGGATGTGGGTTTCGGGCACCTTCTCGACCTGGGAGACAGTCTGGATCAACTGCGAACGCAGGTCCGAGGGTTCATAGCGGTTGCCATAAGGCACCATCGCCGCCCCGGCCTGCGCCGCGGCGGGGAAGGGGCCGGTCCAGCATTCGTTGCTGCCAAGGCGGACCATGCCGACCTTGCTCTGGATCTCTTCGATCTGGGCCTTGCCACCCGCGCCCGCGGCACTCTTGGCAGCAGCCGTCCGGCTCAGCAGCGGCGAAGCGGCCATCGCCGCCGAACCCAGCCCGAGCAAGGCCGAAATACGACCGAACTGGCGACGGGAATAGCCCCGCTCCAGCAGGTCTTCCTGAGACTCTTTTGAAAGTAGAATACCCATGGACTTGCCACCTTCTGCTTTTATGGAATGCAGTCGCACCTGATCGAAAAAACACACAGTTTATGTGTCCGCCAGTAGTTTCTTAAAAGCAACGGACTGATAAAGTGTATTTTTGCAAAGATGTATCGATAGCACCCTTACCAAAATCTCATTTGAATTCACCATAAAACAAATGCAATGGCAATCACTCAATCATATAAAAATTCTTTCTTGTTTCTTTACAATAATCATGCGGCCAGAGCGCTACGCCACGTTCCTGAAGCGGGCCGTTCGCCCCGGCAGGACAAGAACAGGCCCGCACGCGGGGTCAATGGTCATCGACTTTCAGTGGCCCTGCCATGCTGCCCACCGTCTGGGGTGTCAGGGCATCCGTATAATGGTTGCCGAAATGCGCCCTTACATAATTGACGACATCCGCAATCTGGGCGGGCGACAGCACGCCATTGAACCATGGCATGGCCCCCTTGCCGTTCATGACTACGGTTGCGGGATAGGCCGCAACCGCCAGATGCGGGTTTGATGCCAGCGCCGGGATGGTTCCCGCGCCAACGCCGCCCCGGCCATCCGCCATATGGCAGGCCTGGCAGATATGCGCGTACACCTGCTGCCCCGTGGTCAGTTGCGCGGGGTCGGCCGCATCCGCAGCCAGGCAGAGCGACGGCACGCCCCCGACAGACAGGGCCACAGACGCGGCCACAGCCCATGCCTTGATAGTGTGCATGCCCATCATCAAGCTTCCTGTGCCCGTTTGTGCAACCGCTTTACCGCATCCATGGAGGACAGGAGCGCACCTTCCTGCCATCCCCCCAGATAGGATGCATGATCCCCCGCCAGGACGATACGGCCATCGACCGCAACCAGATCCTGATAATAGGCCTTCCTGTCAGCTTCACTCCATCGTGCACGACAGCCCAGCATCCATGGCACACGGCTCCACGCGACAGAGGTGCCGTTCATGAATTCGGAGCGGTATTGCGGGTGGATCACTTCCCCCTGCCTGAGGGCGGCCTCAAGGCGCTGTTCAGGCGTCATGGCCGCGAAGTCCAGTCCCGCGAGACTGAGGGGAAAGCCCCCCAGCAGGACAGCTGGCCCGCTGGAATGCATGCGGTCATTGGGGTAGGAAATCAGGGCGATTTCCTGGCTGGTGAAACTGATCCCGCCGTAAATCGCCTCGTCTTCCTCCCAGAAGCGGCGACGGAATTCCATGCCGATCTTCGCATGGCTCGAATAGGGCACGGCGCGGATACCCGCCTGCATCTTGGGCGAGACCTGCACCGGTATCTGCGCCAGCACGGTCAGCGGCATGGCGCAGACGCACCAGTCGGCCTTTGTCTGGCCCACCGCGCCACTGACACGGTCGGTATGGCTGATCGTAACGCCCGAACTGTCCTGGTCGATGGCCGTGACCTTGCGGTTGAATGTGATCAACCTGCCAATGCGCCGGGCAAATGCCTTGCCAATCATGTCCATCCCGCCGACAGGCTGGAACATGGTGGGCTGCATCTCGTACGTCATGAAGAACTTCATAGTGTTCCACACGCACGGATCGAGCACGTCGGTAAACGGCAACAGATCCGAGGCAATGGGCGCGCCATCGGGGCCGCCGCCGGGCGGGCGGTCATACCCGCGCCGGCTCGAAACATGCAGCCCCTTGCGATAGGAATAGGATGCATCCAGCATGCCCCATTCGCGCAACGCCACCAGCAGGCGCTCACGGTCATCCTTCGTCAGCACCTGATCGAGATTGTTCTGGTTGACGGACTTGCCCAGAAGTTCGGAAATATTGCCGATGAAATCCGACGCCGCATCCCGATACCGCTGCGGCTTGCCGCCGAATGCGTTCGTACTGTGCACGTATGCGTTGTTATTGAACTGGATGAACGGTTCAAGCTGTACGCCGAACTGCTTGCAGTAATGCAGGATGGCCCGGTGATGATGCGGAATACGCCACGGGCCGGGATTGAAATAGTTCCCTGCCGCAAACGCAACTTTCTGGGTTGCGCCACCCAGTTCGGTATACGTGTCGCCCCCGCGCAGGGTCCAGTTCCGCCCGCCCGCACGGTCCTGATATTCAAGAAGCCGGACCTTGTAGCCCGCCTTGTCCAGTTCATAGGCCGCCGCAAGGCCGGCAAGCCCAGCGCCAAGCACCACGACACTGTCGCCCCTGCGCGCCCTGCCCAGATCGAGCGTGCCGCTGAACTGTGATTCCGCCGCATGGCCCAGGGCGGTCATGGCCTGGTACATGGCAGCCGTGCCCGCGGTCAGGCCTATCTTGAGCAGCAGGTCCCGCCGCGTCGGGCCAGAAGGATTGACGGGCATTGTTCAGGAATCCTTTATCATAAGGATATCAAAACGATATAGATGCAGCACGCCTGATCCCTTTCCCCACGGAAATGTTCTACCGTCAGCTTAATTTCAAATCCCGCAAATACAACTCATTACTATTTAGTAACGTTTTATTCGGCGCCAGCCGGCACCCTTCATACGGCAAGCGTGCCCAGAATGGCATCCGCAACCTGCTGGAGGTGCTTCTGCATCAGCATCGAGGCCCGCTCCGCATCCTTTTCACGCATCGCTTCCAGAATCTGGCAATGCTCCTGCCGCCCCGGTTCCAGTCGCTGCGGAATCTGATCAAAGCCATACAGCCGGGTGCGTTCACGCAGTTCATTGACATTGCGGGCCAGCAGGCGGTTTCCGCTGGCCGCGGCAATCGTGGCATGGAACATGTTGTCCACATCCCAGTGCGCTTCAGCGGTGATATGTTCCATCTGCAAAAGCGCGACCTCCCGGTCATACAGGATGTCCAGCATGCCGGGGCTGATGCGGTGCGTCGCCAGCTTGACGCCCTCGCCCTCCAGCAGGCGGCGCAGAACCAGGATCTCCAGCACATCCTCGGTACGGATGGCATTCACCATGATCGTGCGCCCGTTCTGCCGCAGGAGCCCCTCCCCCACCAGTCGGCGCAACGCATCCCTTACCGGCGTACGGGAAAGACCCAGCCGCAACGCCACCTCACGTTCGATGACGACCGTATCGGCTTCAAGCTGGCCATCAAGTATCCACCGACGGACCGTTTCAAATGCATCCCCGGACAGGTTACCCCTGGATGACGAAGACCGCTGCTTGTCAGATAACATCATATGCGCCGCCGCATCATACGGCCTTTCCGACATGATAGGATCCACCACCCCACGGCTGTACATGAAGTGGACGGAAAGCAATTTTCCTTCTGGAACGCGCGAATCCGCCTCCATGACCAATGGACACCGTTCCCGAATTACTGCCGGAGTTTCCCCGGGCATTGCAGTATGTCCCTACCCGGACGGGACATGCAATAATTTTCACGACCAATGGTATACTACTTGAATTCCATTATATGATCGTTATAGGTAAGAAACAATAAACCTGATACCACTCCCGCTTACGGATCATCCGGTTTTCTTCGCAGGGGATTTTGCCGCACCGCTTCATCGCGGCCCGGCCATCAACCATCCCGCATAAAACTGTTCGATTCCGGAACTTTTTCCGTATCGGGAAGAATACGCCTCATCATCAGCCTTTACATATTGGGTGTGCCTTTATGTCAGTTGAAAAAGCGAACTTTCGTTTGCCAGGACTGGGTGAGATCGCATCAGAAACCTGTCTGCCCATCCCCGAAAAGCTCAAGGCAAGGCTGCTTTCCGTCGCCGTGCCCACGCTGTCTGCCATCATGTTCAAGATGGGGCTGCACAGCCGCTTTTTTTCTGACCTGCAGCCGCTCCAGCCTGCCTGCGGGCGATTTTGCGGCCCCGCATGGACAGTCCGCGCCATGCCGGTGCGCGAGGACATCCGCGCGGGAATCGCCCAACGCCAGCTTCCCAGCCTGAACCGGATGGCACTCGACGCCGCACCGGCGCAGAGCGTGGTGGTTGTGGCCAGTGGTGGCCACCCGGAAGTTTCCTTCATGGGAGACATCATGGCGACATCGCTCATGGTGCGCGGCATTGCGGGCGTCATCCTCGACACCAGTGTTTCCGACATCTCGATCGTGAGCAAAATGGAACTGCCGGTGGTCTGCGCGGGCAGGAACGTGCGGTCCTCCTTTTCGGCCCTGATGGTCATTGGCTGCGATGAACCTGTTGGCGTGCAGGGGGTCGCGGTCTTTCCCGGTGACATCATCGTCGGCGACGAGGACGGCGCGGTATGCGTGCCCCGCCACCTTGCCGATGAAATTGCCGAAGCCGCGATCGAGCAGGAAGCCCTCGAGGCTTTCATCATAAAGAAAGTCGCAGCCGGCATGCCGATCGATATCGCCTACCCGCCCAGCCCGGAGATCCTTGCCGAATACGAAAACTGGCGCGCCACGCAGGAAAAAACGACATGACCATGCCTGGCGGCACCGTGGTGGTAACGGGCGATACGGGTTTCGTGGGCCTGAATGTTGTCGAGGCACTGCTGGAAAAGAGGCGTTGCGTCATCGGCATTTCAGACACGGCGTTACCGGCCCCGCTCTCACGCCATCTGGCAGCGCTGGGTGGCCACTATATCCATCATGAAGGCGACATTACGGACCTTGCTTTCGTGCGCCAGTGCTTCGATGGGCAGGGTGCTGCAGCCGTCATCCACCTGGCGGCCATTACATCAGGTGTTGCACAGGAGCAGCAGCGGGCGGCTGCGACGGTTGCCGTCAATCTGGGCGGTACGGTCAATGTCATGAATGCTGCGGCGGAAACGGGCGTGCGGAATTTCCTTTTTGCCAGTTCCGTCGCCGTCTACGGCAATGACTTCCCCGATGGCACATGGCTGAAAGAAAGCACGCCCCGCAAGCCTGCCAGCCTGTACGCCATCAGCAAATACAGCGGCGAACACCTGGCAGCACGCCTGGCCGCACAATGCGGCATGACGCTCAAAATCGGCCGGCTGGGCCGCGTATTCGGGCCTTACGAACATGAAACCGGCGTGCGTGACACGCTGAGCCAGATCTTTGTTGTAACCCAGGCCGCCCGTAGGGGGCAGTCCGTGCATTTCGCGCGTCCGTGCATCAAGAACTGGCAATACGCGCGCGATGCGGCTGCATCCCTCATCGCCCTGTCCGATCTCGAGCAGCCTGCGCGCCAGACCTATAACATGGGCGCGCCCACCGTGTGGTCACTGCTGGACTGGTGCCAGATGCTGTGCACGGTCTACCCGGATTTTCGTTTTGATGTCGGGCCATACCCGGCACCGGAAGGCACGCTATCGGTGGACCTGTGGGGTGATCACGATGGTGGCCTGCTGTCCGGCGCGCTGTTCCGCCAGGACGTCATGGATGCGCCTTCCCTGGGCATGCAGGCTGCTTTCAAGGATTACATGCACTTTCTGCAAACATCGGATACGGAAGGGAAATGACATGACGTCTGATCTCGCCAGGCTGGAAGCACGGATCACCCGCGACCTGGACATGATTGCGTACCCGGAAGGCCAGTGGGTACCAAGGCATTATGTGGATGGCGAACCCGTCCATGACGTGGTCATCATCGGTGCCGGGCAGGGAGGCCTTGCCATTGGCATGGCCCTGCGACAGCAGCAGCGGATCGACAATTTCTTCATTGCCGACAAGACCCCTCCCGGTCAGGAAGGCCCGTGGCTGGATTACGCGCGCATGCAAACGCTACGCACCGCGAAGACGGTAACGGGCATTGACCTTGGCGTGCCCAGCCAGACTTTCCAGTCATGGTATGACGCCACCCATGGGGAAGGCCGGTTCGACACACTTTCAAAAATACCCAAGGAAGACTGGGCCGCCTATCTGGCATGGCTGCAGCATGTCCATGCGCTGCCTGTACGCAATGGCTGGAACCTGCGCGATGTGACGGAAAAACAGGGCTATCTGTGCCTGTCATTCGATACCACCGACGGCCCGCGCAGCGTCCTCGCCCGCAAGCTGGTGCTTGCCAACGGCATTGAGGGCAGCGGGCAATGGATGATGCCCGACGTGATCAAAGCCCTGCCCGCACATCTGCGCGCCCACACGGCAGACCCCATCGATTTCCATGCCCTGCGCGGCAGGCGCGTTGTGGTGATCGGGGCTGGCGCCTCGGCCTTTGACAATGCGGCAACGGCGCTGGAAGCTGGCGTGGGTACGGTCACGCTCCTATGCCGGCGCCCCGAGATCCAGCGCGTCCAGCCCTACAAGATCATCGCATTCCCCGGATTTCTCGATCACTTCGGCACATTACCCGACAGCCAGCGCTGGGGCATGATGCGCTACCTGCTCAATGTGCGCGAAGCCCTGACACTGGAGACATGGAACCGCGCCACCATCCATGACAACTTCACCCTGCTTACGGGCGCGCCGGTCACGCAGGCGCAGGCGCAGGGCGATGCAGTTGTCCTGACCACGCCGCAGGGTGACATCACGGCGGATTTCGTCATTACCGGGACGGGGCTGGACATAAACCTGCACACACGGCCCGAACTGCAGCACGTTGCCCCCCATGTCGCATTGTGGCGCGACCGTTACCCCGCGCCGCCGGGTGAGCACGATGCGCGGCTGGAGCGCTATCCCTACCTGGGCGACGGCATGGAATTCCAGGAGCGCGAACCCGGCACCATGCCTTGGATCAACCGGATCCACTGCTTCAATTTTGGCACGACGGTCAGCATGGGACCATGCGGGTCATCGATCAGCGCCATGAAATATTCCGTGCCCCGCCTGGCGCGCGCCATCGGCCGCGACCTGTTTGCCGAGGATTTTCTCGAGCACGAAGCCCGGATCAAATCCTATCAGACACCGGAATTCCCCCTAACCTTTGCACGCGACCTGCCGCAGGCCACGCACAGGCCGGTCGCCACAGTGGAGAACCCGTAATGGACCTGAGACTGACAGGGCGCAGGGCGCTGGTCATGGGCGCAAGCCGCGGGCTGGGGCGTGCCGTGGCACAGACGCTGCTGGCCGAAGGCGCCACCGTCGTGGCGACCGCGCGCGATGTCGCGGCAATCGAGGCATGGATTGGCGAACTGCCCGCGGAGATGCGCCACCGCGCATCCGCAGCACAACTGGACCTGTCGCGCCGTTCCGACATCAATGCCGTGGTGGAAAGGATGGAAGCCACCGGGGGCATCGATATCATCATCAATAACAGCGGCGGGCCGCCGCCGTGCAAGGCCGGTACCGTACAGCCCGATACATGGGCCGCGCAGTTTGAAATGATGGCGAACAACATCTTCTACATCGACACGCTACTGCTGCCGGGCATGATCGAACGTGGCTGGGGGCGGATCATCACGATCGCCTCCAGCGGTGTCACCCAGCCCATCCCTAACCTTGCGCTTTCCAACGGCATCCGCGCCGCCGTGATCGGCTGGTCCAAGACCCTGAGCGCAGAAGTCGCCTCCTGCGGGGTCACGGTGAACGTTGTCATTCCCGGTCGCATCCATACCGATCGTGTCGACACGCTGGACAGTGTGGCGGCACAGCGTCGCGGTGTCAGCGTGGAAGACGTGGTGCGCGCCTCCCACAACACCATTCCCGCCGGGCGCTATGGGCGCCCGGAGGAATTCGCCGATACGGTCGCCTTTATTGCCAGTGACAGGGCCTCGTACATCACAGGCACGCAGATCCGCGTTGATGGCGGCCTGATCCGGAGTATCTGACGCCATGATCACCATCACCAGACGGCGCCTGTCCATGCTGGTGGCGGGCAGTGCGCTCTATCGCTCCTGCCCCGCCCGGGCCGCCGAGACGGAACTCACCGCCCTGCGCAGCCGTGGCGTCATCCGGATCGGGACCTCCGGCACGTCGCCCCCCTATACCGGCATCGACTTCGCCAACAACCTGACCGGCTATGACATTGACTGGGGCAATCTGATCGGCAAGGGGCTGGGCCTGCGGGTTGAGTGGGCCAAGATCGATTTCCGTGGCCTGATGATCGCCCTGCAGAGTGGCCAGGTCGATGCCCTGATGTCGGGCATACGGATCACGCCCGAGCGTGAGCAGTCCTTCACCTTCTCGCATCCCTACGCCTATGACGAGACGGTTGCCGTCGTGGGCAGCGCGGATACGTCCATACATGATTTTGCCGGCATTGCGGGCCACCAGATCGCCGTGGTCGCCGGTTCCTTCCAGGAACAGGTGGCGCGATCCATCCCGGGAGCCTCATCGATCATGGCCCTGCCATCGGCAGGCGACGTCTTCATGTCCCTGCGTACGGGGCACGCTGACGTAGCGGTGCTGGGGATGAGCGCGATTTCCCATTACCGCAAGTCGGGGCACACCGATTTCAAGGTGATCGCAACCGGGGCGCAGGCCACGCCACAGGGCGTCGTTTTCCGCAAGGATGCACAGGACCTGAAGGCAGCCGTGGATAAAATCATCGACGAGAAAGTAAAAGACGGCACATACGAGCGGCTTTACATCCAGCATTTCGGTATCGCCCCGCCGCATATCGACACGACGGAACAGTAAACGCCAACCGCAACACCGAACAGCATATCGGAAACATCATGCCTATCACACGACGTGAATGGATCACCCGCGTTGGCGCGGCTGGGGGAATTGGCGCAGCCCAGCTGGTCATGCGGGGGCTGGGCATTACGCCCGCCCATGCGCAGACCACGCTGCCCAGGCTCCCGGCGGGTTCTGGCAAGGGCAAAAGCGTGGTCATTCTCGGGGCGGGCATGGCAGGCATGGCGGCGGCCCATGAACTGGGCAAGGCCGGTTACGCCTGCACCATTCTCGAAGCGCGCGAGCGTGTGGGCGGCAAGAACTGGACAGTCCGTGGCGGTGACACGGTCACGTTCGCCGATGGGCGCACACAGACCTGCCGCTTTGACGAAGGCCAGTATTTCAATGCCGGTGCCGGGCGCATTCCCAGCCACCATTCCGCCCTACTGGGCTATTGCCGGGAATTCAGCGTGGCGCTTGAAGTCGAGGTCAACTCCAACCACAACGCCGCAATCCAGAACGATGCCGCCAATGGCGGCCATCCCATCCAGCTTCGCCAGGCGTTCAACGATACCCGCGGCTTTGTCTCGGAACTGCTGGCAAAAGCCATCAACCAGCATGCGCTTGATGCCGAACTCACGGCCCATGACCAGGAGCGCATGATCGCGTTCCTCACGCAGTATGGCGACCTCCGGCCCGACCTGAGCTATGGCGGTTCCTCGCGCTCGGGCTACACATCGCTGCCGGGCGCGGCCGATGACGCAGGTACGGTTGCACCCCCCATCTCGCTCAGGACCATGCTGGATGCCGACATGTGGCACAGCGTCATGTTCGATGAGATCCTGGTCATGCAGTCCACCATGCTGCAGCCCGTCAATGGCATGGACCAGATCGCCCGGGCATTCCACAGGCAACTGGGCGACGTGGTCCGCACGCAGGCCGAAGTCACGCATATCGGGCGCGCCGGGCAGGGCGTGAACATTACCTACCGCGACAGGCGGACCAATACGCCACAGGCAGTGTCCGCCGATTTCTGCATCTGCACGATACCGCTTGCGGTGCTGTCATCCATCCCGTCGGATTTCTTCTGTGGTTGCCGTCCGTTATGCAAGAGTTTTCTGACCCATATTGACGTGTGATCGTGTGCGGTCTTCTGTAAGGCCTGTTGATGTGGCCTTTCAGAAGCCACTGGCCAGTATGGTGATCAGCGGATCAGATCCAAATCTCACAGGCGTGCTTTAAAGCACAGAGAAATCCACTGGTTTTTCCGATCCGGATCAGACGATCATGCGCCCATTCAGGTCATCGCCCTCTCACACCCCTACCGGTTCCATCCGCGGGAGCCGAGCCATCGCTCAGGCTGCCACGGACAGGGCCGGATCCCGATAATCCTCCTGTTTTGTTGCCATGGCCCAGATGGCTCGTGCCATCCTGTTGGCCAGCGCAATGGCTACCAGCATACGGGGCTTGCGGGCCAGCATCCGTGCCAGCCAGCTTCCCGGTGCAGGGGCCTTACGGCTGGCCCAGTTCACCTGGGTCATGGCGCCCATGATGAGAAGCCTGCGGATATCAGCCTGCCCGGCTTTTGATATCTTCCCCAGCCTTTCCTTTCCGCCAGATGAGAACTGACGGGGCACCAGCCCCAGCCACGCAGCAAAGTCGCGCCCGCGCCGGAAGCTCTGCAGGTCAGGCGCAAAAGCTTCAATCGCAAGAGCGGTCAGAGGACCCACTCCAGGCATGCTCTGCAATCTGCAGGTGTTTTCACTTTCCTGGGCAAGCATCCTGATCTTCTTTGTTCTGACATCAATCCGCACACTCTGCTCCGAAATCTGTCGCAGCAGATCAAGGCATTCCTGCTTCACAGCCTCTGGCAGAACCGCCTCATCCAGCATGGCTTCAATGTGTCTGATATGCGCAATCCCCTGTGGCACGACGAGACCGAATTCATACAGAACGGCACGCAGGGCATTCACCAGTTCCGTGCGCTGGTGCACCAGACGCTGCCGGGCCCGGAAAAGAACGCCACGCGCCTGCTGCGCTTCAGTGCGTGGTTCGACAAAGCGCATTTCCGGCTGACGGGCCGCAATGACGATCGCTTCCGCATCAGCAGCATCGTTCTTCTGGCGCTTCACGAAAGGCTTCACATACTGCGGAGCGATCAGTCTGACCTCGTGACCAGCTCCTGCCAGTTCGCGAGCCCAGTAATGCGCGCTCCCGCACGCTTCAAGAACGACCAGAGCAGGCGGCTGCGTGGCCATGAACTGCATAAACTGCTGACGACGCAGCTTTTTGCGAAACATCACCTCGCCCGCACGCGAAGCTCCATGAACCTGGAAAATGTTCTTTGCCAGATCAATGCCTATCACTGTATCCTTCATCTGCCGTCCTTTCGCGCAGTCGTTTCTTCCAACGACCATTCTGGCACATTGCGATGCCGTGCGGGGAGGACGGCAACCACCCCATCTCGCCTGACGTGAAACGGGCGATTGAGGCGCCCGGCAGCCACATGCGGCAGAAAATCGCCTTCCAGGGCCCCCGCTTCTGGGAGACGGACCATCATGTCTTTGGTGGTATCACCTATCTCAAATCGCCTGACGCGGTCATCTGGCACCCCAGCGCGGACCTTATGTCCGCCAAGGGCGTCCTGGTCCTGTACGGCGGGGAAAAGGAGATCAGCCCCCACCCCTTCGCCCAGCAGGCCAGGCTGGCGCGGGCCGCTATCGGCAAGATCTATCCGGGTCATGAAGCCCAGCTGCACGACCCTGTCTCGGTTACGTGGGGGCAGATCCCCTACAGCCTTGGCACGGGAGCCGTGTTCGAGGCGGACAGCCAATGGGCCTATGAGCGACTGAACCAGGCGGATGGCCCGTTTTTCTTCGCCGCCGATTACCTGACCCATATCAATGGCTGGCAGGAGGGGGCAATCCGCTCGGCCTATCATGCAATTGACGGAATCAGGACCACCGTGTCGCATGCCATGAAATGAAAGCCTTGATATGAACTGGGCCCTTGTCTGGAATTATCTTCCTTATCTGCTGCATGCCGCGGGAACGACGTTGCTGATCTCGGCAATGGCCATCGCGGGGGGAACGGTGCTGGGCCTTGTGCTGGCCCTGGCGCGCAGCGAACTCAACAGGTGGGTCGGTTTTGTGGTGGCGGCCTATATCTGGCTGGTACGCGGCACACCGCTCCTTCTGCA
This sequence comes from Komagataeibacter xylinus, assembly GCF_009834365.1. Lineage (NCBI taxonomy): Bacteria > Pseudomonadati > Pseudomonadota > Alphaproteobacteria > Acetobacterales > Acetobacteraceae > Komagataeibacter > Komagataeibacter xylinus. Next base: position 1,504,416 of record NZ_CP041348.1, on the reverse strand, counting down.
GATTTTTGTCGTCTATTACTGGCTGCCCGGCCTTGGCATCAAGCTGGCGGCCTTTCCCGCCGGTGTGATGGTGCTGGCGCTGAACGCCACCGCCTATTATGCCGACATCTTCCGTTCCGCGCTGCAGACGGTGCCCTCCGGGCAGGTCGAGGCCGCCCTTGCGCTGGGCCTGCCATGGCTGCCCACCATGCGCCGGATCGTCATTCCGCAGGCTTTCGTGCCCGCGCTGCCGCCCTATATCGGGCAGTCGATCACGGTGGTGAAGAACTCATCGCTGGTATCCGTCATTTCCGTGCAGGAACTGATGTTCACCAGTGAATCCATCTACAGTTCAACGTATCGCGTGGTCGAGACGATCGGCGTCGCCGGTGTGCTGTACCTGGGCATAACCTCCATCCTCCAGGTGTTCCAGATCTGGATGGAACATCGCATCCGTGCCAGCAAGACGAGGGTCCGATGACAGACGCACTCATCCACCTCAAGGACGTCCAGAAGAAATTCGGCCAGACCACCGTTCTCGAAGGCATCTCGCTTGATGTCAGGGCCGGTGATGTCATGGCGGTGATCGGACCGTCCGGATCAGGTAAAAGTACCCTGCTGCGGATTGTGAACCAGTTGGAACAGCACAACGCAGGCCTTGTTGAAATCAATGGCGAGAAAGTCGATGCCACGACACCACGCCACAGGCTGGCCCGCATCCGCTCGCAGATTGGCATGGTTTTTCAGGGGTTTCACCTGTGGCCCAACATGAGCGTGCTCGACAACATCACGCTGGCGCCACGCACGATACGCGGGCTGTCACGTGAACAGGCCGAGGCGCAGGCGGAACAGCTCCTGGCGCGTGTCGGCCTCTCGGCACAGAAGGACCGGCGGCCTGACAACCTGTCCGGCGGCCAGAAGCAGCGCGTGGCGATTGCACGCGCCCTGGCCATGGAACCGCTTGCCATCCTGTTTGATGAACCGACTTCGGCGCTCGACCCGCACCTGTCCAACGAAGTGCTGGAAGTCATGGCCGACCTCGCGACAACGGCAGGGGTGACCATGATGATCGTAACGCATGAAATCGGCTTTGCCCGCCGGATCGCCACCCGGACCGTCTACATGCAGGACGGGCGGATCGTGCACGATGCCCCGACCGAAGCCTTTTTCGAACACCAGCAGGACCCCGATATACTGAAATTCCTCAGTCACGTCTGATACACGCCGGCCCGCATGACCACACAACGGTTGCGCGGCCCAGGAGGAAAAGCATCATGACATACCAGCAGATCATCCGTGGCCAGATCGTCACCCCGGAGCGGGTCATCCGCGATGGCTGGGTCGCCATCCATGATGGCCGCATTGCCGCCCTTGGCAATGGCCCCCACCCCGATGCGCACAAGGTTCATGATGCCGGGCAGGCCTATGTCATGCCTGGCGTGGTGGACGGGCAGACCCATGCCGGAAGTTACGGCGGCCTGCCGGGACTGGAGGCCACGACACGATCGGCTGTCGCTGGTGGCGTCACGACCATTGTCGACATGCCGTATGATAGCCCTGCCCCACTATGCGACCCTGAAACCCTGAACGCCAAGGTCGAGGCGGTGGAGCGTTTCGCCCATTGTGACTGCGCGCTGTACGCCACACTCCTGCCCGGACAGTCGGTGGACATGATCGCGCCCCTGATCGCAGGCGGGGTTGCGGCATTCAAGATCTCGGCCTTCGAGGCAAACCCGACCCGCTTCCCCCGTATTCCCGCCGATATGGTACTGGACATGTTTACGGCCCTGAGCAGAACGGCGGTGCCGCTGGGGCTGCATAACGAGGACCAGGAAATCGTGCGCACCACCATCGCGCGCATGAAGGCCGAAGGGCGGGACGGGATCGCCTGCCATTCCCCCAGTCGTCCGGTTGCAGCGGAGATGGCCTCTTCCGCCCATTTCCTGGAACTTGGCTTCAATGCCGGCGCGCATGCGCATCTGGTCCATATCTCGCACGCCAGGGGCTTTGACATGGTCGCCCATTACAAGGCCGATGGCGGGCGCGCCACGGGTGAGACCTGTGTCCATTACCTCTGGTTCGACCCCGATGAGGATGGTCCCGCGCTGGGCGCGCGCATGAAGGTCAACCCGCCCATCCGCCCCGGCGAACGCGAACGCCTATGGGAAAAACTGCTTGAGGACCGGATTGATTTTGTCAGTTCGGACCATGCAAGCTGGCCGCTTTCATCGAAGGAGACGGGCTCGATCTTTACCGCCGGGGCTGGTATTCCGGGGCTGGAGACCTTGCTGCCCGCTTTCTTTACCGCAGCATCCGAACGCAACCTCGATGCTCCGCTGCTTGCCGCGAAATACCTGTGTGAGCGGCCTGCCCGCTTCTTCGGGTTATGGCCGCGCAAGGGCAGCATCCGCATCGGCGCCGATGCTGACCTGGTTGTGCTGGAGCAGAAGGAGCACACATGGGATAGTGCCAACGCGCATGATGGCCTGTGCTGGAGCCCCTATGACGGGGCGGTGTTCAAGGGGGCGGTTACAAAGGTCTGGCTGCGTGGCCAGCTTGCATGGGATGGCGCCAGTATCGTCAATTCCCCCGGTGACGGGCAGTATGTGCGCCGGGAAGATGCACCCGTGCCAGCCTGAGCGTTTTCCCTGCCGCGTTGATCGCCCGTTCCGTATCCAGAATGCCGGTAGCCCGAAACGGGCTGCCGGGTTCATGCGCTGATCGACCATGACTGGATAAAACCGGCGCGACAGTCGAAATATGTTACTATGTCGACATGAATAGGGAGACGAAGGTAACGCCAGGCGACAACCGGGCCGTAAGCTGCAACGCCTGCCAGCACCCTTTGCGTGGCCGTCATCAGGCTTCATTACATTACTATATAGAAATGTTATCGAAACGTAGCGCTTTCCCTTGATGGAAGGATCGGCACCCACTTTACAACATGAACGGCGGACGACGCCGGAATGCGTGTTGAGAGACGGTTCACCATCGCTGCACATGCCGGAATGTCAGGAGTGAAATGGATACGCGATTTCTGGAAACGTTCCTTGTGGTTATCGAACGTGGCTCCCTTGCCGAAGCCGCGCGACACCTCAATGTAACGTCCGCCGCCATTGCCCAGCGGATCCACGCGGTTGAAGAAGAAATCGGTCTTGAACTCCTGCATCGCAATGGTCGGACCGTCCGGCCAACGGATCACGCCGCCGCCATCATCGATCAGGCGCGCAGCATCCTGCAGCAGGTTCGTGACCTGCGCACGATCGCAGCACTGGACAAACCGAGCGGCAAATTGAGGGTGGGCGCGATCTCCACCGCGCTGACCGGCATCCTGCCGCAGGCCCTTGGCCGGTTTTTCCATCTTTTTCCCGACATCGAATTACATGTCATTCCCGGTTCTTCATCCTCGCTTTACGAGCAGTTGCGCGATGGCACCATCGATGCCGCCTTTATCGTGCACCCGCCTTTCGAACTTCCAAAAATATTTGAATGGCACAACATCCGCTCCGAGCCGCTGATCGTCATCGCGCCGCCCGACGAGAAACGGAAAGACCCGTTCAGGATTTTGCGGAGCCATCACTTCCTCCGCTATGACCGCAATCACTGGGGGGGAAGGCAGGCTGACACTTACATGACCCAGCACCAGATCTGCCCCCGTGAACAACTGGAACTGGATTCACTCGAGGCCATCGCCCTTATGGTCAATGCAGGGATCGGGGCCTCGCTGGTTCCTGACTGGGCACCCCCCTGGCCGGAAGGGATAACAGTGAGCAAGATCAGCCTGCCCGCATCGGCACCGGGGCCAATGCGCCATGTCGGCCTGATATGGCCTTCCACATCATCACGCACCCGCCTGATCAACCGACTTCTGCAGATATTCAGATAAAACAGGTTACCGATCACCTGAAAATCATAATAATTACTTTCATTTAAAAATATAACAATCACAATTTAAAAAATAAATACCCGGATATAACTTAAGATACAGTAATTTTCATCAAATAACAGATCGGGTATCGTGACATGTCAAAACCCTTCCATCTGGCGTTTCCGGTCAATGATCTTGATGCGGCAAGGTATTTTTACGGCAGTGTGCTGCAATGCCCCGAAGGGCGTAGCAGCGATACATGGATCGATTTCGATCTGTACGGAAACCAGATTGTAGCCCATCGGATCCTGTCCGCCCGCCTGCAACAGGCCAATGCCCGCTTTGGTATGGAACCACAGATCCGGTTTGCCGGGCTGCCAGATGAACAGACGACCATGTTTGTTTATGATCCTGCGGGCAATGCGCTGGAACTCAAGGCATTCAACGATATGAACCTTCTGTTGGCGTCCAATCCCCCTGCCCCGTAATGGCGGTACGGGAATCATTTTGCTTCTCCCCCCTGCGGAACAGCCTGCATGGTGAAAGTGCAACACAGACCATGATCGATGGCCAGCAGCGCAGCCATGGCCCTGTAATCCGGGCCGGTTCTCGGGGTTGGTTTCCCATCATCGTGCCATATCCACCGGGCATTCTATGCGCCGGTCAACCGGACCGTTCGAACAGATTTCCTGTTCCCCCTGCCGATGACATGCCCAGACCTGTGGAAAATCTGCCCGCATGGCGCGCCATGTTGCTGCCCGGCCGTGACATACTTCGACCATGAAGCCCGTCGCCAAGGCGTGCCACCATGTCCGTCCGCGCGGCCATCAGGGCTTTTGCAAATGGAGCGAGGAATCCGGTCTGGTTGTACGGACGTGTGGGCAAAACGGGTAAAGGCTCGATCGTTACGCCAAAGCCACCCCGGATGGGGCCCCGGCTGCTGACAGAATGTTTACAGTCATACGTTACGATACAGCACAAACAAAAAACGGCCCCGAAGGACCGTTTTTGAACCAACTGATTTTACCTTAAAATCTGGAGCGGGCGATGGGATTCGAACCCACGACCCCAACCTTGGCAAGGTTGTGCTCTACCCCTGAGCTACGCCCGCGCTCCGTGTCGGTGAAGCGGTTTTTACGGTAAACCCGTGGGGGCCGCAAGAGGGAAAAATGCGTTTTCTGAAGTTTTTTTTCATCCTTCCACAAGACGGTTGCGACGGTCGCGGGGAATGCCAATCTATTGCACAAGAATGAACCGGCAGGACGGGCCATGCGCGAGCAACCCGCCCACGCCTGCTGCCAGACCCGACAGGATATACGACCATATGGACTACATCATCGGCCAGACCCCCCGCCCTGACAGTTCCAGCCCCGCAGGCGCTGCGCCCGGCGGCAGCCCCGACCCGGTCATGGACGGCACGCAGAACACCTTCATGCGCGACGTGGTGGATGCAAGCCGCGACATGCCGGTGCTGGTCGATTTCTGGGCCACATGGTGCAACCCGTGCAAGCAGCTCACCCCGGTGCTGGAAAAAGTGGTACGCGCCGCCCGCGGGCGCGTGCGACTGGTCAAGATCGATGTCGATGCCAACCGCGCGCTGGTGCAGCAGCTTGGCCAGATCGGCCTGCCGGTGCAGTCGATTCCGCTCGTGGCCGTGTTCTGGCAGGGCCAGATCCTGGACATGATGCAGGGCGCCAAGCCTGAAAGCGAAGTGCGGCGCCTTGTCGAGAATGCCCTCAAGGCCGCAGGCGGCGGTGCCCTGCCCGCGGCCGAACTGATCGAGGCCGCCCGCAAGGACATGGCCGAAGGCCGTGCTGAGGCGGCGGCTGGCCTGTTCTCGCAGGTGCTCGAAATCGAGCCCGAAAATCCCGCCGCCTGGGGGGGGCTGGCCCGCGCGCTGATCGAGATGGGCGATGAGGAAGGGGCCGAGACCGCCCTGAACGACGCGCCTCCTGCCATTGCCAGCCATGCCGAGATAACGGGAGCGAGGGCCGCGCTTGAACTCAAGCGCGAAGGCCGCAAGGCGGCGGAGGAAGCAGAAGGAATCCGCGCCCGCATTGCCGCCAACCCCAGAGACTATGCCGCCCGCTTCGAGCTGTCGGCCGCCCTGAACGCTGCAGGCAAGCGCGCCGAGGCCGCCGATGAACTGCTGACCATCATGAAGGAAGACCGGCAGTGGAACGATGATGCTGCCCGCCTGCAGCTCATCCGCCTGTTCGAGGCATGGGGCCAGACTGACCCCGACACCGTGGCCGCGCGGCGGCGCATGTCCTCGCTGCTGTTTTCGTGACGCGGCATGACGAAAGCGGGGTGGTCGTCATTCATGATGACATCCCGCGCCACATTCCGCTGGTGAGCGAAATGACGCTGGCGGATTTCCCCGCCGAGCTGGGCCTGTTCCCGCTTGATGAAGCCCTGCTGCTGCCCCAGGGGCGGCTGCCGCTCAACGTGTTCGAACCGCGCTACATCGCGCTGGTGGAGGACGCGCTGGCCAGCAACCGGCTGATCGGCATGATCCAGCCGCGCCTGCTCAATGGCATGGATGACACCCCGCTTGATGATGAAGCCGATGACCCCGGCATGGATGACGGCTACAGCCACACCCCGCCGCTGTACAACATTGGCTGCGTGGGCCGCATCACCGCCATGACCGAGCGGGCTGATGGCACCTATGCCATTACGCTCACGGGCATCGCGCGCTTCCGCCTGCTGCGCGAGACGGGTCTGCGGCGTGGCTACCGTGTGGCGCGGGTCGATACCTCGTCCTTCGTGTCCGACCTGACCGACGCGGAGGATGAAATTCCCTTCGACCGAGAGGGGCTGCTCAACGCGCTGCATGATTTCTGCGAGGCACAGGGCGTAAGCACCCAGTGGGACGCGCTGCACCAGATGGATGATGCCGCCCTGCTGGTCACCCTGCCCATGATCTGCCCCTTTGGCACCGGCCCACGCCAGAAAATGCTTGAGGCCCCTACGCCTGCCGACCGCGCGCGCATCCTGCGCGACCTGCTGGAAGGGACTGGACATGAACCCGATGAGGGTGCATCCCCCGCATAATCACTATCCACCACAACCTGCATGGAACCCGCCACCATGACCGAAAAGCCCCTTGCGCCCCCCCTCGACCCCCGGCTGCTGTCCATTCTCGTCTGCCCCGTGACCAAGGGGCCGCTGGTTTATGACCGCGAAGCGGGCGAACTGATCAGCAAGCGTGCCGGACTGGCCTTTCCCGTGCGCGATGGCATTCCCATCATGCTGCCCGATGAAGCCCGCAGACTTGATGCCTGACATCACACGAAAACAGGGCGCATCGGCCATCATGAATGATGGATGGGGCGTCCTGCTTCTATTTTCCTGATCCCCATGAAACGGGAACTGGGGGGCTAAAAGTGCCCTTATTTCTACGCTGCGCACGCGCTCCGATAAGCGTTATGAGGCCTGCCAGAAGCGTCCTCTCTGCCAGCGGCAGGAAACTGGCACCTATCAGCGCCTGTCAGGTTATCCCCGCTGAAGCGGCAAGGCTGTAGAATGTTGCGGTAAGCTGTTTCATGCCGTTTGACCGATCTCAGCCGTCTTGCCTGTCGTCTGATCTGCAATCGTGACTTCCGGCTGACGCTATGCGCATTTCGTTGTAGCCGTAATTGAGCGCATGTTGCGTGCCTGATGCGAGAGCTTGTGACCTGCAGCCATGCGGACAGGATTTTTTCCTCACGCCGGATCAAACGGATCACATATCGCAACATCAGCATATGCTGCAGTGGGCGACGAACCTGCGTCCGGATCAACCGGAGCAGACGGACGCCACGGCTCATGATCCCCTGACCGCGATCAGATGCCTTTTACACCCGCAGGTAAACTAATTTATAGTGTAACAGGTGCGCACAATGGTTCTTACTGTATTTGAAACGGAAAATATAAGTATAAATGACAATAGAGATATGGATGCAACATACCTTATTTTATTTTCTCTTTCTATGCCCAGAGTAGCATATGACAAAATTATAACCGGAAGCGTAAAATAACGACCCTGAACCCCCAATATTTCCTTCGACCCATCATCTGTGCACGTTAGCAGAAGTGATAAAAAGACTATAAAAACCGCACCAAGCGCCATGGAAATCATAGAAACTCGTTCAAACCCTGCATTCTTTTTTATGTTCAGGCAAAGTGCAAATGTAGCCACCAATGACAGTGATATGATTAAATAAACTTTCCAATCAAAATTCATGGTCAGCCACCCCAAGGATCCAATGAATTCCCACTGATATCCTGACAATATGTCTGTGTTCGTCAATGTCCGATAGAACATCATGAAAAAGCTTGTCGGATGTGTGCTATAATAAACAAGTCTCTGCGCCGGGCTCAGGGCATGAAGAGTGTGATTATATTGCACGGTAGTTTTCATGGCGATTAACGTCCAGGCAACAGAAAATATGGACACAGCCACACCGGATATTAAAACCGGCCGCTTCCTGTTATAATAATACATTATAAAAAACATACACAGCAGCGGGAGCATATGCGTTCTACATGTCACTACAGCGAGGACGCTGAAGGAAAAAACAAACAAGCTGGATGCATTCAAATCCATTCTGTTTTTCTGGGCAGCCATGAAAATTGAAATGGCAAGCACCGTGATCGCCAAAGAAATTCCATCTATACTAGCCGCTGATTCCTGAAATATATTCATTGGCAACGCCAGTACCGCCACCATGAACACACTCGGTTCATAAATATAAAATGAATATGCTAATATTATAAATATTGTCGACAGCACAAAAAATCTTGTAACATAATAAGATTTGTTAATCTTCAGACCCAAAAATTTTGAAAAGGAAAGCGCCATGGCATGCGGTGCATATATAGCAGGGAAGTAGTATCCGGTTCCCGGTGCCGGACTGAATACCTTTTCACCTGACCATTTCATATTATTAAGTGATTTTATATCTTCCTGTGTTATTTTTACATCAATGTTACGGATATATTTATTTGAGAATTCAAGATATTGCTCCAGCCCACTATCAATCATGCCACCAGAAAGCATACCTGGGGGAGAAGATAGCATGATCTTGCCCTGCGATAATAAATAAGCGCGCTTTATATGGTCAATTTCATCGGGCGATTCCAGAGGAGGCACGATAACGGCCAGTATAAATGATGAAAAACAGATCAGGCATAAAAAAAGAAATGATATTGCTTTACTGGATCTCATATTTTCGAACCTACCGATATCAATATCCCGGCCATGATCAGCGCAGTTCCAACAAAATACTGCCTGTTAAAACTTTCCCCCAGAAACAGATAACTCAGACAGGGTACGATAACAAAAGCGAGGGCCATAATGGGATAGGCCCGGCCAAGATCAATTTTCTGCAGCACCCATATCCAGCCAATCGTCGTAATTCCATATAACACCAGTGCCAGTAATAATATGGAAAGACTACGGAAATCATAAAAACTTCCTGCTTTCGTAAAGCCATTGGCACACAACTTGAACAGTATCTGCCCGATCGATATGCCAACAACGCAAAGAAAGGCAAAAAATAGCTGCGCCATCAATCCGCACCATTATCATATTCAAGGGAAAACATTGGCCTTGGCCGCATACTTGTTTTAGGTTCTGAATTTATATCATAAGATATAAACGATAATAAGAACTGCACACCTACAATAAGTGGCAATCCCGATAACATGACCGTCCCGGCCGAGGTATAGACTGACGTTTCAAGGCTTTTGATCCAGTTGGGAATACCAACCATCAGCCCCAGCACAATAAGCAGGATGCCGATCGGCAATTCGAAAGAGGCAACCGCCATATCCCGCAGGTAATAATTATAAAATATTCTCTTGATGAAATTAATGAGGTTATTTTTTACAAAAGGGAAAATAATTTTTGATATATGAAGATTACTGACTTCATCCCCATATTTTGCATCCATAGGTATATCAGCCACGGCAGAACGCAGCGTGTTCAATCGAAACAGCATATCACTTTCAAAGAAATATCGTTTGTTTATCTTTGAAAACGGAAGCTGTGCTGCAACATCACTACGGATTGCTGTATACCCATTGGTCGGGTCAAAAAGAGACCAGTATCCAGAGGACAGTTTTGTCATGAATGACAGGGCAGCATTACCAAAAATACGTATTTTTGGCATACTCCCCAGACTGTCCAGATCAAAGAACCGATTTCCTTTTGTGTAATCCGCCTTACCAGAAACAATCGGCTCAATGAATTTCGTTATGAGGGCAGGGTCCATCTGACCATCCCCATCAATTTTTACGATAATATCTGCATGATCATTAATGGCAGCCTGATACCCGGTCAGCACGGCACCACCAACACCCTGATTTTCCTTATGTCTTATAACAGCAACCCGGGGATCAACGCAATTCTGCTCAACAAAGTTCCCGGATTCTTCAGGGCATGCATCATCAATAACGTAAATACGATAAACTTCTCGGCCAATCGAATTTATGACATTTATTATATGCTTTTTAACTTTATAACTTGGTATGATAACACAAATTTTCCATTTTTTATCTTCTTCCATTGGCTTGCCTTTTTGGGAGTTACATTTCACTGGTGCTGGAATCATATAGCCTTACAATATTTTGGAAAAATCATTTTCCGGCTCACCATGAACAGGTTCGCTGATCCACGCCTGCGTACCGCATAGGTCGCTAAAATAAATGTGGCCATTTCAACGGGTCACGGCCATGCCATCAATCAACCGCACATCCCCCAGCCATGCAGCCGCCAGCACGCGCGCAGGCGTGCCGGGTGGGCAGGCGGCCAGCGGTTGCATATCGGCCTCATGACGCAGTTCCACGTAATCCACCGGGCCGAAGCCTGCCGCGCGCAACTGTTGCGCCACCCGTTCCAGCGCCGGGGCCACGGCCGCGCCGGTGGCAATCTCGTCCACACAGGCGGCAAGGGCACGCGGCAGGGCCAAGGCCACCTGCCGCTGCGCGGCAGTAAGCCGGCGGTTGCGTGATGAGAGCGCCAGCCCGTCCGCCTCGCGCAGGGTAGGGCAGGAAACGATCTCGATAGGCAGGTCGAGATCGGTCACCATGCGGCGCACGACCTGCACCTGCTGGAAATCCTTCTCGCCAAAAAAGGCACAGTCTGCCAGCGTCTGCATGAACAGCTTGCACACGACCGTGGCCACGCCATCAAAATGCCCGGGGCGGGCACCACCGCACAGCCCCTCCGACACGCCCGATACGCTGATGCGCGTGGCAAAGCCGGGTGGGTACATCTGCGCCACGGTGGGCGCGTAGAGCAGGTCCACCCCGGCCTCGGCCAGAAGTCGCCCGTCCTGTTCAAGCGTGCGGGGGTAGGTTGCCAGGTCATCGGCATTGTCGAACTGGATGGGGTTGACGAAAACCGTCGCAATCACCCGGTCCGCCTGCGCACGCGCGGCGCGCACCAGCGAAAGATGCCCCTCATGCAGCGCGCCCATGGTCGGTACCACGCCCACGCGCGCGCCTGCCTTTTTCCATGCACGGACATGCGCGCGCAGTTCGGCCACGGTGCTTATGGTTTCCATCAGCGGCAATCCCCCTGTTCGTGCCCCGGCATGCCATGGGCTTCATGCCTGTGCGGCTTACCATCTTTTGGCCGTGACAGGCGAGGGGGAGCCCATATATCTCCTTATTTACGCGGGGCGTGGTGGTGGCGGGGCTTTTCTGCTAGGCTGGGGGCCGCGTCATGCAGGAGGTTTTTTTGGCCCGTTTTCTTCCCGTTCTTGGCATCTGTGCCATCGTGCTGTCACTGGCCGCGTGCGCCACCAACACGCCGGGATCGGTCAAGGACCGCTCGACATGGGCACGCTGGGGTTATGCGGAAGGCGTGAAGAACGTCGCCTCCCACTAAACCCGCCCCACGCCACCACAAGGCGCGGAACCGACACGCCTCCTCAGTTGACAGGATGCCGGCACGTCCGGCGATTTCAAGCGCATGACCAATATTTCCGAACCCGCATGGTTTCCCATCGCGCTGCGGCTGGACGGTGTCCGGGTGCTGGTGGTGGGTGGCGGCATGATCGCCGCCAACAAGGTGCGCCTGCTGCTCGCCCACCGCGCCCGGGTTGAGGTGATCGCAGGCCGCCTCGATGCCGAAATGCAGCGCTGGGAGGACGAAGGCAGCATCACCCGCATTGCGCCCACGGCAGATGAGGCCACGCTGCGCGCCGCCATGCCCGGCTGCCGGCTGGTCTATGCCGCAACCGATGACCGTGATGTCAACCGCGCGGCAGCCTCGATTGCGCGCGCCATGAACATTCCCGTCTGCGCGGTTGATGACCCGCAGCCTTCCACCTTCATCACCCCTGCGCAGATCCATCGCGGGCTGGTGCGCATTGCCATTTCCACCGGGGGCGCGGCTCCCGTTCTGGCACGCCGCCTGCGCGAGCAGGTGGAAAGCTCCATACCCGAAGGCACGGGCGCGCTGGCCGTGTTCATGCAGCAGCAGCGCGAGCACGTGGGCACCGCCTGCCCCGACATTTCGCGGCGCAGGCAGGTGTGGGAAACCTTTCTTGATGGCGCAGGCGCGCAGGCCGCCCGTAATGGCGATGCCACCCGCGCCCGCGCAGTGCTTGATGACATCATCGCCACCACCGCCACGCGGGGCGAGGTCTGGCTGGTGGGCGCGGGCCCCGGCGACCCGGACCTGCTCACGCTGCGCGCCCTGCACCTGATGCAGAATGCCGATTGCGTGCTCTATGACCAGCTTCTCTCGCCTGCCCTGCTCGACCGCGTGCGCCGTGATGCGGAGCTGGTGTTCGTGGGCAAGCGGCGCAACAACCACACCATGCCGCAGGAAGAGATCAACGCCGAGCTGATCCGCCGCGCGCAGGCGGGCCAGCGCGTGCTGCGGCTCAAGGGCGGCGACCCGTTCGTATTTGGCCGCGGCGGGGAGGAAATCGAGGCGCTGCTTGAATCCGCCATTCCCTTCCAGGTCGTGCCGGGCATTACCGCGGCCAATGGCTGTGCGGCCTATGCGGGCATTCCGCTCACCCACCGCGACTGCGCGCAGGCCTGCCTGTTCGTAACCGGTCATGCCCGCGCCGATGGCACCCTGCACCTGCCATGGGACAGCATGGCCCGCCCCGGCCAGACGGTCGTGATCTATATGGGTGTCTCCGCCCTGCCCGCGCTGTGCGCAAAGCTGGTCGAGCACGGCCTGCCGCCGCAATGGCCCGCCGCCATTGTCGAACGTGGCACGCGGGCGGACCAGCGCGTGCTGACCGGCACGCTGGGCAACCTGCCCACGCAGGCCGCACAGGCGGGCGTGACCAGCCCTGCGCTGATCATCGTGGGTGAAGTGGTGCTCCACCGGGTGCTCTCACCTGCATGAAACATGCCTCCGGGCCGGGGCGTGTACATCATTTGTTATGAATTTACTGCAACTTCCATTGTATGGAATGCCAAGACCACCGAACGGTCAGGGAGGCCATGTCCGACACTTCGGCAGCAAACGCAGGGCAGCGCCTGCGCAACATGGCACGTCTCTATCTTCCCTGGGCAGAACGGTTGCCGCCTGGGTGGCTGGGCTTCAGCCTGCGCACATGGTGCTCGCTCATCATCGGGCTGGCTACGGCGTTCTGGGTTCAGATCGACAATCCGCTACTTGTCGGCGTGACCGTGATGATCCTTGCGCAGCCGCTGCGCGGGCAGGCGCTGTCAAAGGCGTTTTACCGCATTCTGGGCACGGTGGTGGGCATGGGCGTGTCCATCGTACTTGTGGCGGTATGGAACCAGCAGCGCGGGCCGTTTCTGGGGGGGGTTGCGCTGTGGCTTGCGGCGTGTGCGTTCGTGGGGTCGCTCGAGCGTGACTTCCGCTCTTATGGCGCACTGCTGTCGGGCTATACGGTTGCACTCGTGGCGGTCAACTGCATCGACACGCCGCAGAATGTTTTCAACATTGCCGTCTCGCGTGCTTCGGCCATCACCATCGGGGTGTTTGCGGTGGCGGTGGTCAATATCCTCTCCGGCTCGCCCGAGGCCTCGCGCGGGCTGGCCGATGGGCTGAAGCAGCTCACCCGCCCCATCAGCGAGACCGCGCGCGCGGCCCTGCAACACCTGTATGACCGGGGAGCGCAGGCCGACATTAAACTGGCAGGGGGCATTCTGGCGCTGACCACCCGCCTGTCCTATGCCCGCACGGAATTCGAACGTGGCAGCATGCGGACCAACGGGGCGCGGCTGGCCATGGTGTCCATGCTGACAGTGCTCGACTGCGCGCGCGGCCTTGGCCGCCACACGGGTCATGGCAACATCGACCCCGCTATTGAGGACGCCATTGCCCGCATCGCGCGCCAGACCGACCTGCGTCTGGACCAGGCAGGGTTTACGCTGCGCATACTCGAGACCATCCGCGAAGGGCGGCCCGCTCACGTGCCCAATGCCGATGAAGCGTTTGCCATCGAGCGCGCGGCCCGCATGCTCACCGCGCGCGTGCGCCTGCATGCAGGCCAGCAGATGCTGGTCGACGGCACCGGCAGTGCGGCTGACAGCAAAACCATTGCCATCGCAACGCAGCCCAACATCCTGCTCGCCTTCATCGGTGCGCTGCGGGTGCTGGTGGGCTTCTCGTTCGCGGCGGGGGTGTGCGTGATTACCGGCCTGCCCGGGGCCACCGTAGCGCTGGCCCAGACCGCGCTGACCCTGACGCTGGCGGCCACCAATGTCGATACGGCACGCTTTGGCATGGGGGCGGTGATCGGCATTCCGTGCAGCGTGCTGGCGGCAGCGGCGCTGAACTTCTTCGTGCTGCTGCATGGAGCGGACATGCCTTTCCTCGCGCTGGCGCTGCTGCCGCAGACCTTCCTCGCCTGCCTGCTGCTCATGCGGCCGGGCACGGCTGCGATCGGCTTCAATTACGGTGTGTTCTTCTTCGCCATGCTGGGGCTGGACAACCACCAGAGCTACAACCCGACCGAATTCCTCAATCGCAACATCTTCTACCTGCTGGCCGCGCTGCTGGCCTTCATCATCCTCGTGCTGCTGTTCCCGCCCTCGGCCCGCAGGCAGCGCTTCTGGATGGCATCGACCATCGTGCGCGCGCTTGAGCGCCAGATGGCAGGCCGGGGCGAACCCGATGGCCCGACCCGCCTCACCCGCGCCTATGACCGGCTGGCCCAGATGCAGTTCTGGAACGACCGCCTGCCGCAAAGCCCCAGCGGCGCCCGGCAGCTTGAAAGCTTTACCGCCTTTACCGAACTCGATGGCGCGCTGGCCCGGGCACGCGCCTATGCACGCCAGGCCGCGAGCCATGCCCTGCTGCGGCCAGCGGCCGAACTGGCGGCACGCGAACTGCAACTGCACGCGCCATGGGGCGACCTTGAGGCGCGCCTGCAACACGCCTGTGCGGCCGTGCCTGCCCCCTCCCTTTACCTGCCGCAACCCGAGCAGGTGGCGGCGATCAACCTGCTGGCCGGGCTGGATGCGGTGCTGCACACATGGCGCGCGGCGCAACCCCGGCTGCGCCATTACGGCATCATCAAGAAAGAGAAGGCAGGCTGATGCGGCAGGTCGTGGATGTGGAAGGCGTGCTGGTCTCGGCCTTTGTCATGAACCTTGGGCTGGCGCTGTGCACGCTGCTCGTGCTGCGGGCCGCACTCTCGTGGTTCAACCTGTGGCGCTTTGTGTGGAACCCGCCGCTGGCCCAGTTTGGCCTGCTAATCTGCCTTGTCGGCCTGTATACCCTGATGTTGTGAAAGACTGCTGACGTGTTCGCATATGCAAACCGCTTTGTACGCCTGGCCATTACCGCGACCATTCTTTTTGTCGCAGCCATCGTGGTTATCGTGCTGTGGGATTACTATACCGCCTCGCCCTGGACGCGGAACGGACAGGTCCGCGCGCAGGTCGCCAATATCGCGCCGCGCATTTCGGGCCAGATCAATGAAGTACGCGTGCATGACAACCAGTTCGTGCACAAGGGCGACGTGCTTTACGTAATCGACCCGTTCGACTTCAGGGTGAAGGTGGATATTGCCGAGGCGGCGGTCAACGAGCGCCGCGCTGACCTTGAGTTCAAGACATCGCAATACGAACGCCGCCAGAAGATTTCCGGCGTTGCGGTATCGGGCGAGGAAAAGCAGCAGTTCGAGGCCGTGGCCCAGCAGGCGGAAGCCCAGTATGCCTCGGCCCTGGCCGAGCTGCGGCAGGCGCGCATCGACCTTGAGCGCACCGAGGTGCGCAGTTCGCTCAACGGGTATGTCACCAACCTGACCATGCGCGCGGGCGACTATGCCAGTGCCGGGCATGTGAACATCGAGATCATCGATGCGGATTCCTACTGGGTGGATGGCTATTTCGAGGAGACGAAAATCCATTCCATCCGCGAAGGCGAGCCCGTGCGGCTGGACCTGATGGGCTTTCATGAGCCGCTGTTCGGCCATGTGGAAAGCATTACGCGCGGCATTGCCAGCAACAACGCCGCCACCTCCATACAGGGGCTGCCAGCGGTGGACCCGGTCTATACCTGGGTGCGGCTGGCGCAGCGCATTCCCGTGCGGGTGCATATTGACAGCGTGCCGCAAGATCTTGTGCTTGCTGCGGGCATGACGGCCACCGTCACGGTCGTGTCAGAGGCGGGAAACCGCCGCCACATGTCGGTGCGTGACGCGCTGCGCCATGTGGGCGATGACATGCAGCACCTTGCAGGGCACCGTTAAAGACAGATGAAATGATCGAAGTTTTTGGTCAGGCAACTGCCAAAAACTTTTGTTCTTTTTCATCGACGATGCAAGAGCCAGTTTATCCCCAGATTCGGGGGACGGATTTTCGGGCAACCCTGTGGAAAGACCTGTCAGAAACAGGGGAAAACGGGCACGTTTGTCACGAATCCTTCAAATAACAGGCACGATGGCCGCCCCTGCCCTACTTCAGCCTTCAGTCGCGCGTGAGGGCGTGGCATAGGGGTCCGCCCCCGGAGCAGCAGGGGCTGCCCCCAGCCGATGGGCGCGGTACAACAGGCCATGGCCGAGTTTTTCAATCAGCAGGCCCCGGCGCTGCAGGCGTTCATGGCTGATGGCATAACCGGTTTCGCGCACGATCTGGCCCCACTGCACCTGCAACCAGCCACGCAGGGCAAGCTTCATCCGTGTCATATCGCGCGCACTCCCGTTCACCGCCATGTCAGTCATTATATTCATGGCAGATAGGCTTTATGCGCATAACATTCAAGTCAACAGATATGGCCTGAAAGGTTATTTTTATTTAATTCCTGTCATGACATGAAGGCCGCTCGCTACCACGCGCGCCATCATGCCCGCCCATCCATGACAAGGATGAACCAAAGCCAGTCCGCCATGGGGGATATCTTGCGCCATCTGTTCGTGTTTCTTGCCCTGCTGGGGTGGGGGTGTGCCACCGCAGCCGCCCAGACACCGGCCTCACAGGTCATCAGCACCCTGTTTTCTGACAAGTTGACCATGATGGACCTCGGCCTGATCCGCGCCGAGCGCGCCATGCAGCACGAAATTGACAGCCTGCCCGACACCTATGACAGCGACATGGTGCCGGTGGCCGATTTCGACCCAAGGCGCAACAGCATCCTGGTGGGTATATGGTACCAGAACCATGACAGCTTCAGCCGCCCGCAATGCGACAAGCTGCTTGATACGATCCGCAAATCGTTTGGCAACCAGCCCACCACCATCATCGCCGCGTGGTTCCGCCACCATGGCTACACCTCGCTGCGCGATGCGGGGCAGTTCTATACCGGGCTGCGCAACATCATCTGGCTGGTCGTAACCGATGGGGACCGGGCCTGCTCATATTCCATGGCGACAGGGCAGACGACGGTGAACGGGTTCTAGTTGCCTTATTCGCGCAGCAGCAATCAGGCGACCACTGCCGATACCTGATTTTCATACCCGCCGACCGCCATGCGGCTGAGGCGTTCGCCTAGCCACGCCTCAGCCCACAATACCCAACCCTTATCAGCAAAATGGGCTTCAAGCCGCACGCGGTCATGCGCATTACGGCCCTTGCCGCAGGCCAGGGCCGGCGCGTTGGCCCCGGTGCCGTGATGTCACTGTCACCGGGGCCTTGCCAAAAGGCTGTTAGAAGCTTGCGCCCACAGTCAGGAAGAACATGCGCGGCGCCATCGGGTAGGCCGTATATTGCCCGCTTGCCTGTGAGGTACTGAGGGTGGACCAGGCGCGGGTGTTGGTCAGGTTGGTGATGTTACCCTGCACCTTGAGCCCCTGCACATGCGGAATGCCCTTGATGGTGTAACCGGCATTGATGCTGAACAGGGCATACGACCCGACCGAAAGGTCGTTGGTATAGGTCGTGTAACGGCGGCCGATGACATCACCGATGAACTGGCCATAGAAACGGCCCCAGTTGGTGGAAGCCACGAATTTTTCGGTCCAGTCAGGCAGGCCGACAACATTCTTGCCCGCCGTATGCACCTGTGTGGCGCCTGAGAAATAATCATCATTATAAACGGATTTGTTATAGGACAGCGCATTATAGAACGAGAAATGCGGCCCGAACTGTGCCGTGAACGAGAAATCCATGCCATCGGTCGAGACGGAGCCAACATTGGTCAGGATGGTGGATGAACCGATAATATAGGAAACGTTGCTATTGTAAGCCGATGAAGCTACGGCAAGCAGGCGGTTGGAGAAATGGACGTGATAGTATTCAAGCTGCCCGCTGATATGGGTCAGCGGTCCAAGCTTGACGTTGCGGTTGGTGCGCAGGCCGGTCTCATAGGTCCATGATGTTTCAGGCTTGCCATTTTTCTTGAAGTTCTCGAATGCGGCCTGGCTGGTCATGCCCCAGGGGCTGGCATTGCCGTAGCCCGTATCCTGGAACGAGCGCATGTTTTCCTGAATATTGGCAAACCACTGCTCATGCGGCGTAAAATTCCACAGGGCACCAAAGGATGGCAGGAACGGCCTGACCGCCGCAATCCGGCCACCGGGAATGGTTTCAGCCGTTTTGGGGGAAAGCGACCCCGGCAGGGCAGCAACCGGCAGGGTGCCGTTTGTATAGACCAGCTCCGACTTGAAGCCCGCATTCAGCATGAAGTTCCTGGTGATCTGCCAGCTGTCCTGCAGGTGTGTGGTCCAGGTATTGGTATAGAAATAGTTGGTGTACTGGTGGATCAGCGGGTTCTGCTGGCGATCATAGGGGGTGGTGGGGTTGTTGATGTCAAACGCGTACCAGCGCCGGGCCTGGGTGTTGTTGTTGCGCTCGTACCAGCCGCCCAGTTCAATATGGTGGTGGCCAACCTCATAACGCAGGGTGGACATCAGGCCGCCGCGGTTATCCCAGTATTCGGTCGTGCGCGTTGCCATGCCCGAGCCGCCAAACACGTTGGACAGGTCGGATGAAGATGCATTGGGGAAGTACGCCCCGAAAAGAGTCGGCAGCCCGGCCGCGCTGATCGGACCGGCGACCACGCCCTCGCCCATGTCATGATGGTAGTAGATCTGGTTGGTCCAGTGGAGGTGCGCACTGAAATCATGCGTCCACTTTGTATAGGCCAGGAAATCTTCACGCTGCGCATCGGAGTAATAGTTACGGTAATTGTTGCCCGCAATATTGGCCGCGTTCTTATAATAGTTCACGGCTTCATTCAGGTTGGGGTACAGGAACGGGCGCACGTACATGCTCCCCCCTGATGGCTCGACAATCCCGTCTTCATTGGGTTCCACCTTGTCGGACCAGTCAAAGAAAGTCGTGATCTTGTCGTGCGATCCGTCATGCACGAACTTGGCGTTGACCTGATTACCACCCTGATGGCCCGCAAAGTCCCATGCCCGCGCATCCTGTCGCGCCCATGAAACATAGGCCGAGTTGTTATGGCCAAAATCGCCCGTATCAACCCGGGCAAAGGTGCGGAAGGTGGACCAGCTGCCGAAGGTCTGGGAAAGCTGGCCACCGGCCTTGTGCAGCGGGTCCTGTGTCGTGAATTCCAGCGAGCCGCCAAGGTTGCTGGTCGAGGCCGTGCCAAGTGCGCCCGCGCCCGTTGCAACGGTAGCCGAGCCGATGTTTTCGCTTATGGCCGCGCGCTGGGGGGACAGACCGTTGTAATTGCCATAGGACTGGTCGCCCAAGGGCACGCCATCAAGCGTAAAACCGAGCTGGTTCTGGTTGAAGCCGTGAATGTAGAGCGATGAATTCTGCTCGTTATTGCCCCATGGGTCAGCATTTTCAAACACGACGCCCGGCAGGATCTCGAGCGCCTTGACCGGGTTGATGCCGGGCAGGATGCGCTGCAGCTGGGTGCGGTTGACGGTCTGCTCGGAGCGTGTGCGCCGCGCCGTTGCCATGATCTGCTCGGCATTGCCCGAAGAAGACAGTGCATCATCCTTATGAGCCCCGACCACCTTTTTATACGGCGCGCGTTCAGGGTTTTTCTCCCTGGTGGCAGGCTGGACCGTCTGTGCATGCGCCGTGGAAAGTGCCAGGGCGGAACAGAACAGGCCAAAAGCAACGTGGCCATTACGTAGTAACTTGATCGACACCTGAAGGTCTCCGCGATGAGAAGGCGAACCACCGTCTATCAGCGCGATTACTCTTTTTAATGTGAAGGTTTCATGACGGTGCAGCAGTGCCACACCCATGAAACAACATCAATTTACTTGTGTGAATTTTTTATGACGGCAGCCAGAACGCATCAGGTGTTCTGTCATGCCCGCAATTTATTTCTAATTCGTAATTATATATTACCCCTGCCAACCCCTTTATTTCTTCCCGCCTGCCACGGTTCATGGTCATGCGTCACGGCCTCAGGTTGCGCCGCGCCACGACCATGCCAGATGCCACCGGCGTTATGGACGTGCTTTCATTATTGCTGCGGTCGATATCGGGAATAGCGTGATCGGGGTCGAGACTGGCGGAGCGGACCGGCCTGCCATCGGGCACGAGCACGACAGCCTCGTTGCCCTTCGCCCATAGTTCGGTGGGCAGGATGCGCCGGGTGGTCGCCCCATCAGCCCAGGTCACCTGCAACGTGACTGGCAGCGGCAGGGCCCCCTTGTTCCGTACCGTAACCCGCACGCCTTTTGCCGGGTCATTCTCGACATATTCCAGGCCCGTCAGCGCATAATCCGGGGCGGCGTTGGTGAAATACCAGCCGCGCCAGAACCATGACAGATCCTCGCCCGCATCACTTTCCATCAGGCGGAAGAAGTCGGACGGCGTAGGGTGGCGATAGGCCCAGGCGGCAATGTAGTGGCGAAACGCCGGGTCAAACCGCGCCGGCCCAAGGATCTGGCTGCGCAGCAGCTCCAGCCCGTAAGCCGACTTGAAATACGGCATGGCATGCCGGTCGCCCCTGCCGGGAATATTGGAAGGCGCCATGAGGGGCTGATAGACCGGGTCCTTGAGCACCTTGACAATGTCATCAGCCGGCCGGCCGCTATCGGGTGCGTATTCGCCATCATGCTTGGGCGCGAACTCGCCTTTGTTGAAATGCAGCGACGCCAGTGAATCGATAAACGTGTTGAAGCCTTCATCCATGAAACCGTTGCGGCGTTCATTCGAGCCGACAATCATGGGGAACCATGTATGGCCGAGTTCATGGGTGGTAATCCAGAACAGCTTGGCATCACGGTCGTGCATGCCATCAAACACGATGCCCGGATATTCCATGCCCGCGCCGTGGCCGCCCACGTTGATGGCCGTGGGCCACGGGTAGGGATACCAGTCGTGCGAGAAATACTCGATCGTGTGCTTGACGTATTCGGTCGAGCGGTCCCATGCCTGCGGCCCCACGGCCTCCACGGGGTAGACCGACATGCCAAGCCGGGCCTCGGGCTTCATGCCTGGCGCGGGAGCGATGGGCGGCAGGTCCAGTTTCGCCGCATCCCACAACAGGGCGGGCGAGGCGACGAAAGCCACGTCGCGCGCGTTGTCCATATGAAAGCGCCATGTGCGGCTGCCCGCAGGCGGCGCGTGGGCTGCCGCCTCCACATCCGCCTGGTCACGGATCATGACGCGCGTCCCACTGCGCCGGGCCTGAGCCAGGCGCTGCTGCTGCGCGGTCGAGAGCACCTGTGCCGGGTTGACCAAGGCACCAGAGCCCACAACCATGAAACTGGCGGGAACGGTCACCGCGTAATCGAAATTGCCGTAATCAAGATAAAACTCATCGCCCACATAGGGCAGCGTGTCCCACCCGCGCACGTCATCAAACACCGCCATGCGGGGATAGAACTGGGCAATTTCATAAATATCGCCGTTTCTGGATGGGCTGACCGCCGTGCGCCCGCCCCATGCGCCGGGCATGGTGTAGTGCCACCGCACCCGGAACACCTGCGTCCTGCCCGGTGCCAGCGGGTGCGGCAGGGTGATCTGCATGCGGGTATCGGAGATCAGCGGCGTCACCTCCTGCGAGGCGGTGCCCTCCATGATGGTGACCGGCCCGATCTGCACCCCATCCGTATGCGGCGTGCTGGCAGGGCTGGACATGATGGCACGCCTGCTGTCAGCGCGGTACATGTTCTGGTCAAGCTGCACCCACAGCACCGGCAGGCTGCTTGGGCTGTTGTTGTGGTATGTGACCGTTTCCTCGCCCGAGAGTTCATGGGTGGTGGGGTCGAGGGTGACGGCAATGCGGTAATCGGCCTGATTTTTCCACGCCATCGGCCCCGGCGTGCCATCACCCGAGCGGTAGGCGCTGACCGGGGTTGGCATCTCGACCGGGCTGAAGATCTGGTTGGGATCAGGCACCGCAACCTGCGCCTGCACGGGCCGGGGCGACAGGCTGACAAGCACGCCACAGGCCATCAGTGACCAGAACCGCATTGCGTAAGGGGCTGACATTATGGGGCGTCTCCTTAATCACCCCTGACCGGGGACCAATATATATGCTGCGGCATTGTTCGAAGCTTTTTGGAAAAAGCTTCACCAAAAACGTCTTTCACGCCGGGACGCCGCTCAGTCAGGCAACGGATCAACGGATTCCACATGCTGCTCGACCACATCGCGGCTCAGCCACAGGTCACGCAGGGTCTTGGTGCTGAGATAAGAGAGCTGATCCGCATGATGGGGGGAGCCGGGCTGGCTGGAATTGCCATAGCTCAGCAGTCCCTTTGCCTTCATGGGTGTTGCGAAACTGACAAGCGATACCCATGTCTCGCCATGCAGCGGCGTGCGCTCGCCATTTTTCATGGGGCCCCAGGTAATGGTGCGGAAAATGCCGGTATTGCCAAAGCCGCCATTACCCGGCAGGTCGACATTATTGATATGAAAGCGTGATACATCGCCAAACGGGCGGTCAATTGCGCCATACAGCTTTCTGGTCTCAACCGCCGCCTGCGCCAGCAAATCAACCGCATGGGCGGGGTCCTTCAGCCCCGATGGCGTGCTGATCGGGTCATCAAGCGACCATTGCCGGGCAAACCCGTCCGAGCCTGCAAATTTTGGGCCCATGAACAGCCGCGCCCATGTTTCGAACAGCAACGCGCCATGGCTGGTGGCATCATCGGCGCCATCCCAGTTTTGCAGGACTTTCACGGCCGCTTTTACATCGGCGCGGTGGTCCTTGCGGGCGGCTGTGAGGAGTTCGGGCAGGATCCGCTCGGCCAGCAGCGAATGGGTGTTGAGCTTGCGGGCCATGATGTCGTCAAACGACATCTTTACCTCGCCCGCCAGCATGCGGGTCGACATCTGGGCCCGCAGCGTCATCGGGCCGGTCTGCGCCACATAGGCCGGATAGGCTTTGGGGTCGAGCCCGCGCGGATAGGTGGCGAGCCATGGCGGATCATTGGCGTTCTGCACAAAGCCCGATGGCGGATCGATCACCTTGGGCAGGCTGTCATAGGACACGACGCCTTTGGGTATGTTATCCGACCGATCACCGGGAACAACATTGTTCCAGTAATCGAAGTCGCCATTATCATGCTTTGGCAGAATACCATTGTCGAGATACATGACATGCCCGTCATGGTCAGCATAGACAATGTTGAACATGGGCACCTGCAGCTTTTTGAGTGCTGCCTGGAACTCACTGAAATTGTGGGATCGCGCCATATCCCAATACTGCCGGAGCATGCCGGGGCGATCGAGCCCTGCCACATACAGCGCAATGGGCGTGCCATCCGCCTCGTTAAAGACCGGCCCCTGTTTTGCATAACGCTGCACGAAGCTGTGGGTGACCAGCGTACCATCGGGCATCCTGACCTTGTAGGACAGGGTACGGGTAGTGAATTTCCGTTTTTTGCCATCCAGCCTGTAGCCATCGCCATCGGGTGTCAGCCTGTAGCGCACAGCACCCAGAATGGTGTTGACGGTATTGGTAAAGGCGACATCCGGCGTAAAGGCAAAGCGCAGCACCGGCAGGCCCACATGCGTCGCGCCATAAATACTGAAGCCGGGGCCATTCAACTGCGCTTCATAATAGGTATAGAACGGCGTGCTCCACGGCAGGTGCGGGTTGGCGAGCAGCACGGCATGCCCATCGGTAGTGCGTGATGGGGCAATGGCCCAGGCATTCGACCCGCCTGCTTTGCGCTCGGGCGCATCGCCGAGCATTTTCCGCTCCTCGGCAATGTAGACATAGTTCATCAGCCGCAGGCCATGGGCCACGACATCAACCCCGCTGACCGGCAGGACGGCACGCATGTCATCGGCAATATCAGCGGGGTGGCTGGCCGCATAATCGTTGATGCCCCGCGCAAACGCATCAAGATCCTTGCGAAAGCCCGGCGTCTGGCGGGCATAAAAGGTTCTGGCGCGTTCATACACGCCATTACCCCGCACCCAGCGATCCGATTCTTCTTCCGTCTTGCCCCAGTATTCGGCGGCCCGGCCGCGGGCGGTGCCATAAAGCTTCAATACAATATTGCCGTGGCTGTGCGCCTGCGCCCAGCCAAAGCCGTAAAAGGCACCGGCCTCGGTGGTGGCATAGATATGGGGCACGCCAAACGTGTCCCACAGGATTTTATCATGCGTGGCCCCGGCGGCCACGGCCGCGTGGCTTCCAGCCGCCACGGCCAGACCCGCACCAAGGCAGAACCCCAACCGCCACTTCCGTGCCAATTCCATATGCCTCTCCCTTTACCGCCGCGGCATTACGCCCGATCTCGTCTGGCATTATAGATTGAATCCGAAACGATTTGCCAGAAGCGCACCTGAAAAGAGGAGGCCGGTGTGACCGGCAGAAAACAGAAGCAATAAAAGCTTCCAGATGCCGCCTTTTTTAAAAATGCCGTGTTGTTCGAAGCTTTTTGAAAAAAGCCTCATCAAAAACTTTTATGAATCAGCGGCTTTGTTTTCATTCCAGAAGGCCTGCTGCAGGGCGGCGGCCTCGGCTTCAAGCAGCGGGCCGATAACCTCCACCCGGCGCTGCCCTGCGGCGAACACCGTGCGGCAGGGCAGGTCCAGGGTCGGGTTCTCGGGGTGGTTACCCGTCATTTCCTTGAGGCTGTGTTCGCTCTGGCCAAAAACCACACGACCAATGCCGCTCCAGTACACCGCACCTGCACACATCGCACACGGTTCGGCTGATGTGTACATTGTGTGCGACGCCAGCACGGCGGGGGAAAAACGCTTCGAGGCCCGCGTGGCCAGCAGGCGCTCGGCATGGGCGGTCATGTCACCACCCTCGGCGGTGTAGCCATTGCCCTGTTCCAGAACCACCTGCCCCTGCGCATCGACGAGAATGCAGCCAAAAGGATGGTCGCCCCCCTGCCGCGCCTGCTCGGCCACCGCAAAGGCGCGACGCAAAAAACGCGCGTGATCAAGATCGGGCAGCAGGTCGGTCATGAAGCATCCCTTGTCATGCACGATGCGCCCCGGCCGGCCTATTCCGGCAGGGGTTGCGCCATGTGCTGGCGCAGCGTCTGCATCTCGTCATCAAGGTAGCCCACGATATCGGTGCTGTCATATGCGCCATCAAAGCGGGTGGTAGCCAATTCGGCCCGCATGGCGGCAATCCGCTCAAGCTGGCGGCCCAGCTGGGCGGTGTAGCGGGCAAGCCATGCGGGCTCATCGGGTGCGAATCGGGCATCGATATCAGCCTGCGTGCACCCGGCGGGCAGATAGGCACTTTGCATCTGTTTTTGCTCCATTTGTGTGAATAAAATACACAATGAGCTGGAAGGCAGCGATGCCTGCGTAAATGTTCTCATAAAGTTCTTGCTGCATGTGCGCTTTTTGAGCACACTTGTTTGTATGGAAAATATGCACAAACCTACTGCCGCACCTTCCCCTGCCCCGCCACGCCGCACACGCCCGCCGCGTGTTGACTGGCCCAGCCTTGCCCCGCGCGTGGCCGCCCTGCGGGCGCAGGGTTGTTCCACGCGTGAGGCCGCCCGCAGGCTGGACATGAACATCAAGACACTCGAAGCCCATCTGCGCCGCCACCGCATCCGCCATGCCATACCAATGGACCGCCCCGACCAGGTGCGCCGCACCTGCCTGAACTGCGACACCGCTTTCGTGGCCGATGGCCGCTTTCTGCGCCTGTGCCCGGAATGCCGGGCCATGTTCAGCTAACACCGCTCACATTCCCGTGATGTTGAAACCGGAGCGGGGATTGTTCACTTAAGGGTGCGTATGACATTGAAACAGGATACCGGGCATGGATAGCGCTTTACGCAACCGCACGCAGACCCCCTCCCGCACAGAACCAGCCCGCCTCCAGTTCCGCATTGCCCTGCGCCATTGCGCGCCTGTCCCCACCGCACCTGCCACGCGGCGGCGCCTGCGTTCCATCGCCGCCTTTGGCCTGGCGCTGATGGTGGCTGGCACGGGGCTAAGCGGATGCAAGCGCCACCACGAGACAACGGGCGAGAAGATCGATCATTTTGGCGACAAGATGCAGGACACCTTCGACCCGCCCAAAGGCCCCGGTGAAAAGGCAGGCCGCACGATAGACCGCACCCTGCATGATGACTGATATTTTTTAGAAAAATATTGAAAAATGCCGCCTTTTATTTGAACAGGCGGCATTTTTATTTCTATACAGATAAGATTTTTTCAAAAATCTTCAGAAGAACACCACCTTTTTGAAAAAAGGCGGCACCCAGAAATTTTTACTTCTTTTCAGCCTGCGCCACCGCATCAAACGACAGATCAAGCACCGGGTAATCTGCCCAGTCCGCAAAGTCGAAATGCCACCATTCCTCCGCCAGGGGCACAAAGCCGCTCTCCTGCATGATGCGTGCCAGCAGGTCGCGTCGCTGCCGCGCCAAAGCATCACCACCCGCATAGCCGACATGGGCGCGGGGCGTCATTTCATCAAAGCCCGATGGCATCGGCACAACACAGCGCGTTGCCAGATCCCACAGGGTCAGGTCAACCGCGCAACCCCGGTTATGGCGTGAGCCGGTGGCCGGATCGCCCACGAATTCATGCAATGCCTCCGGCACGGCCGCGCGGAACAGCACCGTGACATGCCAGGGCCGATACGCATCATAAACCAGCAACCCATACCCATGCCGCGCCGCAAGGCTGCGCGCATGCGACAGGGCGAGCGCCGCCGGGCGTTGCAGGAACGCCCGCGCCGCCGGATAAACCGGAAAGCCAAGAAAATTCCGGCTGCACGCATAGCGGATATCCAGCGCAATGGCCGGAT
Organism: Komagataeibacter xylinus; assembly: GCF_009834365.1. Lineage (NCBI taxonomy): Bacteria > Pseudomonadati > Pseudomonadota > Alphaproteobacteria > Acetobacterales > Acetobacteraceae > Komagataeibacter > Komagataeibacter xylinus. The sequence goes on along the minus strand of NZ_CP041348.1, from coordinate 1,477,012 downwards.
CAACCTGCGTTACGTCAACAAGATCCGCAGCCCTTGGCGCAGGCGCAAAAGCTGGCATGACCGCCTGTGCAGCCAGCGCCCGCAATGCATCGGGTGCAAGACGCGACTTTACGCGAAACAGGTCATCGGCCTCCAGCACGGGGCCGGACGGGGGAGCGGGCATTACCGCACCCCGGTCAGGGGCAGCGCAGGCCCTTCAGTTTGCAGGAGGCGTGTAGGACTGTACATCTTCCACCGTATGGCTAAGCAGGATCTTGCCGTTATCGGCAGACTGCACCCATGCGGCGGGAATGGTAAAGGCGCTCTCGGCCGGGCCATCAACGGTAACCTGAATCGTGCCATCCGTATTGACTGCCGTAAGCGTGCCCATGCGGCCCGTGCCCGCCGCAATCACGTCCTGACCCAGCATGGCCTGCGTTACATCCGTCATGAATTCCCTTTCCTTGCCGGGCATGCGGGCTGGCACCTGCGTGCTGCCCCATGCCCTGTTTTTTCACATGGCGGACCCTGTCGGCCGCCTTCTGTGCGCCGGAGCCTTTAAAGTAACCGCTCCAGACTTTTCCCACGCCGCGCACGCCCGGCACAGGTCACTGCGGGCATATGTGCAGGTCTAACGCCCGGCATGGAGCAAAGTTGTTCCGGCCTAGTTCACGCCAAACTGGCTGCGCTGGGCCATGACCTGATTGAGCTGCTCGTTGTAATGGTGATAGGTGCCTTTTGGCACGCAGCCCATTTCCTCAAGATCTTCGAGCTTGATGCTGTCATTGAGCCAGGAATTGACCTCATTGAACTGCACTTTTGCCGGAACCGGACGCCCGCTGAAAATCACCGGGTCATCCTGCCCCTGCACATAGCCGAATTTCTTGTACACCCCATCAACGGGCGGGTTGTGCTCCGCCATTTCGCCGCACACCACCGATGCGCCATCCATGGCATGCACGGTGGCATTGCGGAAGGTGGCGGCATGCGGGTCGGGCAGGGTGGCGGCGACATGGCGCTCGGCTTCGGTAATGACGGCGGACCCCCCCGCCGCATGGGCCAGCCCGGAATACAGGCAGAGCGACACGCCCAGTATAATGACTCGTTTCATGCTTCCACCGCCTGATCACTCATATTGCCATAGCTTGCTTTTGTTGTGATGCGCTGCCCGCCTGCATCGGTCAAGCCGGGGATGGCATGTACCCATCATCAGCAATTATGTCATGAGCGATAATATATGGACATAAGAGGGGGCGCACAGATCCAAGCCGTCGGGTTATAACAGGGCATCCTGCCGGCCCTGTGCCCGCCCATATTGCATCAAAGGCCCCTCCGCCCATGTCACAGCGCCCCGTTTCCGCTCCTGCGGCTGACCCGTCCACCCGGCCCGACTTCGTGCATGTGCGGGGCGCGCGCGAGCACAACCTCAAGGATGTCAGCGTGGACATTCCGCGTGACCGGCTGGTCGTGTTCACCGGGGTCTCAGGCTCGGGCAAATCCTCGCTGGCCTTCGGCACGCTGTATGCGGAGGCGCAGCGGCGCTACCTTGAATCGGTCTCGCCCTACGCCCGCAGGCTGTTCCGGCAGATGCCGGTGCCCGATGTCACATCAATCGAAGGGCTGCCGCCTGCAATTGCGCTCCAGCAGCAGCGCGGCACCGGCACAGGGCGCTCGACCGTGGGCAGCATCACCACGCTATCGAACCTGCTGCGCATGCTCTATTCCCGCGCGGGGCATTACCCTGCGGGCATGAAGCGGCTGGAGGCGGAATCGTTCTCCACCAACACGCCTGAAGGCGCGTGCCCGCAATGCCACGGGCAGGGCCGCATCATGGACACCACGACCGCGCTGCTGGTGCCTGATGACAGCCTCTCCATCCGCGAACGCGCGGTGGCGGCGTGGCCCACGGCGTGGCAGGGGCAGAACCTGCGCGATATCCTCATCACCAAAGGCGTGGACGTGGACTGCCCCTGGCGCGACCTGCCCGCCAAAACCCGCGAGTGGATTCTCTACACCGAGGAAACGCCCACCTACCCTGTCTATCCCGGCCTCGACCACGCAGCCGTGCAGCGCGCGATACGCGACCACGTACCGCCTGCCTATAACGGCACCTTTACCGGCGCGCGGCGCTACGTGCTGCATACCTTTGCCACATCGCAGAGTGCCAACATGCGCAGGCGGGCCGAGCGGTTCCTCACCGCAACGCCCTGCCCCACCTGCCATGGCGCGCGGCTCAACCCCGATGCGCTGCGTGTCACCATCGCGGGGCTGAACATTGCCGAACTCACGCGCATGCCGCTTTCCACCATTGCCCGCACGCTGGCCCCGCTGGCTGAAGGCACGCAGGTGCCCGAGCACGCCCCGCAGGCGGGCGATGCCACCGCCATTGCCGCGCGCCGCATGGCGACCGACCTGCTGGGCCGCATTGCGGTGCTGGAGCATCTGGGTCTTGGCTACCTGCAGGCCGACCGCTCGGTTACCACGCTCTCCCCCGGCGAATATCAACGCCTGCGGCTGGGCACGCAGATCCGCTCCAGCCTGTTTGGCGTGGTATATGTGCTTGATGAACCCTCAAGCGGGCTGCACCCCGCCGATGCCCACAACCTGCTTGATGCGCTGGAAGGGCTGAAGCGGACGGGCAACTCGCTGTTCATTGTCGAGCATAACCTCTACCTCATCCGCCGGGCGGACTGGATTGTCGATGTCGGCCCCGATGCGGGCACGCGCGGGGGTGAGGTATTGTATAGCGGCCTGCCCGATGGCCTGCGGACGGTCAAAAACTCCCGCACCGCGCCCTACCTGTTCGGCAGTGATGCCCCGATTGCGGGCGTGCCACGCCCGGCCAGAGCGTGGCTGAAGCTTGCGGGCCTGACATGGAACAACCTGCATGACCTGAGCGTGGAGATTCCACTGGGCACGTTCGTGACCGTAACCGGCCTGTCGGGCTCGGGCAAGTCGAGCCTTGTCAGCCAAGCGCTGCCCGCCATCATGGCGCACGCGCTGGGGCAGAAACTGCCCGATGCAACTGACCCCGACACCATCGAGGACATGCCCGAAGGCACGCCGCAGGGACATGTGGTGGATGGCGCAAAGAAAATCAGCCGCCTGGTCATGATCGACCAGAAACCCATCGGCCGCACCCCGCGCTCCAACCTCGCCACCTATACCGGCCTGTTCGACATCATCCGCCAGGCCTATGCCGCAACCGACCTGGCGCGTGCGCGCAGCTATGATGCAGGCCGCTTTTCGTTCAACCTGCCAAAAGGCCGCTGCCCCACCTGCGAGGGCGCAGGCTCGGTGATGGTGGAACTGCTGTTCCTGCCCAGCGTGTATTCCCCCTGCCCCACCTGCCACGGCACGCGCTACCGGCCAGAGGTGCTGGAAGTGACCATAGACGGTAGATCCATTGCCGATGTGCTGGCCATGACGGTCGATGAGGCAGCAGCCTTTTTTGCGCAAAACCCGGCCCTGTCCACCACGCTCGCCACCTTGCAGCAGGGCGGGCTTGGCTACCTGCGGCTGGGGCAGCCTGCCACCGAGCTTTCAGGGGGTGAGGCGCAGCGCATCAAGCTTGCCACCGAACTGCGCAAGCAGCGCCGGGGCCATACGCTCTATATTCTCGATGAACCGACCACCGGCCTGCATCCCGCCGATGTGGACCGGCTGCAGGCCCACCTGCAATCGCTGGTGGATGGCGGCCACACCGTGGTGGTGGCCGAGCATGACATGCGGGTGGCGGCCAGAAGCGACTGGATCATCGACATGGGGCCGGGTGCGGGCGACGGGGGCGGTAAGATCGTGGCCGCGGGCACGCCGCATGACGTGGCCCGCGCGAAAGGCAGCGCCACCGCTCCCTTTCTGCTCCCCCTCACGGGCTGAGTTAAGGAACAAACGTTTTTGGTGAAGCTTTTTTCAAAAAGCTTTGTAAAGAAGCCGCTTTTTTGAAAAAAGGCGGCACCCAAAAACTTTTATTCTTTATCCAGCCGAAGCGGGCAGAACGCCCCACAACGCCGCAACGCCTGCAAAGACCAGCAGGGATGCCACCAGCGTCATGAGGCTCCAGCTACGCAGGCCCTCGCGCACGCTCACGCCGCACAGGCGCGTCACGATCCAGAACCCCGCATCATTCACATGCGACAGCGCCATGCCGCCCGCCCCCATAGCCAGCGCCATGAGTGCCAGATGGGTCTGGTCAAAGTGCAGGCGGCCAATCATGGGGCCGAGAATGCCTGCCGTTGTCATGAGTGCTACGGTCGTCGGTCCCTGGGCTACGCGCAGGATCATGGTCAGCACGAAGGCCAGCACCAGCAGCGGCAGGCCCGTAGAAGCCAGCAGGCCGCCCAGCGCATCCCCCACGCCACTGCCCACCAGCACCTGCGCGAATGCGCCCCCCGCCCCGGTAATGAGGATGATGATGGCCGTGCCCGGCAGGGCAGCCGCCACGACATCGGACACGGTAGCCAGCGCCATGCCACGCCGCAGCCCCAGCAGCCACGCGCACAGCAGCACGTCCAGCCCCAGCGCCACGAAGGGAATCCCGGCAAAGACCAGCACCGTGCGCAACCGTCCCGGCGCCATCAGTTCGCCTGCCAGCGTGCCCGCCACCATCAGCACCACCGGCACGGCGATGACACTCAGGATCTCGCCCACGCCCACCGGCCTGCGCGCGGTGGCCTGCATGAAGGCTCCTGCCGCGTCATCACCCGCCCCCTGCCCCTGCGCAGGCGTGCGGGCTTCCTCCACCACAGCGCGGATATCAGGCGCGCAGCCCAGCGGCTGCGCCATGATGGGCCGGGTCAGCACATAGGTCAGCACTGTGGCCACGGCGGCCAGCGGCAGGCCCAGCATCAGCATGTGCCCCGCCCCCACGCCAAGGGCTGCCGCAACCGCCACGGCACCCGGGTGGGGCGGCAGCAGGGCATGGACGGTGAGCATGGTCACGGCCATGGGAATGCCGAACACGGCAGGCACGCGGCCCGTCTGCCGCGCCATGCCATAGACCAGCGGCATGAGCATGATCACGCCCACCTCGAAAAACACCGGAATGCCGACGCCAAAAGCGGCAATGACCAGAGCGAGCGGCACATGGGCGGAACCCACGCGGCGGATCAGCGCATTCGCCACGGTCGCCGCCCCGCCCGAGAGGTCAACCATGCGCCCGATCATGGCCCCGAAGGCCACGATAATGGCGATATGGCCCATGATGCGGCCCATGCTGCCCTGAATGGCATCGGTCAGTCTGGCTACGGGCATGCCGGTAAGCAGGGCCACGGCCACGGCCACCACCAGCAGGGCGACGAAGGGATGCAGCCGGAGTTTGAGGATAAGCAGGAGCAGGACGGCAATGGAGCCTATGCCGGTCAGGATCAGCGCGAGCGGAGTCATGGGGCAGTCCCGTGCGTGAGAGCGGCCAGTCTCGTCCAGCCAAACGCGCCTTTTAAGGGGCAGCCATGCCATAAGGCAACAACTTGCGCACGCGCCCCGGACAGCCAGCGCCACGCATCTTGTGCAATGCCGGAGCACTCACACCGGACCAGAGAACCGCCCGACGGGCCACAACTCGCTGAACCGGGCACGCTCCCATGCCATCCGGGGGCAGGCCGGGCCCGACCTGTGGGGGCCGTCGCCTTAACAGAGAAGCTTTTACTTCAGCTTTTTTATGACCCCGGCCTCATGGACGCTAACCTTTCCAAGCCTGTCGCTGCCCTGGGCATTGCAGACCAGTTCCTGTGTGCCGGGCGAGAGCATGCAGGTACCTGTAGCTTTCTCATCATAGGACTGGCCGTTGGTTACAACCTGAATCCCGTTGATGTTCTGCCCAATAACGTGATTCTCGCTTGCTGCGGCGGAAAAGAAACCAAAAAACACCATCTACGTATTATTGTTTCCAAATATTTCCGCATTAATGAAAAATCTGTTTTTTATGCTGTATAGCGATATATTACAGGTGTCAGACCGGTCATTCCCATTCTTGTATTCTATACGGAAATTGCATTTTTCATGCGTTGCAATCGAAAGCAGGTTTTTTATATCCGGGCTGGCAAGGGACGCCCTGATCTCGGGCACGGCGCGTTTTTCACTCGGCGTCTGCGCATAAGCCGGGGGCACGACAGTCAGGCAGGCTGCTGCAATGATCCATTGGTAAAAACGCATCAACTGTCCTGTCACCACATCCATTAAAAAAACAGGACGCCTATACGCTGTTCAAAGCAGGCGTCCCCTGCTGATCTGGCATCCTTGACGGTACCGGCCCGCACGCCAAACAACCTTCCCCGCGCGAATCACCACAGGTTGAAACAACAGGGGCATGCTGGCCTGCCTGACCCCGTCAAACGCAGCAGGACCGCCCTGCATGCAAAACATACTGGCGTGAAAAATGGCCTGAAAACCGGGATTTTTTCCACCCCCCGGCCATATGCCGTGCCGGCAGCCGTTTTTCATGCTTGACAGCGTGCCGCCCTGTCTCCATTACGCGCCACCGGTCACGCACCGCAGTCGCTTTTTTGGGCCTTCTCGCCCTGGGACGTCACGCCATGACAACCACGCTCAATCCATCCCTGTCGCCCATGCGCAGCCCGGCCACGCGCCGCGCCATGACGCATGTGACAAGCTTCATCCGCGAGGCCTGGATCGTGCCGATGGTGGTCATGGGCAGCGTGCTGTGCGGGGGCGTGTTCACCCTGCTCTCGCACCTGCTTGGCCACGCGGGATAAAAAAACGCCGCCCGTGTTCAACATGGCGGCGTCTTTTCGAAAATGTTTTCAGCCTCTGGCCAGAAATGGGCCGCTCAGCGGGTGGCCTGACGCATCGGGCGGCTGCTTCCCTTTCTGGGTGGTTCGGCCAGCCAGTGAATGCGGACCTGACGCAGCTCGAAATTGCGCTGGCCCTGCACGCCCATATCCCCAAACGGGTCATAGACCACGCCGGTCACATCGGCACGGCACTGCTCGTGCTGGCCGGTATCGCCACAGATCTGCTGCGCCTTGCGAAAGGAAGCTTCCTCCATCGTGGGGCCATCGAGCGGGATGGCGCCGTTCCAGTCCACCTTGCCCGGCAGGTCGGCAATACGGAAGGCCGCGCAATCCGCCCCGCCCGAATTGGCGGAGGTAATGGTGCAGCCCTCGATGCGCACGGGCTTGCCCACATACTGCGCCGCCTGCCCCTGAAAGGAGGCGACATCAAGCGTGGGTGGCGGCGCGGGCGGGGCACCATGCCCCCTGGGCTCACGGGCCATGGCGGGTGCTGCAGCCATGCCTGTGGCCATGAGAGCCAGCCCGGCCAGCGCACCAAGATGAAAACGTCGCCTCACGTCGTGTCTTCCTTCCGTCAAGAAATCAGCCTGCGGCTGGCATTCGGAAGGAAGTTTTTGCCATAGACACCCGGCCTGTCACCACAACGCAACGTGCGGGCAGCCATGCATGCGCGGCTGGACGGACGATCAGAACGGCGAGGATTTCTGCCCGGCACCCTGACCCAGATCGGCAAAATGCTGGGTTTCCGCGCAGCCGCGAAAGCGGTCAAGCACAGGAACGCTGCCCGCAAGATTGACGCTGAGCGGCGGCTGATCCCCAAAGCGCACCACTGCAAGGTGCTGGTGGGCCATGGCGTCGAGCAGGCTGGTCATGTCAGCGGCGGGCAGGTTTGCAGCCAGCGTCGTGGCATCATTGGCCTGCATGTGAAAGACATGCGTATAGGCACCGACCGTTACCGTCATGTCGCCTTTTTCGCCATTGGCCAGGGTCCAGTGATCATCCGCACTGCGCACCTGCAGCGAGTCGGCATCGGCGCGGAACATCAGGATCTCGCTTTCCGACCCGGCAATGCACAGGTCGGTATGCACCCCGGCATCAGGCGTGTGATGGATGGCGACCCAGCCGCCGCCATGTTCATCAACGAGCATCTGCGACGGGCTGGGGCTGCTGTTTTCATCCTGCGGCTGCATGGCCACCGGCATGGCATGCGCCGTGCTGTCATAGGACTGCGCCCAGGCCCCGCCCGGCAGGGCAAGACAGGTGAGGCAACCCAGAAGAACCTTAAGTTTCGTGCTCACTTTGCGACAATCCCATTTTGCAACAAGGACCGACGAATCGGAATGGTGGACGATTTCAGCATCACCCTGGCGTGATGTTGACATATATTGTCATAATTATGGATAAGGAAAGGGGCCTGCCCGCCCTGCGACAAAGCATGTCTCTCCACCCAGCCGATGCCTGCCATGCAGGCGCGCATAATAATACTAAAGAAGATTTTCATTTTCGCGTCCGGACACGGCCGCCGTGCGTGCGCGGCATTGGCCTGCGGGCGCGGGGCCGTTATCATGCGGCTCCCACACACTGTTTTTTCATGGATCTGGAAGGAAAAGCCGGGATGCGCCTGTTACCTGCTGCCATCCTGGCAATCGGAACCCTTTGCGCCACCACACAGGCGCGCGCCGCCGATCCGGACTGGATCTTTGCCAATAGCGGCCCCGGCGGCCAGCCCATGATCATATCGCATCAGGGCACGCTTGATGTGATGTTCTACCGCTCGGCCAGCGGCACGCTGGGCATTGCCTTTCACCAGCGTCATGGCAAGTACCGCAACCCCAAGGGCGTGGAAACCGCCATGGCGATGATCGGCAAATTCACCGTGGCCCTCCAGACCTTTCTGACCGGCCAGAAATGGGACACGGCGGGCGGCGATCTCAAGCCCGACACCGTGCCGGACATGGTCAACGCGCTGAAAAACGCCAGCACCGGCGCGCTCATTCCTTTCGAGCATGATCCCATTGCGTTTTCGCTCAAGGGCGCGATGCCAGCGCTTGAGGATCTGGCCCATTACGCAAGGGCCCATGGCGAGAGCCTGCCGCCCCCGCTGCAACCAGCCGCAGCCGCTCCCCCCGCCCAGCCGGGGCTGGACATAGAAAAACTGGCCCACCACCCGTATGACACCCAGCACGGGCGCAAGATGGCGCTGCCGCAATACGACATTGCCGCCAACTGCGACCGCGCCCATGTGGAAATGCTCGATACGGACGGCGAATGCGTCAGCGCCGAGCAGAAAAGCCAGGCCGCACTGAGTGCGCAATGGACCGGCTACGACAGCGACCTGCGCGGGGCGTGCCTGTCTCTGGTCAATGATCCGGGCCGGCTGGAAAAATATCAGGCCCTGCTCATGTGCCTCTCGCGCTATCAGGATGACCGGCGGCAGTGGCAACTCGTATCGGGTTCGAGCGGCAGCGATGACATCCTGCCCGCCAAGAACGCGGCCCCGGCTGCAACAGGACAAACTCCTGACCACAAACAATAAAAGTTTTTGGTGAAGCTTTTTTCAAAAAGCTTCAGAAGAACACTGCCTGTTTAAAAAAGACCATAAGCCGGGAGGAGGCATGCAACCTGCGCGCGGGCCAGCCGTTGACTGGTCAGTTCGCCGCATTGTCGCGCCGCAGCGCCTGTATGAAAAAGATCACGCCGCTGAGCAGCAACCCGAACAGAATGACCAGCGGCTGCACGTAAAGCACCACCAGCACCACGAAAAGCACAAGAAGGGAGCTGTATTTCAGCTTGCGGTCTTCACTTGAGAACAGGTCGATAAACCCGTCTGAAATCAGGCGCAGGGCGGATTCGCCACCTGCCGGGGTCACGCTCAGCCCCTGCTGCTCCAGGCGCTGCATGAAGGCGCGGGCCTGCTCGCGGGCGGCGGGAGTAGGAGCCGGGGCTGCCGCATCCCCCTCCAGAGCTGTTGCCACGGCGTCAATCACATGACTGTCCACAGTCGCCTGATCGCTCATTTTTATCTGTTCCCTAAGCCATGTGGTGCGTAAGCCCGTGGCTCTTCCACCCGTTTATCCACATTATTTACCGTTTTATCCACAGGAACGGAGACTCATTCCCCTTCGCCATGCGCAGCCTTGCCACAGGCAATGCGGCGTCCGTCGCGCAGGGAAGGGTCAACCGTCATTTCGCCACGCGGTACCGGGCCATCGGCAATGCGGTGGCCGGTGCCCATATGTCCTGACCAGGTGGAATAGGCCAGTGTGCGATAGGTATCGCCCGCACAGTTATAGACGACAGAAAACCGCACCGAGGCAAAAGGCAGCCCGTGACGGATCATGTCCTCATCAAAATCCTGGATGAAGGTGGCAGAGGAATGGGTGCCACGCGCCTGCACCGAAGCGAGGTCGATATATTCGTTCACCTTGTTCTGGTACGGCGGCAGTTTCTGCAGGTTTGCCGCCACATGCGGGGCGGGAGAGGAAGCAGGTTCCTGCGCCAGTGCCGCCCGCGCGCTGCCCGTCAGGCCAGTACAGGCGAGTCCTCCGGCCATCACTGCCAACACTACCCTGTATCCCATTGTCTCCCTTTCATATGCATGTGCGATGCCCATGCATGCCAGACCCTACATCACGACACTGTTTTGCAGGATCATGCCAAGAGCGGCAAGATAAACCACCCGCAAACACGTCGCATATCGCTTCGCACTGACAGGACGCCGCCATGCAGGCCCTTTTTTCACGCACGCACGCCGCCCTGTTCGTAGCTGGCATGCTCATGGCCGGAACGGTCATGGCGGCGCAGCCCCTGCCCGCGCCCACCCTGACCCGTGCGCCGTTTGGCGCAACGCCCGATGGGCAGCAGGTGGAGCAGTTCACCCTGACCAATGCACATGGCATGCGCGTGCAGGTGCTGAGTTATGGCGGCATCATTTCCACTATCGAGGCGCCAGACCGTAACGGCCATGTCGATGACGTGGTGCTGGGCTTCCCCACGCTGGCAGGCTACACGGTGGACAGCGCGAAGGGCGGCCTGTTTTTTGGCGCGACGGTAGGCCGCGTAGCCAACCGCATTGCCAACGGCACTTTCGTGCTTGAGGGCCGACGCTACCATATTCCGCCCACCAAGGGCACGACCGCGCTCCATGGTGGCCGAAGGGGGTTTGACAAACAGGTCTGGACCGTGGAGGGCACGGACCTTGAGGCAGATACCGCCAGCGTGACCCTGAAGCTTGTCAGCCCCGACGGGCAGGAAGGTTTTCCCGGCACGCTGACCACGCATGTCACGTTCGCGCTCAACACGCGCAATGAGCTTTCGCTGCATTACCGCGCCACGACGGACCGGCCTACGGTGGTCAACCTGACCAACCACAGCTACTTCAACCTGAGCGGCGAAGGCAGCGGCACGGTGGAAAACCACGTGCTCCAGCTCAATGCCGATGCCTATACACCCACCGATGCCAACGCGCTGCCGCTCGGCACCATTGCCCCGGTGGCAGGCACGGCGCTCGATTTCCGCACGCCCCACCGCATCGGCGCGCGCCTGCGCGACAGCATGCCCCAGATGCTTTATGCCCATGGTTATGACCAGAACTGGGTTATCAACCGCGCCCATGCCGCAACACCGGTGCCTGCGGCCCGGTTGCGTGATCCGGCATCGGGCCGGGTGCTTGAGGTGCTGACCACCCAACCCGGCATGCAGGTTTATACGGCCAATTCCCTCGATGGCGCCTATGCCGGGCCTTCAGGCCGCACGTACCGGCAGGGCGATGGCATAGCGCTCGAAACCCAGCATTATCCCGACAGCCCCAACCACCCGGACTTCCCTTCGATCGAACTCCGCCCGGGCCAGACATATGATGAAACGACCATCTACCGTTTTGGCGTGGAACCGGTTTCAGCCTCGGCCCCTTAAAGATACGGGGAAAGGCTTTGATTCCGGCAGCAATATCCTTACATACCTCGCCATATCGTGATCGAAGGACGCAAACCCTCAATGAAAAAATTTACCGTTCTGCTGCTTCTTGCAGGCCTGGCAGCCTGCCAGGCCGGCCACCCGCCCAGCGATTCCGACCAGAGCGGCGGCGTGGGCGGCATGACCGGCTCGCCCGGCCAGGACTCACCTGATGACGGACCGGGCGGCTCAGGCGGCCCCGGCATGGGCAATTAGGTCCAGACGCCCCGGCGGGCGCTCAGTCGCGCCCGCCACTTATGTTGATGATCCCCAGCCCCAGCAGGCCAAGCCCCGCAAGTCCTTCGGCCACCATCCATGAGATGGGGCCAATGCCATCAGCCGTCATGCCGCGCACCAGCACGCCCACGCTGCCCATCATCAGCAGCAGGGACACGATGGTCCCCCATTTCACAATTTTGCTGCGGTTCATCAAATCTCTTCGCTGTCTGTCTGGTTCCCGTAAGGGCCGGTTTTCGTACTTCTATCACCATGTGGGCGCAACCGTCCAAACACGGCATGCGCGGCGGCAATGCGCCTGCCGCGCAACGGCGCGTTACTCATGCAGATGTGATACCCGCCCCGCCCACTTTCATGCTTGCATTTCGTTACAGGCATTACAGGGTGGTCCATTGGCCCGCTCTGTTTGCACAAAAGCATTAAAGGAGCACGGCCATGCAGATACTGACAGCCCCCGCACCTGGCGCCGAATGGTCTAGCCGCATGATGGATCTGATGCGGACCTGCATGGCCTATCCATACGCCTTCCTGCGCCTGTGGGATGGAGACTGACCACACGCCCGCCGCTATTCGTGGCGCAGGTCGCTGGCCGAGAACCAGGCATCATTGCCGGTGCTGTCATTACGCACGCGCACCTGCCCGTTTTCTATCATCTCCACGATGGTACCCTTGAAGCCACGCTGTTCAGGCTTAACCGCCGCATCATCCTTCACCACCACGATATCGCCGTCCTTGAAATCCATCAGGCCTTCTCCTTTCCCTCATGCGCGTTGAAATCCCTGTGCGCATCATGCCAGCGCCCCTGTGCACTGCAAGCCACTGATCTGCCACGGCATACCACATCCGCGCAAAAAACAGGTTGCGCCAGCCCGAACGCATTCCGACATGAACGGGAACCACATTTTTTAATGGAGCCAGTTCATGCCCGCAGATCATCACATGCCCTCCACCACCGACCTTGAGCGTGAACTCGAGCAGGTGCGTCGTGACCATGCCATCGCGCTGAAGGATCGACCCGAGCATGCCCATGCGCTTGCCGCGCGCATGAAAAAGCTTGAGGACGACCTCGCCCGTGCAAAATAAGACCTGAAAAGATAAAAGTTTCTGGCGAAGCTTTTTCCAAAAAGCTTCGTAAAGAACACCGCCCTGTTAAAAAGGCGGTGCCCGAAAGCTTTATTCTTCTGGCGTGACCGGTGCCGCAGCAGCGGGCATCGGGGCACGCACCAGCCAGTAGACAATGCCCAGCGACAGCACGGCGGCCGAGAGGGCCAGCAGTTCCATTACATCGACTTCCTTGAGATCGATGACGATGAACTTGCGCACCGTAGCCAGCATGCCGATCAGCAGCACCGAGCGCATGCGGATCATGCTGTGAGGCTGCGCATCGGGCAGCACCAGAATGGAATGCTTGAACTCAAGGGCGATCAGCACGGTAAAGAACATGCCGAAAATGCCCTGCAGCACTTCGGGGCTGGTCGGGTTCAGCCCCGAGGTCAGCACCATGCGCCCCACCGCCACCACCACATGCACAAGCGACGTGCCCGCGATCACCACGATCAGCAGGGTCAGGATGAGCATCACCCCCTCCTCGAACAGGTCGAACAGGCGGGCCATCTGAAAGAAACCGGGCAGGCGCTTCATCATATGCGGGGCAGTATCCTGGCTGGAGCGGCGCGGGCTGCAATCATGCCGTGCCATGAAAGGCAGCCCTTGTAACAAGCTTACCCCGCCCTGTGCAAAACCGGCAGCAGGCCCCCTGTATCAACCGCCACCATGTCAAGATTGCGTGGCGGCATCCTGCCATGCAGGGCCGGGTCTGGATGATGGCCCCGCGCCACCCCATTTATGATGGAACGGACACCACGTGTGTCCCTGATACACAACAAGACGAACAGGATGCCATCATGAGCAAAGCCGTAGCGACCGGACCCGACGCACAGGGCAAATTCTCGATCGAAATCAACATTGGTGGCCTGACTGGTGCCATTGCCGGGTTCAGCTCCAAGATGGAAGCGGAAGACTACGCAACCTCGCTGCTGCGCCGCGTCAAGGAACTCGCCAAGGCCGACGGCCTGAAATAAGCACGCAGGCTGGCCGGGATGGGGCGGGCCTTGTCCTCTCCCCCGGCCATATTCCTTTCCGCATGGCGGGAAAGGGTTGAGGAAAGCAGCGTTTTCCAAAGCTTTCTGAAAAAAACTTCACCAGAGACTTCTTTGCGTGAAAAAACAGGACCACGGTTTCCCCACGCCCTTGCATGCGCGTGAAAAGACCGGAACAGTCGCCTTAGTGCACTCATATGCGCCCCGCAGGCTCAGGCCCTGCCCCCGCAATGACAATAAGGACGATCTGCCCATGAAAAAACTGACCCGATCCCTCTGCGTGCTGGCCATGGCCAGTGGGCTGAGTGCGTGCGTGGATGGCCCGCGCGGCGGCTATTATGGTGGATATGGCGGCTACGGTTATGGTTACGGTGGCGGCGGCTACTACAATGGCTATGGCGATTATTATGGCGGCGCACCGGCATATATAGGTCGTGGCGGTGGTGGCCCCCGCGGCCCCCGTGGCGGCGGCTTTGGCGGCGGCCCGCGCCGGGGTGGTGGCGGTGGCCCCCCCATGGGGAGAGGACCGCACGGCGATCATGGTGGCGGCTTCGGTGGGGGCGGCTTTGGTGGCGGTGGGCACGGACCTGGAGGAGGCGGCCATGGCCCCGGTGGTCCGGGTGGCGGTCCAGGTGGTGGCGGTGGTCATGGTCCCGGCGGGGGTGGGGGCCATCACCGCTGAGCGTGACATGGGCTGGCTCCTTGCGGAGTCGGCCTTTTTTAATGAACAGCATTCATCAAAGCTTTTTGAAAAAAGCTTCACCAGAAACGTTTATCCGTGCTGCCCAGCCCCTGAAAGCAGGTTCATGACCAGCACGCCGCACACGATCAGGGTCATGCCCGCAATGGCGGCCAGATCGAGCTTCTGCCCCAGTAGCACGCGGCAGACCAGTGTAATGAGCACCGTGCCAATGCCCGACCAGATGGCATAGGCCACACCGGTGGGAATAACCCGCAGTGCCAGCGACAGCGCATAGAACGCCACCCCATACCCCACCACCGTCACGCAGGATGGCCCCACACGCGTAAAGCCGTTGGACAGGGTCAGGCAGAACGTAGCCGTCACCTCCGCCACGATGGCGATGATCAGATAACAATACGCCACCCCTCACTCCCCTGCGGGCGACGTGGCGCGTGGGGGCAGGCCGCGCAGGCGGGCCCGTGGCGCGCGTGGCGGCGGGGGTGTTTCATCGCGAATCGCTACGGCGTTCTGTCCTTTGGCCTGCAGGGCGGCGGCAAAGCGCTGCACGTGTGTCCATTGTGCTCCCGCATAGAGTTCACGTCCGTCCAGCAGTACCCGATGTCGTTTCAAGCCCTGATCCTGTCCTGTTTCGTTCCTCCCTAGAGATGGGGATGGCGGCCATGAGGTGCAACAGCGGCACAAAATGCGACCCTTTTTCAAGAAACCTTCGCTTTTGCGAAACGATTCATGTATGAAGAGGATAGGAGGTATGATCCATGAGCAACTCTGCACGTATGATCGCCCATCTGCTGATTACGGTCAGGCTGAGCACGCGTAATCGTCCTTCTCCCACAGTTTCGCAGCCCACGAAGGACTGACCGCCTCTCCCGCAGGGCGGGGCGCGCGAGAGGGCAGACAGGTCCGTGTCATGTTATGACACAATATGTCCGTCACGCCTTCTTTCGCGCCCGCGCCAGCCGGGCGGCAAAGGCAGGCAGTTCATCGTGATGCAGCAGGAACACATTGTTGGACCGCGCAAGCTGCCGGGCCGGAATCGTGTAATCCGCATTCGAGACCACGGCCGCCACATCGGCATGATAATGCAGGCGGGCGGCGGCAATCTGCTGCACGGCCTCATTGCCCACGGCGTTGCGGTACAGCTTGCACTGCACCACCAGCCTGACATGGCCATGCACGGCAATGACATCCGCCCCCTGGTCGCCGCCCGGCGGGGTGGCATGCGCATCCCAGCCACAGGCCCGCAGGCGGGCCGCGCAGTACCGCTCATAGGCAATGGGGTCCATATCTGGTGAAAAGCCATCCGCAGGCGCGCTGCCAGAAGGGGACTGACGCGCCACCTGATCGATCAGCACCAGCACGCGCCGGGCCAGGGCAGGCCATGTTGCGGCCAGCCTTTTGCCACGCAGGGCGGGCTGGATGATCGTCCTGACGAATTCCGCCTGCTCACGCTCCCACTTCGCGGTGCGCTCCACCCCATAACTGTTGAACTGCACCAGTTGGCGGCGGCGGATGCGCAGGGCCTCGGCATGATGGCACACCAGTTGCCCGCACAGCCGCCACGCGCGCCTGCGCCGCCACGATCGGCCGCCGTAGCGCAGCACAGGCCACAGCACCATCGCCACACCGCCCGCCAGTACCAACCGCCATACTCCTGATGGCGGTGCTACGTGTGCTGCACCCGCTACGCTCACGTTACTTGCTGCAAAATATAAAGGCGCCTCATCCCGCCGCACCGGCAGGGGGCGCAACCGTGCCACAGTGCCATCGTCGCGCGTGCCCAGTAATTGCCACGTTCCCGCCCCGTCAACGCGCTGGCAATGCAGTTGGGCCAGCGCCTGCGCATAGGCAATGGCAGGCATGGAAAGAGGCAGTTCCCCCACCCGGCGCATGTTGGCAGCCTGCGTGCACCCTATGGCGGCAGGGGCTACGTGATAGGGTGTGGGGGCTGCCAACGTGGATGCGGGGACCAGTAGAAGCCACAAGCCCAACCATGGCGTGATGCCTGCCCGCATTTGTGTTCCTGCTCCCCTGCATTCGTGGCGGGAGCAGTCTAAAACATGAGAACAAAATAAGAAAGTAGAGAAATGCCAGTGCCTTCGCACCGGGTCGGAGCCTATCATGTCCGTATGCGACTCTGCTTTATCGGTGACAGCTACGTCACGGGAACGGGCGATGAAACCTGCCAGGGCTGGGCCGGTCGGCTTTGCGCGCTTGAGGGGCAGGCCGGACATGATCTCACCCTCTACAACCTTGGCATAAGGGGCCAGACCAGCCACGACATCGCGCTGCGCTGGCAGGGAGAAGCGCTCGCACGCCTGCATGGGCGGAATGATGGCGGCATTGTCCTGTCCTTCGGGGCCAATGATGCCGTGGCTGATGCCGCAGGCCAGCCCCGGCTGGCACTACAGGACAGCCTGCACGCCACCGAGCGGATCCTGCGCGTTGCCCGCACCAGATGGCCAACCCTGATGATCGGCCCCCCGCCCGTGGGGCAGCCCGGCTCCGACCGGCGCACCCGCGTGCTGGAACAGGCGATGGCGGCCTTGTGCAGCCAGGCAGGCGTGCCCTTCCTGTCCGTATGGGCGCCGCTGCTGGACAGTGCCGCATGGTGTGGCGGGATTGCACAGGGCGACGGGTTGCACCCCGGTGGGGCGGGCTATGCCGTACTGGCCCGGCTCGTGCAGGGCTGGCCCGCCTGGCGGGATCTGATGGCCGCGCCACCATAGGCACGCATATTCCCATTCCCCTTGGCAGTAACAGGCATTATGGCCACATAAGGCGCGCAGCCCCGTGCCGCGCTTTTTCGAATGAAGGCATACAGACATGAACAAGATCATCACCTGTGCCCTGCTGGGCGTGCTGGCCGCCACCAGCGTGCCCGCCGCCCGCGCCGACGTGCCCGAGGCGGAACTGAACTCGCTCTATATCCGCCCCGAGGTGCAGCTTGCCGCCCCGGCGCTGACATTTCCCAACTATCCGGTAGTCGATGCCTGCACCACCGAGTTTGGCGATGAGGTGACCAATGCCTGCGTCACTGCGGAGAAGGAGCGCGCCCTGGTGCTGCAACCTGCGTGGGAGGAATACAAGGACAGCGACAAGATCGCCTGCCAGGAGGACGTGACCCATATCCGCCACATCCAGCTCTATCGCGATCTGGCCTACTGCCTGGACAAGCGCCGCTATGACGCCTGGCGCAAGGACCACCCCAACGGGAAGTAAATAAAGACTGCAAGTTTCCGGTGCCGCCTTTTTTCAAAAAAGGCGGCGTTCCTTTAAAGCTTTTTGAAAAAAGCTTCATCACAAACTTCCTCAGTCATGAGCGGTTAATCGCGCGCGATGTGGCAGGCCGGGTCGTCATGGCTGTGATCGTAATCCACGTTCTGGTTAGCGGCCCCATCGCCATGCACGATCCGGCGCGGGTGGACAGGCGCGGCTGAGAGCACCGACAGGTTGCGCTCCAGCCCCACATAGGCCAGCCCCGCCGCCTCAAGCACGCTGGCTGGCATGCTGGCCAGCGTAAACGGCGCATGCACGTTGGCACGCGCGGCCTGCATGGCCGAGACGTGGGTGGCCTGCCAGCCGGGCGAGGCCCAGAAATAGAGCGGCACTTCATAGGCCGCGCGCACATCACCATGCGTGGGAATGCCGCCCGTGCATTCATTCACCCGCACCCCATGGTCCGGCACGTAAAACAGGGCAGATTCGCCCCCATGCGCCTGCAGGCTGGCCTGCACATGGGCGAGGATATGGTCGGTATAGGCAATGCTGTTGTCATACGCGCTGCCCAGATGGGCAAAGCCCGGAGGCGAACGGTCCGCCGCATTCTCGTGGCTGCCAAACAGATGCAGCACGATCAGCACCGGCCCCTGCGCCCCGGCAACGGCCTGATCGAACACCGGCAGCATCCGCTCATCAAGCACGGGCCGGCTCATCACGCCGCCCTGCACGGTGGTGTAAGCGATATGGTGCGCCTGCTCCGAATAAGCGCCGATCACGCTGTCATACGGGCCAAGGCGAGGGTGATTGCTGATCCACCACGTATCGAACCCCGCCGCGTTGAATACCGAGACAAGGTCATGCCCCGGCGCAGCTCCCGGCCGCAGCCGGTCATAGCCTGACAGGATGACCGGCACGGCACCCACAGTGTAGTCAAAGGGGGTGACCACGTTGTCAAAGCGCAGCAGGCCGGGCAGTTGATCCATCTCGGGCGTGGTGGGCAGGGCGTAGCCAAAGCCGTGATGGTGATCGCGGCGCGCGCTCTCGCCAATAACCAGCACGATCACCTGCTTCGCATCGGTTGCGGGCGGAGTCAGGAAATTGACCGGCTCGTGGCTGATGCGCCGCGCCATGGCGGTTACGCGCCATGTCTCGCGCCTTGCCGCCGCATAGCCGGTCAGCAGGCTCCACGGCCAGGCACGGTCAAAGCGGGCATGGATGGCCACCAGCGGGTTCTCCGTGCCCCCGCGGGTGGGCGGCAGGCTGTGCCACAGCCGTATGACCGGCACCACCGTCAGCACCACCAGCACCGCCACCCCGCCCCAGCGCCACCAGGCAGGGCACTGCGCCACCGCCCCACGCGGACGCAACAGGTAAAGTGCGGCCAGCCCGGACCAGAACACCGCCCACGCGCACAGCCAGGGCAGCACCGGGGCGACATAGCCCATCACCACCGGCACCGAGCAGTAGAACAGGATCAGCCATAACGGATAACCCGGCGGTACCCCGCTGATATGGATGTAATACAACGCGCCCGGCAGCAGCACGACGGCAGGCAGCAAAGCCGCCAGCAGCACCCGCCTGCTGTTGAAGGCAAGGGCAATCACCCCCCACAGCATGAGCGCGCGCACAATGCCCTGCAACGCCGTGCAGGCGGGCAGCAATGCCAGCACAGCCATCAGCCCCAGCAGCGCATCGGGCCATGCCTGCCGCCATGAGCGCGGCCGATGCAGAAACCTGCGTGCGGGGGGAAGCCTGTTCATTTCACCTTCATGCCACGCGTGCGGACAGGCGGGTAGACCCGCGCGCAATGGCGGCGAACGGCCACGCGCCGCAGGGCTGGCACGTTTGTGAACGAACCGGCATGCGGCAATGCTTTTTATCATCCGGGCACGCGCCTAATAATGCGGGCCGCCGGGAGGGCCCGCGCAGACGGGCGCCACAAAAAAAACACCCTTCAAAAAACCAGATTTAACAAAGGCACACAGACGTACCATGGCAAAGATCAAGGTCAAGAATCCCGTTGTCGAAATAGATGGCGACGAGATGACCCGCATCATCTGGCACTTCATCCGCGAGCGGCTGATCCTGCCCTATCTCGATATCGACCTGAAATATTATGACCTCGGCATCACCCACCGCGACGAGACCGATGACCGCGTGACGGTGGAAGCCGCCGAGGCCGTGCGCCGCTACGGCGTGGGCGTGAAATGCGCCACCATCACCCCCGATGAGGACCGGGTGAAGGAGTTTGGCCTCAAAAAGATGTGGCGTTCGCCCAACGGCACCATCCGCAACATCCTTGATGGCACCATCTTCCGCGAGCCGATCATCTGCACCAACGTGCCACGCCTCGTGCCGCACTGGACCCAGCCCATCGTGATCGGCCGCCATGCCTATGGCGATATCTACCGCGCGGCCGAAACGCGCATTCCCGGCCCAGGCAAGGTCACGCTGCGCTACACCCCCGCTGATGGCGGCCCCGAGCAGGTGCTGGACGTGCATGACTTCAAGGGTCCCGGCGTGGCGCTGGGCATGCACAACACCCGCGCCTCGATCGAGGGCTTCGCCCGTGCCTCGCTGGCCTATGGGCGCGACCGCAAACTCCCGGTTTACCTCTCCACCAAGAACACCATCCTCAAGGCCTATGACGGCATGTTCAAGGATGTGTTCCAGGAGGTGTACGAGCGTGAGTTCAAGGCTGAATTCGAAAAGCTGGGCCTGACCTACGAGCACCGCCTGATCGATGACATGGTGGCCTGCGCACTGAAGTGGAAGGGCGGCTACGTCTGGGCGTGCAAGAACTATGATGGCGACGTGGAAAGCGACATCGTGGCCCAGGGCTTCGGCAGCCTTGGCCTGATGACCTCGGTGCTGCTCAACCCCACGGGCGACGTGGTCGAGGCCGAAGCCGCCCATGGCACCGTGACCCGCCACTTCCGCGAGCACCAGAAAGGGCGGCCGACGAGCACCAACCCCATTGCCTCGATCTTTGCCTGGACACGTGGCCTGGCCTATCGTGGCAAATTCGATGACACGCCCGATGTCACCCACTTCGCCCACACGCTCGAGCGCGTCTGCATCGAGACGGTGGAAGGCGGGCAGATGACCAAGGACCTCGCCCTGCTCGTAGGCAAGGACACCAAATGGCTCGACACCCAGCCTTTCCTTGACGTGCTGGATGAAAAGCTGCGCGCGGCGCTGGCAAAAGCATAAAACAGGAGTTTTTGGATGCCGCCTTTTTTCAAAAAGGCGACGTTCTTCTGAAGCTTTTTGAAAAAAGCTTCACCAAAAACTTTTCACACACAGGAGGGGGTTATGCCCCCTCCTCCAGCGCGTGATCGGCCAGTTCGCCCTCCCACCGGGCGGCGACGGCGGCGGCATAGCCATTGCCCAGCACGTTGGTGGCCGTGCGCGCCATGTCGAGAAAGTGGTCAATGCCCAGGATCAGCGCCAGTCCCGCCTCGGGCAGGCCGAACTGCGGCATGACGGCGGCCAGCGTGACCAGAGCCGCGCGCGGCACGCCCGCAATGCCCTTGCTGCTCAGCATCATCACCAGCACCATCGCGATCTGCTGGCCTATGGGGATGTGGATGCCATAGGCCTGCGCGATGAACAGCGCGCCAAAGGACTGGAACAGCACCGAGCCATCAAGATTGAAGCTGTAGCCCAGCGGCAGCACGAAGCCGCTGATGCGGTCAGGCACGCCAAAAAGCTCCAGCCGCTCGACGAGCAGCGGATAGACGGCCTCGCTGCTTGCCGTGGCAAAGCCAAGCAGGATGGGCTGGAGCAGCAGCTTCGCCAGTGCGAACACGCGCCTGCCCAGCACACAGAAGGTCATGGCGGTCAGCAGCACCCACAGCACGCCCAGCGTGCCGTAGAACTTGCACAGAAACACGCCAAACATGCCCAGAATGCCAATGCCGCTATGGGCCACGCTGCCCATGACCGACCCGAACACGGCCACGGGGGCAGCATACATCACCATATCGGTCACGCGCAGCATGATGCGGGCGAGTTCGGCCGTCCAGGGCAGGATCATGCGCTGCGCCCCCTTGCCCGCCGCGGGCAGTGCAAGGCCAAACAGGACAGAGAACACCACGATCTGCAGGATGTCGTTGCGGCCCATGGCATCAAAAATGCTGGTGGGCACCACATGCAGCATGAACTCGACCGGATCGAAATGCGCATGCGCAAGCCCCAGATCACCAGCGGCAGTAGGCACGGTAAAGCCGACCCCGGGCTGAAGCAGGTTGGCGGCAAGCAGGCCGGTTATGAGCGACAGAAAGGAGGCGACGATGAACCACAGCAGGATGCGCCCCCCGATGCGCAGCACCTGCGTGCCATCACCAAGGCTGCCAATGCCCGACACAAGAGTGGCAAAAACAAGCGGGGCAATGATCATGCGCACAAGGCGCAGGAACAGCCCCGTCAGCAGGGTGGCGCAGCGGCTGGCGGCCTCGGCCGCAGCCGGGCCCGCCGCATGCAGCCCCAGCCCCACGACCACACCCAGCAGCAGCGCGACCACAATGGCGCGCGTGCGCCCGCTGGCATTACGTTTTCCGGGCTTGGCCAAATCAAAAATCCTGCTGCCATTAATCAGAAGATAACGCCGGAAGTAACGCACGCACCCCCGGTTTTGCAAGGTAGACGCGCAACCTCCCCCTCCTGATCGGACGCACAGGCAGGGCCAATATAAAAAACTGCCATACCCATACCCCCCTACCCTTTTGAATAGAATGCGATTATAGAGATATTGCCGTGTAATCATGCACCCGATGCATGATTTCCCCCATGACCCGTAGGGCGCACCAAGACGGGACATGGGAGAATAAAGCGGATGGGCATACGTGCAGGATGGCCCGCCATGGGTCGGAGCCTCACCTGCCTGTGCTCAATGCGTCGCCACAGGCCAGGCTGGATGGCATGGATCAGACGCGAGGGCAGCGGTGTTGTCCTTATGGTTTCTCTCCTGCCCGGCGTGAGAGAGGGATGCGAATCGTATTTCAGGCTACGGGCCTGCGCAGAGTCCTGCCGCGAATGGTGGCAGGGTGTGCCTGTTTTTGGCAGTTTTCCTTAAATTTTTTAATATTATCTCACTGCAGGGGCACCTGGGCTGTGCCCGTACCAGCCCCCGGTGGGCGCATGAAACCGCGCGTTCTGCCGCCGGCCAGGGCCGCTGCTTATTGCTCACCCTAATCACGCGCATGTTGAAAGCGTGTGTCAGCCTCCCCTCTTTCTCAGTAGCAGGGCATGGGGAGCAACGAGAGGCTTTAGGAATTAAACTACTGAAAAATTTAATTTTATTTATGGAAAAATGTCTTTTTCTCATACCAGAACGCGAACCGGATCTGCTTAATGGAATAGAGGCAGAATGATGGTTGTTATCTGTTACTTCAATCACATTACCGTGATACTATAGCACCGAATTTGTCGCCTTTAAGAGCAATCAAGGCCCTAAAACCAAGGGTTGGAGAGGATTGCACCCATTAATATGCATTTATTATGCAATTTATAGAGGTCTGTTTCTGGTCATTCACGCCATGCTAGCTATCGGTATGCGCCTGACCCTGCACACCGATTATGCCTTACGTACGTTGTTATACATGGGACTGCATGCCGACAGGCGTGTCTCGATCCATGAGATAGCCAGCGCGTATGACATTTCTGAAAATCACCTCGTCAAGGTCATTCACCGACTGTCGCGCCTTGGGCTGGTTGATGCGCGGCGTGGTCGTGGTGGTGGCCTTGTTCTTGGCCATGCCCCTGAGGATATCCGCATTGGCGATGTCGTGCGCCAGACCGAGGATGACCTGCAGCTGGTCCATTGCGAACCCAGCCACCCCGATGGCAACTGCTGCATCCTGTCAGAGATGTGCAAGCTGCGCGGCGTACTCTCTACTGCGCTCAGCGCCTTTATGAGCGTGCTGGATTCAACAACGCTGGCCGACCTGCTGCCAGATCATGAACGCCCGCATCTGCTTACCCGTCTGCCCGGCCCGGCCCAGGTGCAACAGACGCAGCAGCCGCTGGCCAAAAGCGCCTGACCACAGCGCTCAGGCAGCCTGCGTTCCGCCCGCCGCGTTTTCCGCCTCGGCCTCACGCAGGGCCTGCGCGGTCAAACGCTGTTCATTGCGGCGCAGGAACACCGCACTCGCCACAAGCCCCGCTGCCACCGCAATACCAAGCCCGATACTCGCCGGCCCCGATACCTGCGTGACCTTGCGCCCCAGGTAATACGCCCCCGTGGCATACCCCCCAGCCCAGCACAGGCCGCCCAGCGCATTAAAGATCATGAAGCGCGGCCAGGGCATGTGATTGGCCCCAGCCAGCAACGCCACGAAAACACGCAGCAGGGCGATGAAACGCCCGAAAAACACGATGCCACTGCCATGATGGCGGAACAGGAAGCGGCCGAGCAGCAGCCTCTGCGGCGTAAGCTTGATGCGGCTACCATATTTCTGCAGCAGCGGCAGGCCCACGCGGCGCCCGATCATGTAACCGATATTATCGCCAATGACGGCACCCATCACGGCGGCAAGGGCCACCCAGCGGATATCAAGCCGGTGGGTGGCGGCGCAATAGACGGAGGCAGAAATGATCAGCGTCTCGGCAGGCAGCGGCAGGCCCATGCTTTCCAGCATGACAATGAAGGTAATGACCCCATAGCCATAATGCTGGAACAGGTGTTCAAAATGGTGCAGCAGCGTTCAGTCCTCCGTGCCGGGCAGGTCGTCATGATTTCTTAGCGGAACATAGACAGGGCACGCCCGGGCCAGATACGCGATACGGAACCGCAAGGCGCTCCCACCCCCGGCCTGAAATCCGGTCGGTACAATGGGTGAAACAGCCGCCGGGCAAAACCGGATTTAACGAATATCTGCCACCCGTTTTTTCAACCATCCGTGACGCTGGCCACAATACCGCCCCCCTGATACGGGCCAGCCCCATGTAACCGCACCATGAATACAGACAAACCGGCAGCGTTGGCCCATTCTTCGGTGCGCCTGCCGCTCATGCGCGCAAGCAGAGCCGCTCCTTTACAAACGCGATATCAGCGCGTGATGTCAGCTCCAGCACCGCATCATCGTAACCGGACAGGTCTTCGGCCAGCCAGTCATGGCCGGGACGGTGGCGGTGGCGGTGGCGGTGGCGGTGCATCTTCCACACAACGGCCTGCCGCGTGCTGGCCGCCATTCGGCTTTTCGAGATCATGCACACAAGGCCATCACGCCTGTCCTGCTGCTTTTCCCATAACGCAAAGACCGCATCGGACAACATAAGGGCGGCCAGCAGCACATGGGTCCGGTACCAGTCTTCCACATACACGGAATTGACCCAGCATTCCCGCCCCGTCTCATCAAGGCCGGACAGGCCTGCGGGCAATGCCGTGCGCGCGCGGCAATAGGCCAGATAGACGCATCCCCCTTCGCGCAGTATACCCGCACCCAGCACCGGGGCGAAACGACGCGCCACGCGCAGCGTGGTAAAGGCGGACACACGGGCCAGGGCGCGCAGCATCCGCTCATTGGCACGCATGAGTAACTTCCCGCCTGCGGCCTAGCGCCGGATCCATTGCCGCCGCTCGGGCGCGCGGCGTTCCCACCCGCGCCGCTCCAGCTCGGGGGTGCTTGCGGGGGCTGCGGGGTAGCCCACGCACAGATAGGCCACGAGTTCGAGTGCAGGGTCCATCTCCAGCACGGCCGCAATCCGCTCGGGGTCGATGATCGAGACCCAGCCCACCCCCACCCCTGCCGCGGTCGCCGCCAGCCAGAAGGTATGGATGGCCATGACGGTGGACCAGGTGGTGGTCTGCGGCATGGTCGCCCGCCCCAGTCCGCGCCCCTGCGCGGGATCGGGGTGCGAGAACACGGCCACATGGTGGGGCGCATCATCCAGCCCGGCCAGTTTCAGCCGCGCATAGCGCTGGGCATCCGGCCCGTCACGATCGGCCAGGGCGGCCTCGTTGCAGCGGGTAAAATCAGCGCGGACTGCCGCCCGCCGGGCCGCGTCATCCACGCGCACGAAACGCCACGGCTCGCTCAGCCCGACCGAGGGCGCAAGGCAGGCCGTGCGCAGCAGGTCATCAAGCACGGATTCGGGCACCGGGTCAGGGCGGAAATGGCGCACATCACGCCGCCAGCGCAGCAGGTCGCGCAGCTGGTCCATGAACAGGGTTGAAAATTCCGGCTGGGTGGTGGTCATGCCTGTTTGTGGTTCATCGCAGCCCGTCTGTCACCCCCGGCCCCTCATCGCCCGCTTCGGGCAGGCCCGCGACGGTGGGCTGGGATGGGGGAATGCCTTCCTCCTGGGTTACGGGCGTGGCGTAGGCGGGGTCTTCACTGAACTGGGCCGAGACTTCCTTGATCTCGTCAAAGCTGGCCTTGTACCAGTCCACCTGCGTCATGGTGTGGCTGCGCACGACAAAGCTGAGGAAGGTCGGCTCGGACACGGCATAGCCATACAGAGCATCATCCTGCCCCGCCCGGTTGCGGAACATGAACCGGCAGGTCGCCGCATCGGTATAACGCAGGAAGGTATGGTAGATGATGGTCGGCACGATCTCGTGCATGGCCTGGCCGATATAGTATTCAGGCCGTTTGTTGATGAGCTCTGTGGTGGCGTTATCGAGAATGCCCTCGTTTTCGAGAGCGGTGGCGCTCTGGGCAAAACGGGTTGGGTTGACGCGCACCGTCACCTCGCAGCGCCGCACATGGTAGGCGGAGGAAACCGTAATACCGAATTTCTCGTAATCCGGCATTTTGTTGAAGGCGGTCGTCGCCGCCCCGGCAATGCCCCCATGCGCCAGCATGGCAAGGCCAATTCCCCCCATGCAGTTCAACATGCGCCTGTGCATCACCCTGTGCCTTCCTGTCTGCCCGCGCCATACGGCACCTATGAATATGGCGGCACACCGTAATGCGCCGCCATACACAATATCACAGAACTGGCCTGCCCGCAGGCAGCGCGTTCAGGCCCGGTCCCAGCCGCGCAGCGCGAGCAGCGAGGGACCACCTTCCATGCCGCAATGGCAGCCAGAGGGCACGGCCACGCTGGGCAGCGTGGCGAGCAGCATCATCCCCTGCTTACGATAGGCCGCACCCACCCACGCACTCACGCGCTGACGGAAGGAACGGATCGGGAGGGAAGGGGAAGACGGGGAAAATCCCACGACGGGGACAGGAGAAAAACTACGCATCAAGGCGTTTCCCGTGAGCCTAGCGGGCGATACTGCCGCATGCTGCTCCTGTTGCTCTACTACGCCGCAACCAACGCCTTGCACATCCGATATTTTCGCAGATTTACGGGCCGATCCATGCTGTTTTCGCAAGGCTTATTCCGGCAGGTGTTGCGCGGAAAATACACCCGCCGGAACCCCGCCCCGCTCAGATGCAGCCGACCTGCCAGCCTGCCCGCCATTCCTGCCCCGGCTGGAGGTGGAACACGCCGGGACGGGCAGAAAAATCACCGCTGAAACCCACCGGGCTGGCAATGCCATGCCACGGCTCGATGCACAGGAAATCACCGCCCGGCTTCATCCACAGGCCCAGATAGGGAAAGCCCTCCCATGCCAGCCGCAGGCCCGGCCCGTCGGGGATGTGGTAGGTCAGGCCGTGGCTGGCCAACTGGTCGAGAATCAGTGCATCGGGCGCAAACAGGGCCTCGTCAAGCGCCAGCGTGCGGCCCTTTACCGGGGTAGGCAGGACCTCGGGCAGCAGCAGGCCATTTTGCAGGCGGCGGATGGGGGCGGGTTCAGGCGCATCAAAGGTAATGACATGCCGGTTCTTGGGCACGTCGGGAGCGAGCGGCCAGATGAAGGCCGGATGCGCGCCAAGCGAGGCCGGCAGCACGCGCGCGCGATCGGGGTTGGTCACGCAGTAGCGCACCGACAGGGTACCGTGCTCGATCCGGTATTCGATGACGAGGCTGAAGGCGAAGGGGAACATCTTGTGCGTCTCGTCCGTATCGACGAGTTCGAGGCGGCAGCCGGTCTCGTCACGCGTCAGCCAGCGGAAGGTACAGTCACGCGCAAAGCCATGCTGGGTCATGCGGTAGGGCTTGCCCTCTACCCAGGCGGTATCATCAACCAGTCGCCCCACGATGGGGAACAGCACCGGCGACTGCCGCTGCCACGGCGCCCCCCCGCCCCATAGCAGGTCACGCCCGCCCGCGCGCAGGGCGCACAGTTCGGCCCCCTTTGCATGCACGCTGGCGGCAAGGCGGCCATCGCCAAAAGTATGGGTATTGTCTGTCATGCTGG
This sequence comes from Komagataeibacter xylinus, assembly GCF_009834365.1. Lineage (NCBI taxonomy): Bacteria > Pseudomonadati > Pseudomonadota > Alphaproteobacteria > Acetobacterales > Acetobacteraceae > Komagataeibacter > Komagataeibacter xylinus. The sequence goes on along the minus strand of NZ_CP041348.1, from coordinate 1,448,812 downwards.
CGGCTCCATCAGGTTTCATGATGGAGCCTACCATGCACGATCAGGGTGTTCCCTGCCTATTGGTGTGATGCAGGGCTGGTGGCCGGAACTGCGGCGGGCGCGGGTGTCGCTGCAGGCTGCTGCTGCGCGGGCAGCGTGGTGCCGGGGTTGAGCCGCACGGTCAGGCGCTCGACCGAGAAGGCAAGGCGCGCGCCGCTGCTCGTGGAGGTGAATTTGATATAGATGCCGTTATTGTTTTCCATGACGGCACCGCCCTTGCCAGCCCCCACCGTGGCCTCGCCCTGAACGGACCAGTACGTGCCTTCGATATCCTGCACGCGGTACAGGTTATAGACGGTGCCGACGGCTTTGGTGCGCGAAAAACCGATGGCCGCCCCCGAGCCACCACGAATGCGGAAGGGATAGTCATGCCCCTCGAAGGTCAGCACGCCCTTGCCCCAGGATACACCCGCCCCGACATCCGCCGCTGAAATGGCGAAGGTGATCGTTCCCGTATGGTCACCAAGCGCATCCGCCGCGCGGGCATGGGCGCACAGCGGACCAAAACCGGACAGGGACATAACAGCCGCGGTAACGGCCACACATGCTAGGCGCAAAAGCAAACTCCCTGACTTCTGGCGAGATGTGTCGCCCGGCTCCATGAAGGATTGGCATGGCTTCCATGCCATAACGCCAACAGTGCCGCACAAATAGCAGCCATGCAAACCCTATCATGGACTTTATGCCAGGCGGGTCCGCTTTACGGCCTGGCGGGCGGGGTCAGGCGCTCGATCTGGGCGCGCGCCTCGCCATTGGGCAGGGCAGCGGTGTGCAGGTTGACGTAAACCTGCCCATTCTGCAGCGCCTGCGCCTGCTCGGCCGAGAGCAGCACCGAGCCGTGCTGGCCGGATTTGTAGGGACTGGGAATGGGCACGAGCACGCCCGCCTCCTCGCCTGCCGGGGCCGGGCCATGGAAATGCGCAGCCGTAACCGGGCCGCTCAGCCCGCTCCATGTAATGACATACTTCACGAGGTTGGTGCGCGTATTCAGCGCCGCCTCGACCTTGCCCTCGGGCTGGGATGTCGCGCCATGTTCGCCTGCAAAATGCCCTTCAAAACGCACGACCGACGCCAGCGCGGGCGAGGCGAAGGCAACACTGGCCACGACGAGGGCTGGCAGGGCAGAAAAACGGATCATCTCTCTCTCCAGTGCGGGGTATGGCCCGCATGTCTTGTTCCGGTTTTTATAAGGGATTCGTAACGTGAATGCGTATCACATGCATGAACCCGGAAGCAGCGCAACACAAATCCCTGTAGGGCCATGACGTTGCCAGACACTTAAAAAAGGGGTGCCGTGATGCTCTTTTCAGATATCCAGCGGGCGGGGCCGTTCCATCCAGCGCGTGTCGGGAATGAGCCATCCGGCAAGGCGCCGGTAGCACAGGCTGCGACGGGGCCATAACAGGCCCGCAAGGCCCGGCGTGGTGACGTTCTGATCGGTCATCCTGTCATCCCCTTTTTCCATCAAGAGATTGCCTGAAAAGGCAGACCTGATAGTGCCCTGAAATGATGAAAGTTTTGGGTGAAGCTTTTTGAAAAAAGCTTCAAAAGACAACACCCGAAAACTTTTCTTATTTCTTATCAAAGAGTTGTTTCAAACAATCTCCTGGCAGAAGCGTGTCACCACGGATGGGAGTCCGATATGAAACGCCCGGCATCGGTAATCATGCCAATGGCGAAGTAACACGCCGCAACACCAAGCAGCATCAGCAGGGCAGGCAGGATCATGCGCATGTTTCTCCTGTGCCACCACGCGCTGTGCTGCGCAAGGTTTCAGCCCACCCCTGTGCCGCCCGAGGCCGCATAGACCTGCCCGGTGATGTAGCTTGCCTCCGATGAGGCCAGGAGTACATAGATCGGCGCGATTTCCGCCGGCTGGCCTGCACGGCCCATCGGGGTTTCGCCGCCGAAATTGTGGATGTTCTCCTCCGTCTGCCCGCCACTGATCTGCAGCGCGGTCCAGAACGGGCCGGGGGCCACGGCGTTGACGCGAATGCCCTTGTGCACCATCTGCTTGGCCAGCGACTTGACGAAAGCGACAATGGCCCCCTTGGTCGCGGAATAATCCAGCAGGATCTCCGATGGGCTGAACGCATTGACCGAGGCCGTGGCAATGATCGCGGCCCCGCGCGGCATGAGCGGAATGGCCGCGCGGCTCAGGTGGAACAGGGCATAGATATTGGTGCGGAAAGTCTCGTCGAACTGCTCGTCGGTAATATCAAGAATACTGGCCTGATGGCGCTGCCGGCCTGCGTTGCTGACCAGTATGTCCAGCCCCCCGAGTTCATCATGCGCGCGCTGGACCAGCTGGGCGCAGTATTTGCTGTCACGCAGATCACCGGGGAGGGCAACCGCCTTGCGCCCGGCCTCGCGGATGAGTGCTACGACCTCGCGCGCGTCGGGTTCCTCCTGCGGCAGGTAGGCTATGGCCACGTCCGCGCCCTCGCGGGCATAGGCAATGGCGGCAGCACGGCCGAGACCGGAATCACCCCCCGTAATCAGTGCCTTGCGCCCGGCCAGCCGGCCCGAGCCGCGGTAGCTTGTCTCGCCATGGTCGGGGCGGGGGTTCATCTTGCCCGCAAGGCCGGGCCAGGGCTGTGACTGCTCGGGAAAGGGCGGGCGGGGATAGGCGTTTTCGGGGTCGACCAGCGGCGGACGAGGGGCGGCCATTTCGGCTGCCTGCGCCCGGCTGGAGGCCGCCGCTGCCGTTACAAGGCCCGCCGCTGCTGCCAGCACGGTGCGGCGGGAGGAGGCAATATGGCTGTCATCTGGCATGGCGCAGGCTCCGTATCTGTGACAGGGGTGCGGGTGGCCCCGCAGTTACAGATCAGAACAGTGCATCTGCCGCGCGGTTGCATGCGGGGTGGGGTTTGTAACCGTCCGGTGCCAGGGGGCGCTCCGTAAAAATTCCATCTGGTCAGTATGTTACACATGGAAAGATGCCGCCTTTTTGAAAAAAGGCGGCACCCGGAAACTTTTGTCTTTTTCAGGCCAGGGCCGCGATGCCCGTGATCTCGACCTTCCATTTCGGGTTGGCGAGGCGGGCTTCCACCGTGGCGCGGGCGGGCTTGCTGGCGGGGTCGAGCCAGGCATCCCATGCACGGTTCATGGCGGCCATATCGTTCATGTCGCTCAGAAAAATCTGGACCGAAAGCAGGTTTGCCTTGCTGGTGCCTGCCTCTGCGAAGATGGCGTCAATCTGGCGCAGGATATCGGCTGTCTGGCCCTCGGCATCGAGATCGGCATCATCGGCGACCTGACCCGCAAGATAGACAAGCCCACCATGCACGACAGCCCCGGCGAGGCGTTCTTCAGGTTGAAGGCGTTTGATGGTCATGAAACTGATCCTTTATTCCTATAAGTTATTAAAAATAACGCCTTGATGAAATAATAAAAGTTGTTGGCGAAGCTTTTTTCAAAAAGCTTCAAAAGAACACCGATTTTTTGAAAAAAAGCATCGACCAAAAACTTTTATTGCTGATTTATGCAGTTTGTTTGCCATTACCATCATGCGGCAGATGAAAACGGCGCGTAATATCGAAAAACCGGGCATTCATGTACAGTTCACGCGCCAGTATTTCCAGATAGGCCACGCTCCACCCCAGGTCGAGGCGGCGCGACAGGTTGCCTTCATCTTCCACCGCAGCCCGTATCTGCGCAAGCGCGGTTGCCACAATGTGGGCAAGTCCATCTGGCGGGCCACCCTTCCATGCGCCAAAGGCCGCCAGCGTGCGCTCAACCGCAGCCCCCACAGCGGGCGGCAGGCTGCCCCGGGCCAGCAGGCCGCGCAGGCGGATCAGGTTCAGCCCCACCGTCATGGCCGACAGCACGCCATCGAGATATGCATTGGTCTGCGCATCGGACATGGTGGACGCATGCCGCACCAGCCGGGCAAAGCCGGTGGTGAGCCGGTTCACCCACGCACCGGGGTCGGGTATGGCGGGTGCGATGGCAATGCGGCGCAGGTCGTGCACGATCTGGCGGCGCATGCGCCACCGCTCGGCATCGGGGTCAAACGGCAGCACGAGGCGAAACACCAGCACGCTGCACCCGATGCCCAGCACTACCGCGCTGTTGATATTGAAAAAAGTCAGTTCATCAAGCCGCGACTGGTTGCCCGGATAGACCATGAACGGCAGGAAGTTGTTGTAGGGCGCAGCCGTACCCGCCGTGCCTGCATTGCGCAGCGCAAGGCCGCCCACCATCATGGGCAGGAACAGCGAGAGCACCAGCGTCTCCCACACCGCCTGGTCGGGCAGCACCATGAAGGTGATGATGGCCGCGACCAGCACCGCCCACACCGCCCCGCGCAGGAAGCCGATGCTGTCGCGCACCGGGTTTTCATTCGCGGCAAAGCGGCTGCATGTCACCACCACGAACATGGCGAAGGTCGCGCCATCGGGCCAGCCGGTGCACTCCCACACCAGGCCGCCCATCAGCACGGCACCCGCTGAACGGATGCCGTTATGCCATGCAGCCGTGCGGTCGCGCCATGGCGGGATGGAGAAGTGAAAGCGATCATGCGCAGGCGCCACCTGCGTTGCCGCCAGATGCGCCAGCGCCGCATCAAGCCGCACCAGCAGCACGCCGAGCGAGGCGTTGAGGATGTAGCCATCAAGATGCTGCTGCCCTGCCACTCGGCCCGGCGGGGTGGCACCGGATACGGCGATGATGTCATTGACCAGTTGCTGGCGGCATTCCGCGCCGAGGTCGCGCAACTGCGCGCGCAGGCCGGGAATGGCGGCCAGCGGGTCGGGTGCGGCCATGGCCGCCTGAATGGTTGCAAACAGCGCCTGCGCGCGCGCAAGCGGCGTGACGAAGCCGGGCGGCAGGTCGCCTGTGGCATGCATGCGCGCACTCAGCCCCAGCCCGCGCGACATTACCACCGCAATCGAGGCGAGGGCCGCGCGCGCATGATCGCCCGCACGGGTGCGGTGCTGCATCTCCACTTCGCTGAACTCGATCTGGTCCGACACGGAAAAGACCGAGCCCAGCAACGTGCGTGATTTGAGGAACGCCTCCTCGCGCCCCTGCATCATGCTGCCAAGCGCCTGCGCGGCCTGGCCTATGGCCGCCCCCACCTTCTGGCCGATCTCGCGCCGGGCCACGTCAATCAGGCTGGGCGCGAACACCGCAGCCAGTGCGCTTTCGCACAATATGCCCACAAAGATGTAGGTCGAGCGCGACAGGGCGATGTCAAACACCTGATGCGGCGCATTGGCCGCATTGAGCGCAATCAGCCCGCTGGTAAAGGCCATGAGCACCAGCGCGTAGGAATGGAAATTGCGCAGGAAAGTGGCCAGCCCGCAACACACCCCCACCCATAATGCCAGCACGGGAAACAGCAGCCACGCCGATTGCGGCATGGCGGCAATCAGCGCAACACCCGCCACCGCGCCAAGGCAGGTGCCCAGCAACCGCCACCGCGCCTTGGACATGCTCTGCCCGCGTGAATTCTGGGCCACGATCCATGTGGTCATGGGGGCCCATTGCGGGTCGTCCATCTCCATCCACAAGGCCAGCACCAGCGCCAGCAGGGCAGCGATGGTCGTGCGCAGCGCAAAGCCGAAATCGGTCAGGCGCGGGGCGTAAAGCCAGCGGAAGCGAAGCAGGAAGCCATCCGTCATGCCGGGCGCCGCAGCCCCCTGCCCCACTTCCTGCGGGCTGGCGAAGTGGACCTCTCACGTGATCGTGTCATGCCCCCCAATGGCAATAATGGGGACACAAATCTACATGTTATAACGTAAATAGTTTTTCATGTTTCCCCGCCCTCAGCCGGGCGTTACGGGCAATGGCCCGCACCCCGCGCGGGGGCACGATCAGGGTCTGGCCGCTGCATGATCGGAACAGGGCGGAGAACGGTTTGCGGGTTCTGCCTTTTTTAATAATGGCAGCGTTTTTGCGACGCTTTTCCCGTTGGTCTAGCGGTGGCGGAACATTTCGTACAGCGCCACGGCGGCGGCGTTGGATACGTTGAGACTTTCCATCTGGCTGCTCATGGCAAGCCCCGCGATTTCATCGCAATGCTCGCGCGTCAGCCGCCGCAATCCTGCGCCCTCGGCCCCGAGCACAAGGGCCACCCGGCGCTGGTGAAAGGCCGCGCCATCAAGAATGCCGCCGCCAGCATCAAGCCCCACCACCCACAGGCCACGCGCCTTGAGCGCATCAAGCACGCGCGAGAGGTTGACCACGCGGATCAGCGGCACGATCTCGAGCGCGCCCGAGGCCGCGCGCGCGAGCGTGCCGGTCTCATCGGGGGCATTGCGGTCCTGCATCACCACCGCCACCGCGCCAAAGGCGGCTGCCGAGCGCAGGATGGCACCCACATTGCGCGGGTCAGTCACCTGATCGAGCACCAGCACCGGGCCGGGCTGTTCAAGCACCGTATCAAGGTCGGGCGGGGTCAGCATATCGGCCAGCAGGGCCATGCCCTGATGCACGGCGTCAGGGCCGCACAGCGCATCAAGCTGGGCGCGCTCGGCGCGGACGGCCTGGATGGGAAAGCCGCCTTCAAGCTTTGCTGCCAGGGTGTCCTGCGCTTCCGCCGTGACCAGAAGCTGGCGCAGCTTGCGGGCCGGGTTTTCAAGCGCGGCCTGAACCGCATGCAGGCCATATAGCCAGCACGTGCCAGCGGGAGCCGATGCGGCCCCACGGCCACCCCGCCTGCCGCCCCTTTCGGGTGTGTTACGGGCGGGAGAAGCGGAATGAGCCCCGGATGAGGCACCACGACGGCGGGATGTGCGCATGTTCATGATCGCTCTTTAAGCCCAACCGGCACCGGCGTCATTCCCCCAAACGAAAATTGTCGCAAATTTTTCACCCACGCCCTTGACTTACCCCCCTCATACCCCGTATTTACCCGGCCAACCTGGAGGGATGCCCGAGTGGCTAAAGGGGGCGGACTGTAAATCCGCTGGTGTACGCCTACGTTGGTTCGAATCCAACTCCCTCCACCATTTTCCTAAAAAATAAGAAAATCATCCCTTTAACAGGGGATCTGATTTCTGTGCCTGTCTTACGCATGTTGTAAGCCTGTTCCGCTTCAGGATCAGGCTTCACCTCGTAATGTACTGCATTTCTCATGCAATCCGGCCCGTTTAGCGGCTTCCCGGGCCTGAGCACCTGCTGCAGGCTCGTCAAGAATTGCGAGCATCATCCTTCAACACTCGCAAGTCTCCATGTCATCGCGTTCGCATGTTTCATGCTCACAAACGCAGCCTTACGCGCGCAAGGTGCATAATACCCGTGTCTCAGGACGGATCAGGCGACGCGGGCTGGCCTGATGTGTGCGCAGGCACTGCAGATGCAGCAGCCTTGCCTTTTTGCACAGCGTTGGGCTGGTAACAGGCAATCAGGGGTTCCAGTATTTTGGCCGCTTTCTGATACCCGCCTGGAGTCAGATGCACGCCGTCATCTGCACGAAGGCGCACTTTTGATCCATCAACACCTTCGCCATAAGCAGAGAAATGCCCGTTATCAGCAAAAACTGACCATAGCGGCACAAATTGCGCACCGTTTTTGGCTGCCTGATCCTGGAAAATATTATTCAGGATTGCCATGTCAGCCGAGAAAACATCATCACGCACTATCGGATGCCCGACCCAGATAACGGGGATATGGGCATTTTTCAGCGTCACGATAATATCGCGCACCCGGGCCGAATAGATTTTTGTAAAATTGGCCAGCTGGGTCTGGTCAACAGCACCATGAACCCGTACCGGCGGCATGTCATTGGCACCAAACATAACGACAGCAACATCGACATGTTCGGTTGCTGCCAGTTTATGTACCTCATCTGGCCAGTTATAGAATGCTACCGAGACCAGACCGGTGGAAATTTTGCTGTGGTCCAGAACGCGCATGTTTCTGTTCGTACGGTAAAGCCACCGCAATCCCCCTGCCAGACCCTGGGCCTGTGAATCACCAATGACCAGGACGCGCCCGGTTTCACCCGGAGCAGGCACACAGGCCGGGGCTTCAGGCGGGGTTGTCGCCGCAGGGGTGGCATCGGCGGTTTGCGGTGTGGCAGGCGTTGCCTGCACCGCGCTGGCATCGGGCGTAGCTACAGGTGTCCGCATGGGAGGGGAAGCAGATTGGGGAGCCCCGTTTTCAGGTGCTGGAACGGGGGCTTGTGCATAGGCACCAGTACAGAGCGCGCCCAACAGGGCAGTTGCACACATAAGATGGCGAAACCTGCTTTGGAAAACGCTATTTTCTTTTATCCAATCGGAAGAAAAAACATAAATACCTCAAACGCATTCGCGGTCGTACTGGTGCGCGGTGCCGAGAATTTAGCTAAAAAACCCTGATGCTGATAGGGTCTAATTACAACACATTTCCCAGAAGAACAGAGTACATCAATAAATTTTTAGTAAAACGATTTAATTACAATAAATATAAAATATTTACATTAATATATCGAAGTTAACTGATGAAATAATGAATTTATATTTATAATATTCTATTATTAAAAATAGCTAATCTACCCTGTAAAATTTACACATTTTTTGTGTAATCTGTTGTGATCGTGGGATAAAATGGCCTTGCAATGCGGGCATTACCTGCGGCAGATGTAATCAGCAATGGCCTATGGTTGTTGTGCCGGCAGGCCTTACTGAAGGGACGTTTCTGCCTCCAGGGGAAGTTTGGCTTTCTCGCCCAGGGCTAGTGAATCAAGGGTTGCAGGGCGACGATTGAGCTTTTCCGAATACATCCAGCTATGCAGAAGCACTGTCTCGATCCAGTGCCGGACCGTGGGTTTGGGAATGGCCTCCAGAAAAGCCAGAGGTTCATTTGTGCTTTGTTCGGAGGCCTTCCAGTGGGCTACCTGGGTATGGCCCACCGCATAACTGGCCAGCAGACGGATGAGGTGGTTGTTGATGTGGCGGTCCCGCGCCAGCGCCATCAGGTAACGCTGGCCAATCAGCAGATTGACGGATGGATTATTGAGATCCTCCGGTCGACCGCCAGCGAAATTGGCCGCCGTACACGGCATGAGCTGCATCAATCCTATTGCGCCGCTTTTGGAGGTAACCGTAGGCTGGAAGCGCGATTCAATGGAAACGATTGCATAGATGAGTGCCGGGTCCACCACAAACCCGCCACTTGGCGTAAAGCGCTGCGGAAGATCAAGCGCATGGCCGGGAACAAGCTTGCTGGACCCTGCGCGAGAGGCTGCGGCGTAAAGTGTCCCGCCAGCATTTTCAACCGCGTGTGCAACAAGCCCTATGGACTGTCGTTCATTGGTATTGTCTGCATCGGCCCAGTCATCATGCAGTTCGGCCTCGGCCAGGTCTGTACGGCCTACCTGCAGAAGTGCCAGCGCCCGGTGGCCTGCGGGCCGTGCGGCAACCACGTTCACATCAGCAATCGTGAGCACGGCGGCATCATTCCGTGATTCGTTTTTACTGAGGGCGCGGCGGGCAATTACCCCATAAAAACAGTCTTTGCAGCGCGCGCTCTGCACAAGCCAGCGCAAGGCGTCTTTCGTATTGCCAGCACGTTCGGCAGCACGACTTGCCCACCAGGATGCAGCGCTACGCAGGTCCCTGGCGCCTTTATCGGCACTGGCCGCCCACGCGAACAGTTGCTGTGACTGCTGCACCTCCCCCAGCCGCCAGGCAGACAGGCCAGCATAAAACGCCACTCTTCCGCTCGCTTCCCTGAAGGCAGATGCAGCCAGGGCCCGGTCGAGAACGACCCGGTCCTGCCCCTGTGTATAAAGGGTTTGTGCATCAGTCGCGCTGATGGCCGCGCCAGAAATCCTGTGCCCGCCGACAGGCCCATCGGAGTTGCTGCGCAATGCCAGCATGGCCCGCATCATGGGCGCGGCAGGACGGTCCGGGTATTGTGCCAGCCAGCTTTCCAGCATAGGTGTGGAACAGGCATATGCCGCATGAATGCACCGTTCTGCCAGAACGGTGCCGGTCAGGCTGTTCTCTTTCAACTGTCCTAGCAGGGCGTCCGCCCCATCAAAATTGCCGGTAGACTGATTGGCAAAAGCGGCGCGGATACGGGCGGCATCGCTTGCGGAAAGTGGATGGAGCAGGGCTGGCTGCCCCTGCGCCATGGGAGCCGCCATGGCCACTTCATCTGCCGGCAAGGAATGAGCGGAAACGCCCGATGCCTGACAGAATGTTGTTGCCAAAGAAAAAACAGCGATAGATGCAACGGAAAAAAGACCTGCCATTCCGTGCTTCAGGGGGTGAGAAACATACCGCATGATCGCGGCAGGTAACAGATATTCCAAAATAAATAAATACCGGAATTTCATCCTGTTACTAGGTCCCGTTCAGGTATGCTTCATTTCATGGCTGCATGATGTATATGTAACAGAAAATGACAGAACTGTTTCCTTATGTCTTGTTGCTATTCATTGAAATAACCCTGCCTGTTTTTCAACACGATCGGATAACGGCAGATCCATCCGGCACCACCCGCCAGGGCCTGATACGCTCTTATGTTCAAAGGCCATGGAGTAGTTAGCCTTGGGTTGCCTCACATCAACGGCAGAATGCCGGGCAGGTTGCCGGGCATGCCCAATACCCGCCAGACGCGGGAAATATGTGGTTACAGATTATCGTGTTCCATGGTAGAATTTTGACAATAAAAATTTTTATTGGGAACCCGGTGTTACGCACTCGTCATAACATGAGCAATAGCCTGTTCCGTAATTACTTTTTGCCTCTGTCTTATGCGGTGCTGTTAATGGGGTGTGCTGCATCCCATTAACAGCACCGGCCGATCCATTGAAAAATTAGGCCGCTATTCTTCCGTTATGCCTTTTTATAAAGCACTGGATTCACTGCACAGTGGTAAAGCGACGGAACCGGTTACCATATTGCAGATTGGTGATAGCCACAGCGCCAACGATGCGTTTAGCGACCAGATGCGCACCGCGCTGCAACAGCAGTTCGGCAATGCGGGCCGGGGTTTTTTGCAGCCCGGCGTACCGTTCCGCTATTATCACCCCGCACAGGTTACGGTTTCCTCTACAGGGTGGAGCGCTGTCAGTGCGTTCAGCAAGACAGCGACAGGCCCCTGGGGCATCAGTCTGGTCAGGCAGCATGCAGATGCGCCTGCCAGCATGACCATTACCGCAGATGAGGCCGGTGGGCTTGGCCGTGGCATGGTGGAGTTTCTGGGCCAGCCAGGCGGCGGCCGGATTATCGTGGAGGCAGATGATGGTGGGCGCACCGTCATTTCAACAGCGTCATCCCGGAATTCTGACGCCATGTGGCTGCGGATGCCCACCACGCCCGATACCCGTTCAGTAACCGTATCGGCCATGGGCGATGGCCCGGTCGATATACTGGGCTGGGAAGTGGGAAAAGGAAACCAGGCAAGGCCGGAGCCGGGAATATTATATTCCAACCTCGGTATTACAGGCTCTACCATAGATATCCTGAGCAAGGTTGATCCCGGCATATTATCGGAAGAAATCAGGCACCTTAAACCAAGCCTGCTGATCGTTGCCTTTGGAACCAACGAGGGCTTCAACACCACAACGAATTTTGATTCATATTCAGCCCGGTATGAACAGATCATACAGGATCTGCATAGTGCTGCCCCCATGGCCGGCATTGTTGTCACATTGCCCCCTGATGGCGTTCGTCAGGAACGGCAGGCCCCCTATGCCCGCTCATGCGATAAATTGGCATACGGGACCAGGGGATTCGCCACGCCGCCCGCGCTCGATACTGTCCGTCAGGCACAGACAAGTGTTGCCCAGCGCAACCACTGGATGCAGTGGGACTGGCGTCAGGCCATGGCCGATACCACGCACCCTGATGGGCGCTGCACCATTCTTGTCTGGGGCGCGCGCAATCCACCAATCGCAGCCAGGGACCATGTCCACCTCCTGAAAGTCGGCTACCAGCAGACTGCCGCGTCATTGTATAATGATTTAATGAATGGCTACGGTTTATGGTCTTCACAGAAACATAAAAAATAATGCTTTTTCCAACGCTTAACTTTGCTTTATTCTTTATTTCCGTTGCTGTCATTCTGGCATTGACCGGTGGCCTGTGGGAAATCAAGAAGCTTTTTCTGGTTGTCGCAAGCTATGTTTTTTGTGCTTTCTGGAACTGGCATTTCTGCATTCTGCTGCTGTCCAGCACGGCTGTCAGCTATTCGGTCGGTCGATGGCTGCCAGAAGAAGACAGGCCACGGTTACGGAAATGGATGGTTGGCTGCGGGATCGGAATCCAGCTGCTTGTTCTGGCATTTTTTAAATATTACGATTTCTTTGCCACGTCTTTTAACAAAATGACACGCGATGCTGGCTGGGGAGAGCCCGTTCCGCTCATTGAAATCCTTTTGCCGGTTGCCATTTCGTTTTTTACCTTTCACGGCATCAGTTATATTGTCGATGTATACCGCGGCAAGGTCACGCGCTGCCGCCGTTTTACAGACATGATGCTCTACATGTCTTTCTTTCCGCAGCTTGTGGCAGGCCCGATCGTGAGGTCTTCCAAATTTCTGCCGCAACTCGAGCGGCCCTCGCTTACGCCGCCGCCCGTGGCAACAGCCCTGCTGATGATTGCGGGCGGCCTTTTCAAAAAGGTGATCCTGGCCAGTTATCTGGGCACGCAGCTTGTTGACCCGGTTTTTGCTGACCCTGCCAGTTTTTCGACCCTGGACCTGTTATTCGCGCTCTATGGGTTTGCCGTTCAGATCTTCTGTGATTTTTCCGGGTATACGGATATTGCCATTGGTCTGGCCGCACTCCTGGGTTTCGAGTTTCCGCAAAACTTCAACCAGCCTTACCGTAGCCCATCCCTGCGCGATTTCTGGCGGCGTTGGCATATGACGCTGTCTTTCTGGCTGCGGGACTATCTCTATATTCCCCTTGGTGGCAGTCGTCATGGTCGGGTGCGCACATCCGCCAACCTCATGATTACCATGCTACTCGGCGGATTGTGGCACGGCGCGACCATGAAATTTGTCATGTGGGGTGCCCTGCATGGCGGTGGCCTGCTGCTGGAGCGTCCTTTCTCCGATCGTCTGGAAAAGACGCGGGGTCCTGCGCGTGTTATGGCAGTGCTTGTGGTATTCCACCTCGTCTGTTTCACATGGCTGTTTTTCCATGCGGAAGATATGGAAAGTGTCTGGCTTTACCTGCAGTCCATGACGCCGCTGAAGCCTGGCAGCTTTGCACAGGTCACTCCTTTTACCCTGGGCCTGATTGCGCTTGGTATCGGTCTGCATTTCGTGTCCGGAAACATACCTGAGCGTGTTGGCGCGCTCCGTGTCGTGCAGCGTACGCCAGACTGGGTTCTTGCCCTTGCGTTTGGCCTGTGCGTGCTGATGATTGATGCCGCAGGGCCAAGTGGTGTCGCCCCCTTCATATATTTTCAGTTCTGATGACGCAGTTTTCCAACCCATCCCCCACGCGCCGCCTGCTGGTCATCGTGCTGGTCGCGGCGACAGGCGGCATACTGTTCGGGTCTGAGCCCATTCTGGCCTGGACCGAGCAGCTCTCGCCCACCATGCCTTACCAGACGGAGCTTCAATCTGTGGCAGATCGTTGGAATACGCTTGCCGCACGTCTGAAAATGACCGTGCCGTATAATACCATCCGTGCGCTGGAACGCCAGATTGAAAGCTATCGTTTCGCGCCTGCGCCAGATCAATGATGCATTGAGCAGGCGCGGTTACGGACCAGGGCCTGACCATAAAGACAGACGGCATCATGCGCATCACAAAACAGCCATGCCGTGCGTTCCATCATTCAAAGCTAACGGCCCCTAGGAAGTTACACCCCCTTCCGCCATAATGGGTTATCAGGTGCCCCGTTCTGTCGTGGCAGCCCGGTTCTGTTTTATGGATATGATACGCACGATGGCGCGGAGAGGCTGGCATAGAATTATTTTCTGCATCGGCCTTGTCTATGCTGTCTGGGCCTTTGCCGTGTTCAATACTGTTGCGCTGCTGCTGAGCCCGGTCGTGCCACGCAGGTGGCGGGGCACGGTCGGGCGGCGGTGGGTCTGGCTCATGTCGCGGCTTTCGCTCAACGTGCTGCGCGGGCTGGGCGGGATCCGGTGCAACCCGCGCGACCTCAGGGCACTGGCCCATATCCGCAATACCGTGGTGGTGGCCAATCATCCCTCACTGATGGATGCCATGCTGTTCACCGCCTATCTGCCCGATCTTGTCTGTGTCACCAAACAGTCCCTGCTCGATCATCCGTTTTACGGCGCAGCGCTGCGCCTTGCGCAATATCCCGGCAACGATACGCCGCTACGCCTGATCCGCAGCACGGTTGCGCATGCGCGCGCGGGCCAGCCCATCCTGCTGTTTCCCGAAGGCACACGCTCGGACCGGGCTGGGGCGAATGACGTCTTTCACCCCGCCTTCGCCGCCATTGCCATGCAGGCGGGCTGCACGGTGCAGACAATGGTCATCACCACCAGTTCGCCCTACCTGCGCAAAGGCGCGTCCCTGCTGCGTCGCCCGGCGCTGCCCATTACCTATACCGTCACGCGCGGCGCGACCCTGCCCCCGCAGGCCACCCACACCATGACATCCCGCCAACTGGCCAGACAGGTGCAGCGGTGGCTGACCGAGGCCCTTGCCCGGCAGGCACCCCATGGAGGCATGGCATGAACCCGCCCGCCCCACGGCACCTTGTCGTCATTCCCTCCTACAATACCGGCCCGGTCCTGGCGCGCACGGTGGCCGAAGCCCTGGCCTGCTGGCCCGATGTGCTGGTTGTTGTCGATGGCAGCACAGATGGCAGCGCCGACGCCCTGCCCGCCCTTGCCGCCACCCATCCTGGCCTGTCGGTCACGCATCTGCCGCGCAACCGGGGCAAGGGGGCGGCCATCCATCATGGTCTGCGCTGGGCACGCACCCACGGTTACACCCATATCCTGACCATGGATGCCGACGGGCAGCACCCTGCCGCACAGATTGGCCGGTTCATCAACGCGTCACGCCACACACCGGCGGCCATGATTCTGGGGCGGCCGGTCTTTGCCGATGATGCGCCCGCCCTGCGGGTGCAGGGGCGCCGGATTTCCAACTGGTGGGCGCGGCTGGAAACGCCGGGCAGTGACATCGGGGATTCACTGTTCGGCTTCCGGGTCTATCCGGCGGCCG
This sequence comes from Komagataeibacter xylinus, assembly GCF_009834365.1. NCBI lineage: Bacteria > Pseudomonadati > Pseudomonadota > Alphaproteobacteria > Acetobacterales > Acetobacteraceae > Komagataeibacter > Komagataeibacter xylinus. Next base: position 1,433,671 of record NZ_CP041348.1, on the reverse strand, counting down.
ACCTGCTGGCGGTCATGGATACGGTATCGGGCATGCGTCGCTATGATTTCGACCCCGAGGCCGCCGTGCGCCTGTGCTGGCGCGGGCTGGCCTGCGTCAATCTTGACTCACCCGTGCGCTACCTCAGCCGCGATGAAGGAGGTATCTCCCACTTCCATTACCTGCGCGACAACCTGCTGCTGATCCGCATGCATGTGCGGCTCATGATCATTTTTCTTGGTCGCCTGCTGTTGCGCCCCCTGCGCAGGCGCGCTGCACGGGCGTGAAGGGGCGGCCCCTCACCCCCGCGCGCGGTTGTTGAAGGCCCTGACGGAGTCCATGATCGAGGCATGATCGAAATTGCGGATGCGCCAGCGCCGCACCCCGGCCTCAACCCCGAACATGACCAGCACAAGCGGCATGCTTGCCCCATGCAGCACCGCGCGCCACCACCCCGCAGGCCCCACCAGCACAAGGAGGGCGGGCAAAAATAGCTGCACTGCAAAGAAAATACTCCATGCCCATGTCAGCTGGCGGGTATAAAGCCGCACATCGGGCCGCAGCGTGCCATGCACCTGGCGGGCCAGCATGGTGACAAGCGGCTCACGCCCCGGCCGCAGGGTGCGGGCGAACAGCAGCAGTAACGCGCCCTGAAGCACGGCATACAGCACCACGGAATCCGCCAGCAGCACAAAACCGGGGGGTAGCGCGTATCCAGGCGCTGCAACGGCTGCAAGGCCCGCCCCCCATGCCACCCGCCAGCGAATGGATGAAGCCGCCAGCAGCAAGCAGCACGCCATGGCCTGCCCGGTTACCAGCCAGCGGGCGGCAGGCGCCAAAAACCCCAGGCCCGAGAGAACATGCGCCCCTACACTCGCCACAAACAGCATGATAATGCCAGCTAAACGCATATGACCGCCTGACCGTAAGAACCTACATACTGGCATCACACTGGAGCGCGATGCACAAACCCCGACTTCTGTTACAAAATGATTCAGCATTGTTACAGGCCATGGGGCGGGGTATGCTCCCGATCCGAAACCTTCTGATATTAATATAAATAATAGGCATAAATTAGTGGCGGAAAACCCTCCATCTCCATCAGAAACCGAAGTAGCGACCCTTATTGTAGAGACCCTGCAACTGGACATGCCCGTCTCCACAATCGAGATGGACGGCCCCCTGTTTGGCGATGGCCTTGGTCTGGACTCCATTGATGCGCTGGAACTCTCGCTGGCAATCAAGCGGCAGTACGGGGTGGAACTCCGTTCGGACAATGCCAATAAAGTGGATATCTTCCGCTCCGTGCGCAGCCTGACCCATTACATAGCAGCGCATTCGCCCTCCTAAGCCATCAGCATGCATGCGTTTCCCCTACTCGGCCATCCGGCAGCCCCCCTGTTCAGAACACCGGAACGCCTGATAACGGGCAATGGCGTGCTCCATGCGGCCCACGCCATTGCTGCAACACTCCCGCCGCGGCCCATCATCAACCTGTGCCGCGACAGGCTGTACTTTACCACCGCCTTCTGCGCCGCCGTGCTGCGCGGGCAGTACAGCGTGCTGCCGGGCAGCAGGGCTGCGGGCCTGCTTGCGCATCTGCTGGCCTGCTACCCCGATGCAGCCATCGTGACCGATGCCGACCTGCCGCCCTGCGCGCTCCCGGCCACAACACCCGTCATCCGCCTCTCCGCCCTGTCACTGGATGGCACGGGCACCCCTGCCAACCCGGACATTGCCGCAATGCAGGTCGTGGCGCATATCCTGACATCGGGCAGCACCGGCACGCCGGTCGCCCATGCCAAGACATGGGGCGGGCTGACCCGCCGGGCACAGGCGCGCATAAAGCTGTTCACGCCGGTGGCAGGCAGGGTTGCCACCATCGTGGGCACGGTGCCGCCCTATCATATGTACGGTTTCGAGACGACGGTCATCCAGCCCCTCGTCACGGACTGCATCAGCACCACGGGGCCTGCCCTGTTCCCCGCCGATATCCGCGCCCGCCTCGATCAGGGGCCACAGCCGTGCATCCTGCTCACCACGCCACTGCACATCCGCACGTTCCTCGCCGACCGCACGCCCCTGCCGCCAATAGCGCGGGTCATCTCCGCCACGGCACCGCTCGATGCCGCCACCGCCGCGATGGCGGAACGCTGCTGGCATGCCCCCGTTTTCGAGATTTATGGCAGCACCGAAACCGGCTCCATCGCCACGCGCCGCACCACCGCAACACAGGCGTGGCGCCTGCACCCCGGCATCAGCCTGCACCGCTGCCCTGATGGCACCGCCCGCATTGAAGCGCCTGATGCCACGCCCCATATCCTTGCCGATGCCGTCACCCCCCTCACGCCCGATACCTTCAGGCTGGAAGGCCGCATGACCGACATCATCAAGATCGCGGGGCAGCGCACGTCCCTTGCCGGGCTGAACGCCATCCTGCTCGGCCTGCGCGGCATTGAGGATGGCACCTTCATTGCCCCCGAACCCGAGACCTCGCCGGGCCAGCCCGTGGGGCGAATGGAGGTTGTGGTGGTAGCACCCACCCGCCCCGCATCCGATATCCTGACAGAACTGCGCACGCGCGTGCCCTCCGCCTTCCTGCCACGCCGGATCGTGCGCGTGGATGCCCTGCCCCGCAACGAACTGGGCAAGCTGACCCGCGCGGCCCTGCTCGCCCTGGTGCATGAACCGCGCCCCGCCACCGGGCCTGCCGCTCCGGCTACGGCTGCGCATGATGCGGGGTGCTTCAGCATCGCAGCCGACCATCCGGCCCTTGCCGGGCATTTTCCCGGCTGCCCCATTGTGCCCGGCGCGGTAGTGCTGAGCGAGGTCTTTGGCCTCATGGGGGTCGAGCCCGCCCGGCTGGAACAGATAAAATTCCTCCACCCCGTGCGGCCAGGCGATACCGTGCGCGTGACGCACACAACGCACCCCCTGGCATTTACCTGCACGGTGGGCACGCAGGTCGTGGCAAAAGGGCGTTTGCGCAATGGCGCCCATGCGTGAGCCCACACCCGGCTGGATCAGGCCCGAACGTGGCATCGCCTCGCTCTCGCGCTTCATGATCTGGCTGACGCTGCGGGTGGGCCGCCCGTTTGGCGAGGCCATCCTGCCGTTCATCACGCTGTATTTCCTGCTGACGGCCCGGCAGGCGCGCCGGGCCTCGCGCGCGTATCTGGCCCGCGTGCTCGACCGGCCCGTGCACGGGGTGGATGTGGCGCGGCACTTCCATACCTTTGCCGCAGCCATACTGGACCGGGTCTTTTTCCTCTCTGGCCGTTACAAAGGATACAGCATCGACATCAACGGGCTGGAGTGCGTGCACGCGGCCATGGCGGGCGGGCGCGGGTGCATCCTGCTGGGCGCGCATATCGGGTCATTCGAAGCGTTGCGCAGCGTGGGCCGCATGTCGCCCTTTCCGGTCAGGGTGCTCATGTTCCGGCGCAACGCAGGCGCACCCACGCGCCTGCTGGAGCAGCTTGCCCCCGAATTCGCCCGCAATATCATTGATATTGGTGAGCCTGACGCCATGATCCGCGTACAGGAAAGCCTGGCGCGCAACGAACTGGTGGGCATGCTGGGCGACAGGGCGCCGGGGCATGAAAAATCCGTGCCCACGCCGTTCCTTGGCGGCATGGCGGCCTTTCCCGCCGGGCCGCTGCTCGTGGCCAGCATGCTGGGGGTGCCGGTCATCCTGTTCAGCGGGGTGCGCACGGGCTACAGGCAGTACACTGTACGCTTCGAGCTGCTGGCTCAACAGATCACCATCCCGCGCCGCCAGCGCGCGCAGGGGCTTGCCACATGGATGGGACGGTACGCCCGCTGGATGGAAGGGCTGTGTCGCGCCCATCCCTATAACTGGTTCAATTTCCACGATGTATGGGTGGCCCCGCAGGTGGGAAAACACGGGGGTAACCATGACGGACGATAAACGCGCCCTTGCACCCGCCTTTGTGGCGCTGGCCCTGCTCTGGGGAGCAGGAAGCGGGCACGCGCAGGCCGTGCAGCCACCGCCCGATCTGGCCGACACCATCATTGCCCACATCGGCATGGTGCCCGCGCGGCACAATACCTTCCATGAAAGCAAGCATATCGCGGCCCTGACGCACGACCTCACGTCATCGGGAGAACTGATCTATACCCGGCCCGGTCATGTGCAGAAGATCACGCGCGAACCAAGGCCCGAAACCCTGATCGTGCAGGGCACGACCCTGAGTCTCGCCCGCGGGCAGGGACCGGCCCGCGTGGTGGACCTGTCGCACCATGCGCAGCTTGCCGCCCTTGTCGAGGCCATCCGCGCCCCGCTTGATGGCGACATCACCGCCCTGCGCCATGACTATACGCTGGCGGCACAGGGCGATGTTGCGCACTGGACGCTGCAACTCACCCCCCAACCCGCCATGGCACGCTACGTGCGCACGATCACAATTGATGGCCAGAACAATGCCATGACGGTAATCCGCGTGGTGCAGGCCAACGGAGATACGCAGGTCATGCGCATCGACCCGCCCGCATGATGGCACGCCCGCGCTCCATAAAGCCGCTGGCCATCGGCCTGCTGGTCTCGCTGGTGGTGGCGGCGTGCGTGTTTGCACTCATACCGCTGCGCACGGATATGGCGGGCTTCCTGCCTGCGGGCCGCACGGACAATACACGCTTCATCATGCGCGAGATCCAGTCCGGCAGTGCCGCCACGGTCATTCTGGCCGGGGTCGAGGGTGCTCCGCCCGATGTTCTGGCCCATGCCAGCCAGACCATGGCGGACAGCCTTGCCCGCAGCGGGCTGTTCGTCACCGTGACCAATGGCAGCCGCCCGCCTGATGGCGCGGACGAAGCCTTCCTGTTCAGCCACCGCTACCTGCTTGCCTCTCCAGATTCCGCGCGGGATTTTTCGGTCGATGCGCTGCATGATGACATGCAGGCCGTGCTGGACATGATGGAATCCTCCGCCGAGCCACTGGCCCAGCATTACGGCCTGGCCGACCCGACCGGGGCGTTCATGGCGCTGCTGCGGGCCTGGGCGCCGCACAGCCACGGGCGCAGCATTGATGGCGTGTGGTTTGCCCCCGAGCGCGACCGCGCGCTGCTGCTGCTGCGCACCCGCGCCAATGGCATGGACCTGTATGCGCAAAAGCAGGTGCAGGCCGCGATCAATGCAGCCTACGCGGCTGCAGCGCAGCCGGGCATGCACCTGCTCATGTCCGGGCCTGCGGTATTTGCGCTCAAAGCCTCGCACGCCATGCAGGGGGATGTGGAGTTCCTGTCCACCGCCTCGATGCTGCTGGTCACGGCGGTGCTGATCTGGCGCTTCCGCTCGCCCTGGGTGCTGGCGGCGCTGGGCATTGCATTCGCGCTATCGCTCAGCGTGGCGATGATTGTGGTGCGGGTGCTGTTTGGATACGTGCATGGCATCTCGTTCGGCTTTGGCATGGCCATGCTCGGCGTCTCGCTTGACTACCCCGTGCTGCTGATCGGTCACCGCGACCAGGGCGAGGCGGCAGATGCCCCCCTGCGCCGGATCGGAACCAGCCTGCGCCTTGCGGTAACCAGCGCCTGCCTGGGGCTTACGGGCATGGTGTTCTGCGGGCTGCCGGGGCTGGCGCAGCTTGGCGTGTTTTCGGTTGCGGGGCTTTTGAGCGCTGCGGCCACAACCTTGTGGCTCCTGCCACGCCTGATCCAGAAGGCCGATCTTTCCCCCGGTGTCGCAACCCATGCGGATGGCATCCTGCGCATTGAATCCTGGCGGCGCTACCGCCTGTGGTTCCTGATCCTGCCGGTGATTGGCGCGGGCGTGCTCGTGGTCCATCCGCCCGCGCGCGAGATGGATATCGCCTCCCTCAGCCCCGTGCCGCCTGCACTGCGCGCGCTCGATACGGAACTGCGCCACGAAATTGGCGCGCCCGATGCAGGTCAGGCCATTATCGTGCAGGCGCCCACCGTGCAGGGCGTGCTCGAACGCGAGGAACAGTTGATCCCCGTGCTCGAAGCACTTCAGGCGCGCGGCGTGATGGGCGATGCGGAATACGCCGCCCGCTTCCTGCCCAGCATCACCGTGCAGCGCGCCCGGATCGCGAGCCTGCCCGATACGCCGGCGCTGACCCGCAGGCTTGATGAAGCCCGCGCCGACCTGCCGTTCCAGCCCGATGCCTTTGCCCCCTTCGTGCACGATGTAGCAGTGACACGCGCCATGGCGCCGTTACAGCCGGGCGACATGACATCTCCGCTCGTTGCCACCCGGCTGGCCCCGCTGCTGTTCGCACGCCAGGGCCAGTGGTTTGGCATCATCCTGCCCGAAACCGTGCGCGATACGGCAGCCCTTGCCGCGGCCTTCGCAACGCAGCCCGGCATCATGGTGCTGAACATGCGCAACGAAACAAACGCCATCGTGGCCGACCACATGCATCAGGCCCTGTGGTGGACGGCGGCAGGCACTGCCATGGCGGTCGCCCTGCTGGCACTCGGCCTGCGTGACAGGTGGCGACTGGCGCGCGTGTGCATGGCGGTGGGGAGTGCGGGCATCGTGATCCTTGCGGCCATGGGGGTGCTGGGCGTCAGGCTGTCGCTCATCCATGTCATTTCGCTCCAGTTCGTGATGGGGGTGGGGCTGGATTACGCCCTGTTCTTCGCCCGCCCCCAGATCGACCGGGCCGAACGCGCCCGCACCTTACGCACCCTGCTCACCTGCAATACAATGACCCTTCTTACCTTTGGCATCCTGGCATGCTGCCGCACCCCGCTTTTGCGTGATATCGGCTCAACCGTCGCGATAGGAGCGTTCCTGGCCATGCTGTTCAGTTTCATGATGGCGGCACCTGTCACCAACACCGCGCGGCAGGCACGGCCATGACCGCCGCCATGCCCACCCTGCTCATGACCGCGGGCACCGGCATCAGTGCCATGGGCCTTGGTGTGGCGCAGACGCTGGCCGCCCTGCACGACCGGCGCACCGGGCTGGAGCCGTGCGATTTTGCCGGTATTACCCACGGCTATGCGGGCTGCGTTGCAGGCGTGGAAACCCACGCCCTGCCTCCGGCACTGGCAGCCTATGACTGCCGCAACAACCGCCTGATCGACATGGCCCTGCGCACCGATGGCGTGGCCGATGCCATCATGGCAGCCCGCGCGCATTATGGCGCGGGGCGCATTGGCGTGGTCATGGGCACCAGCACATCGGGCGTGCTGGCCAGCGAGGACGCCTTCTGCGCGATGGATGCGCAGGGCAGGCTGCCCACGGACTTCGATTATGAACATACGCAGGATCTGTTCTCGCTCGCGCGGTATGTGCGCGCGGCACTGGAGCTGGGCGGCCCGGCACTTTGCGTGTCGATGGCGTGCGCATCCTCCTCGCGCGCGTTCATGGATGCGGCCTATCTGATCCGTTCCGGTATCTGCGATGCGGTGGTGGTGGGCGGGGCGGACAGCCTGTGCCGCATGACGCTGCGCGGATTTGCCGCCCTCGAGCTGGTCTCGGCCCAACGCTGCCGCCCGTGCGATGCGCTGCGTGATGGCATCTCGATCGGCGAGGCGGCGGGCATCGTGCTGCTCGAACGCCCTGATGGCCGCACCATGAGCGGCCCCCCCGCCGGGTTTTGCGCCACCCTGCTCGGCTATGGGGCAAGCAGCGACGGGCACCACATGTCCACCCCACATCCCCACGGCGCGGGCGCGGTTCTGGCCATGCAACGCGCGCTGGACAGCGCGCGCCTGCCGGTGAACGCCATTGATTACATCAACCTGCACGGCACCGGCACCCGCGCCAATGATGCCATGGAGGACAGGGCAGTCAGCACCGTGTTCGGCGCGCATGTGCCGTGCGCCTCCACCAAGGGCTGGACGGGGCATACGCTGGGTGCCTGCGGCGTGCTCGAAGCCATGATCTGCGCCCTGGCCCTTGAGCACGGGTTCATGCCCGGCTGCCTTGGCGTGGATGAAGTAGACCCCGCTTTCTGCGCCGATGTGCTGACCGGCAACATGGCCCGCCCCGTGCGCCATGTCATAAGCAACGCCTTTGGTTTTGGCGGGGCAAACTGCAGCCTGATTTTTGGAAAGGCCGCCTGATGCGCGTATGGATTTCGGGCCTGGCCGTGCTGGCCGATGGCATGGCGGGATGGGAACCCGCCCGCGCCATCCTGCGCGGGGAAGAGCCATGGCAGCCCACGCCGTGCGCCCTGCCGCAGCCCACCACCCTGCCCCCCAACGAACGGCGGCGCACCAGCCCCATCGTGCGCCTTGCCATGGCCGTGGCAAACCAGGCCTGTGCCGCCGCCGGTTGCGACCCGGCCACGGTGCATAACGTGTTTGGCAGCTCCAATGGCGATGGCATGGTGGTCAATGCCATCCTGCAGGCCCTTGCCGACCCGGCAGCGGGCATCTCCCCCACGCAGTTCCACAATTGCGTGCACAACGCGGCGGCGGGGTACTGGACCATCGGCAGCCACTCCCACCAGCCCGTGGCCTGTTTTGGCGGCTATGACTGGAGCTGGGGCTTTTCCCTGCTTCAGGCCGCAGCCGAGGCGGTGGTGGAAGAAAAGACCGTTCTGCTGTGTGTCTATGACATGACCATGCCGCAGCCCCTGGGCCAGAAACGGGCCACGCGGGGCACGTTTGGCGTGGGGCTCGTGCTCTCTCCCCACCCCGTGCCGCACGCACAGGCCATGCTGGACATAGACTACGGGCCGCAGAGCGCAGCCGACACCCCGCTGAGCCTGCCCGATACACAGACCACGACAGCGCTGCGCGCGCTATGCCATGACAACCCGGCGGCCCGCTGCCTGCCGCTTCTGGCCGCCATGGCCGAAGGCGGCACGCATGAGATCTGCGTGGCAGGCGATATGGGGCATGTCGCCATAAAGGTGACGCCATGCTGAGCCGGGCGGATATTGAGGCACGCATGCCTCATGCCGGGGCAAGCTGCCTGCTCGAGCGCGTCATTGCCCATGATGTGCAGACAATTCACTGCACCACCCGCGCGCATCTCGACCCCGCCAACCCGCTGCGCCGCAACGGGCGGCTCGATATGGTGTGCGGGGTTGAAATCGGCATGCAGGCCGCCGCCCTGCATGGGGGGCTGCACATGCAGACAGGCGGGCCGCGCATCGGCTACCTGACCACCCTGCGCCATGTCAGCCTTGCGCCGGGGCGGCTGGACCAGCCGCAATGGGGCACATTGCAGGTCAGGGCGACATGCGAACAGGCCGATGAACAGGGCATGCGCTACCACTTCAGCGTGGAAAGCGAAGCAGGGACCGTGCTGGTCACGGGCCATGGTTTTGTCGTGCTGCAACCACAGGAACAACAGCCATGAAACGCGCACTCGTAACCGGGGGCGCGAGCCCGCTGGGCCAGGCCATCTGCCAGCGCCTCGCACAGGACGGACTGCATGTTATCGTTCATGCGCATAACGCCATCGACAGGGCACGCGCCATTGCAGCCAGTATCCGCGCTACCGGCGGTTCGGCGCAGGCCTGGCAGTGCGACCTGTCAGACATGGAAGCCACCGCCACCGCACTCGAAACCCTTCTGGCCGAAGGCGTGGTGCAGGTGGTGGTCCATAATGCCGGCATTCATGATGACGCACCCATGGCGGGCATGAGTGCGCAGCAGTGGCGCTCGGTCGTGTCCGTATCGCTTGACGGGTTCTTTGCCACCCTTCAGCCGCTCCTGCTGCCCATGATCGGCACGCGATGGGGGCGGATCGTGGGCATTTCCTCGGTCGCGGCCATCATGGGCAACCGGGGGCAGGCCAATTACGCGGCGGCCAAGGCCGGGCTGAGCGGGGCCGCGCGCGCGCTGGCGCGTGAGGTGGCCAGCCGGGGCATTACGGTCAATGTGGTGGCCCCCGGCGTCATTGCCTCGCCTGCCATCGACGCGGTCATGACCCAGCGCCAGATTGCCGATCTCGTGCCCGCAAAGCGCGCGGGCCAGCCGGAGGAAGTGGCCGACCTTGTCGCCTTCCTTACCTCCGATCGCGCCGCCTACATCAACGGCCAGACCATCTCGATCAATGGTGGCATGGCATGACCCCGGACCCCAGCACGAAAGAACGCCCCATGACGCCCCCCACCGGCAGCAGCCCCGCGCAGGAATGCGATGTCCTTGTCATTGGCGGCGGCCCTGCGGGGTCAACCGCCGCCGCCCTGCTTGCCGGGCAGGGGCGCAGGGTGATCGTGTTGGAAAAGGACAGCCATCCGCGTTTTCATATTGGCGAATCCCTGCTGGCATGGAACCTGCCCATTCTCGAACGCCTTGGCCTGATGGACCGGGTGCGCGCGTTCGGGGTGTTCAAGCCGGGTGCCGAGTTCGTGTCCGACGTGAGCGGGCGCAGCGTCGCCTTCCCGTTCGCCTATGGCATCGACAAAAGCTACACCAACAGCTACCAGGTCGTGCGCTCCGAATTCGATGAAATGCTGTTCCGCCATGCGGGCAGGGAAGGTGCAACCCTGCTGGAAAATACCCGTGTGACCAGTGTGGCGCCGGGACACGATGGTGCACGCGGCCATGTCGAGGCCGTGGGGCCTGATGGCGCGAAGCAGGCGTTTGCGCCGCGCTTCATACTCGATGCCTCGGGGCGCGATACCTTCCTCGCCAGCCGCGCGGGCAACAAGACCAGCAACAAATACAATTCCACCGCCGCCCTGTTTGGTCATTTCAGCGGCGTCGAATTCCGCGATGGCGACAGGGAGGGCTATATTTCCATCCATCTGGTGGATAATGGCTGGTTCTGGATGATCCCCCTGCCCGACGGGCTGATGAGCGTGGGCTTTGTGGGCGACCGCGTGGCGTTTGAAGGCCGCAAGGGCAGCCCGGCAGACCTGTTCTGGAGCAGGGTCAGGGCCAGCCCGAGCGTGAGCGCGCGCATGCGCAACGCAACGCCGCTGCGCGACATAACGGCCACGGGCAACTACTCCTACCATGCCGGGCAGTCATGGGGAGAAGGGTATTACATGATCGGCGATGCCTTCGGCTTTCTTGACCCCGTGTTCTCCTCGGGCGTGCTGCTGGCCATGAGCAGTGCCGAGCGGGGCGTATCAGTTGCGGATGCGTGGCTCAAATCCCCCAAGGCGGGGCGGCGGGCCGCCCACCGGGCGGAGCAGGAAACCCGTGCGGCCATGAAGCGGGTTGCGTGGCTGATCTACCGCATCAACACGCCGGTCATCCGCCACCTGTTCATGAACCCGCGCAACGAGTTCCGCATGCGTGACGGGGTGATCTCTCTGCTCGCGGGCGACTTCAGGGGCAAGCTGAAAACACGCCTGCCCATGGCGGTGTTCAAGGCGGCATACTATTTTGTCTTGGCCCGGCTGTGGCTGGAACGCGACAGGCCACAATCGTGCCCCGAACTTGAGCGGGGACGGCGGTAATGGGCATGGCACACCATCTTCTTCGCCGCATGACCTGCGCGGCCCTGCTGGCAGGCACGGCCCTGCTGGCCGCCTGCGCGCCGACCAATTTCACCCATCCCGGCCGGATCAGCAGGCCTGATGTGTACAATCAGGCCTTCCCATATTATGCCGAGTTGTGCGCGGTCTCGCAGATATCGAAAAAGCCCGGCTTTGGCGCGGATATCAGCGGGGGCGCGGGCGGGCATGCCGTCATGTTCCTTGGTGGCGTGTGCCTTGACCGCAAGGCGGGCTACCCCGTGCTGACCGAATGCGATGCAACCCGTGCGGCCGACCGGCCCGATGGCGTGGGCTTCAGCATGAACTCCCATTACAGCAACGCCAACTGGACCGGGGCTGAAAGCAGCGCCTTCTACTTTGATGGCACGCTGGCACCGGGCGAGGGACTGACGCGCGCAGGCTACGTGGCAACGCAGGACGAGGCCAAGCGGCGCGGCATTTATGATGGCGTGATCTTCCACAAGGAAGTGTTCAACGGCAAGCCTGCCAACATGTCCGCCGTGGACTGGAAATATGAAATGTCGGTCGGCACCGATTACGCCACCACGCTGGGGCGCGCGCGCTTCTGTGCCCGCCTGCCCGTGACCGAGCCCCAGATGCGCAAGATCATGGATTTTCTGAACGAACGCAACGCCGTCTATCGCAACGGGCCCAAAACCTATGATTCCAACGTATTGCAGGACAACTGCAACCACCTGACCCATAACGCGCTGGCGGCGGCGGGCTTCTGGAGCGAATGGCCGATCAACCGTTTTGTCGTGCTGGCCGCGCTGAGCTTTCCCGTGCCCAAGAATGAACTCGTCAACCTGATCCACCGCACCGATGCGGTGCCGGTGGACAACATTCAGGCCATATTCAACGACAGGCTGACCTACCAGACCTTCATGCAATATGACTGGCTGGCCGATGAACCCGGCGTGCTGCTGGAATCCGAGCCGGTCCATTCCCCCAACGAGGTTTACAATACCTCGCTGTCGCTCATTTTCTACGATGACCCGGTGCTGGGATCGTATCACCGCAATTTCGCCCACTACCTTAACAACGCGCATTATTACGACCTGCGCACCAACCTTGAGTATTTTGCCGGGCGCTATGCCCGCATCATGCAGGCACGCCAGCCGCTTTCATGGTGGCAGGCGCACCATCCCTCCCTTGCGCGGGCCTCGGGGCCGTTCCCGGCATTCTACCAGCATTACTACGACTATATTGCTGCCCAGCAGGTCAAGGTGCAGCAGGCCCTTGCCGACCTGCGCAACACCGAAGCAGGCAAAAGCCGGTAAAACCCGGCCCCACCCGCGCGCTCAAAGCCATGTGAGCGCGCGGGGCGGCAACGCAGCGGAGAATGGAACGCTAGGAACAGGAGCGAACCACAAGCGGAAAGATACACCATGCCCCTGCACCCTGCCCGCGTAGCCGCCGCCTGCCTCTGCCTTGCCAGCCTTGCCACTACAGCAGCCCATGGCCAGACGGTTGCCTCGGGCCATCGTGACATCCTGCTGCAGGCCGATCATTCATGGAATGGCGTGGCATACGGGCCCTACCCCACCACGCGCCCGGAACTGACCATGATCCGCCTGACCATTCCCGCCCATACCGCGCTGCCATGGCACACCCACCCCGTGCCCAACGCGGGTTACGTGCTGGAAGGGCAGCTGACGATTCATGATCGTGATAGTGGTAGGACGGAAACTTTCCATCAGGGCGAAGCGTTTGCCGAATCCGTTGATGATACGCATCGCGGGGAAACGGGCGATACCCGCACCGTCGTGCTGCTGACCTATGCCGGCACGCCGGGCACGCCCACCTCCGTTCCCGCCAAGGGAGAAAAACCGGAATACTGATCCACCGCCGCACCATGCCCCGGCATGAGCGGATGGCGGAACAGTCAAAACGAAAAAATGGATCGGCAAACACAATACAGCAGCAGGCCATAAAACTGCCGCAATAGAGTTAAAGATACGCTAATGCCCCTTATCGCCTGAAAAACCACGCATTTTACGCTCCTTTTTATCATGGGTGTGCCGTGCAGCAGTGGGCCAGGACCTTGTGGAAAGACGCCATCATGCCAGATATCACACAGATTTCTTCCCCGCTTCTGGAGAAACTGCCACTGGCACTGATGATGGCGGACAGCGCGGGCCATGTGCTCTATGGCAACGCACGCGCCTGCGCCATGACCGGCTACAGCGCGACCGAACTCGCCGCCACCCGTCTGGGCCGCTTGTTTACCAAGGGCATGCTGCCGAGTGCGGATGCAGCCACCACGCCAGACCTGCCAGAACAAGGGGCCACGCCATCACACTGCACCACGCTGCGCCGCAGGGACGGGCTGGGCCTGCCCGTGCGCCTGTACCGTGAAAACGTGGAATGGGATGGCGTGCCCTATGAACTGATCGCCCTGCATGACCGAACGCATGAAGAACTGGCGCGCGAGCAGGCCGAGATCAGCGCCATGATCGTGCAGGCGACCGACCGGGGCATTGTGGTGCTTGATGCGCAGTACCGCATCACCCACGCCAATGCGGCCATCGCCACCATGCTCGGCGTGGAGCGCAACGCGCTGCATGGCGCCCCTTTCGGCACGCTGCTGGCAGGGGCGGAAAACGATATCGGCACCCTGCGCCAGTTGCGCGCGCATCTTGCCCGCCGCACCGGTTTCGAGGTGGATGTGCAGGCCCGTGGCCCGCAGGGCGTGGCGCTGTGGCTGCGCTGCGCGGTCACGCCGCATTACGGGGATGACGGCACGCTGGCCGATATCATCATCATCATCCACGACATCACGCATGACCGGCAGTTGCGCAACCTGCAGCGTGACGTGGTCGAGGCGCTGACGGACCAGTTCTCGCTGCGCGAGATGCTTGATTTCATGTGCCGCCGCATCGAACTGATCGCGCCGGACTGCATGGCCGTGGTCATGCTCAGCACCGGCGGCGTGCTGCATGCCGGCGGCCATGGCGCCATGCCCCTGCCCGTGCTGCAGGCGTTCGAGGGGCTGGAGGCCAGCACCGCGGGCGGCGCATGCGGCACGGCCATCGCAACCGCGCATGAAGTGGTAGTGCCCGACCTTGCGGCAGAAGACCGCTGGCCCGCCTTGCGCGCGGTCGTGGCGGAGCACGCGCTGGCGGCGGAGTGGGCGGTGCCCATCATCTTGCGCAATGGGGATGTGGCGGGCAGCTTCTCGCTCTATTTCCGCACGCCCGGCCAGCCGGGGGCGTGGCACCGGCGCATTGTCAATGCCTGCGTGCATCTGGCCATGCTGGCCATCGAGCAGCAGCGCAGCCGTGAATCCATCATCCGCCTGTCCTATACCGACCGGCTGACCAGCCTGCCCAACCGCCTGTGGCTCAACCGCCGCCTCAACGAACTCGTGGCCCGGCCGCCTGCCACGGCGCTGAGCATCATGGTCATCGACCTCGACCGTTTCCGCAAGATCGTGCAGGCGCTTGGGCAGGGCCGGGCCGACCAGATGCTGCTCGAACTCGCGGGGCGCCTGCGCCACGGCATTGTGGGGCGCGACGTGCTGGTGCGCACGGAGGGCGATGAATTCGTGGTGCTGACCACGCAGGATGCCACCAACATCACGCATCTGGCCGAGCGTATCCTCCACACGCTTGAAGAGCCGTTTACGGTCGATGGCATTCCCATCAACATTTCGGGCAGCATCGGCATCAGCACCCACCAGGACGGGCAGGCGGTGGAGGAAACGCTGCGCCAGGCCTATACCGCGCTGGCGCAGGCCAAGAAGGCGGGGCGGTGCTGCTACCGCTTCTTCCACCCCTCCATGAACCGGCAGGCGGAAGATCACATCATCCTCGCCTCCGCCCTGCGCGAGGCCATTGCCGATAACCGGCTGACCCTTGTCTACCAGCCGCAGGTGGACCTGAGCACGGGTGAACTGCATGGCGTGGAGGCACTCTCACGCTGGAACGATGCGGCGCTGGGCATGGTCTCGCCGGGGCGGTTCATTCCCGTGGCGGAGGAAACGGGGCAGATCGGCGCCATTGGCGTATGGTCTCTACGCGCGGCATGCACGCAGATGGCGCAGTGGATCGCCCGCGGCATTCGTGTGCCCACCGTATCGGTCAATGTATCGGCCATCCAGTTTCAGGACCCCGAACTCGTGGCGCAGCTTGCCACCATCCTGCACGAGACCAACGTGCCACCCGAACGCCTGATCGTGGAACTGACCGAGACCGCCATGATCGAGAACTTCGAGCAGACGGTGGCAACCGCCCGGGCCATCCGCGAACTGGGCATCGGCCTGTCGATGGATGATTTCGGCACCGGGTATTCCAGCCTGTCCAACCTTGCCAGCCTGCCCATAAGCGAGGTCAAGATCGACCGCAGCTTCATGAACGGCTTTGGCAGCACCGGCAACGTGCGGCAGGTGGTGACCGCCATCATCCGCATCGGCCACACTCTGGGCATGACCGTGGTGGCCGAAGGGGTGGAAGATGCCGCCCAGTGCGCCCAGCTGCGCAACATCGATTGCGATGTGATACAGGGCTATTACTTTGGCCGCCCGATGGATACCGCAGCCCTTGATACATGGATCAGGGAACGCCGGGCGGAAAGCGTGCCGGTTGCCTGACATGACCTGAAAACACAGGAATGTTCCGGGCGAAGGGTTTTTCAGAAAACCCAGTCGGGGCAATGATGTCCTGCAAAAGATGGCACGGGGCGGGAAAATTGCCGTCAGTGTGACAGGCTGGCTGTTTTTTCGCTCTGCTTTGAAAACAACTTCACCAGAACTTCTGCATGTTTTGCCCCACATTCCATGGGCATGCTGGTATGTCTGTGCCCCCGCATTCACCACCACAGGGGCCAGCATGTCAAAGCCGTCCGCCATTGCCGTCACTGGCAGCACGAATATTGATTTTGTCGTGCATGTCGCGCGTTTTGCCCGGCCGGGCGAGACGCTGCATGTGCATGCCTCCAGCACCGGGCTGGGTGGCAAGGGAGCCAACCAGGCCATTGCCGTAGCACGGCTGGACCAGGACGTGGCCCTTGCAGGCTGGACCGGGCAGGACATGCTGGCAGAGATGGCACGCGCCACCCTGGCTGAAGCCGGCGTAAATACGCGCTGCCTGATGGCCGATGCAACAGCGGGAACCGGGCGCGCCTTCATTACCATCAACCATGCAGGCCAGAACCAGATCCTTGTCGATGGCGGTGCCAACATGGCACATGGCGGCCAGTGCGCCGCAATCCTTGCCCCGGTGCTGGACAATGCCGCGATGCTCATGCTGCAGATGGAAATGGACCCGCAGCTTGTGCTGGCCATGGCACGCACGGCACACGGGCGTGGCATACCCGTCATGCTCGACCCCGCCCCCGTGCCGGATACCGGACTGCCCGCGGCGCTGTACGCCATGGCCAGCATCATTACCCCCAACGAGATCGAAACACAGGCCCTGACCGGCATCACCCCCACCGATGAGGCCACATCCCTGGCCGCCGCCCGTATCCTGCACGCACGCGGCACGCATACGGTCATCATCAAGCTGGGGCATCGGGGCGTGGTGTGGTCCACCCCGGCGGCACGGGGATTTGTGCCGCCCTTCCGCGTCAAGGCAATCGACACGGTGGCAGCGGGTGACTGCTTCAACGCCGGTCTGGCCACGGCGCTGGCGCGCGGAGCGGATATGCCCGAAGCCGTGCGTTTTGCTGCAGGCTGCGGCGCGCTGGCCACCACGCGCGCAGGAGCCGCCGAGGCCGCGCCCACGGCAGATGAAGTCGCCACCCTGCTGGATGCACAGCCGGGCTGAGCTTGCGCATTGATCCGCGCACGGTATAGTCCTGCCCGACAAGTCAATGGTCCCGTGCAAACGGGTGAAAAAGGGAATGCCGTAAGCTCCGGCAGGGTAATCAGGCCCGGGGGCGCAGTCGGCAACTGTACCCGCAACTGTAGGCGGAGAGTGCTTCATCTGGTGCCATACCAACGGCAACCACTGGCTCCGGCCGGGAAGGGAGATGGAGTGCAATGACCCGCAAGTCAGGAGACCTGCCATTGTCCTTTAACGATATCGCCGGGCGGGCCTGACCGGAGATGGATATGAGACCATGCGTCCTCCGACCTGACATCCCGTATGCCGTAGCAGCGACGGGCCTCTTCTGCGGCCTGTCATTTTCTGGCGCCAGGGCGCCAGACCCATCCTGACGGGATGTTTCCACCATGAAATTGCATATTCTCCTCCCGCGTCGGCAATCCCTGTCGCACATGCTGCTGCTGTCGGGCGCCCTGAGCGGCACCTGCTGCACCGTAGCCCACGCCCAGACCCAGATTGCGCAGGACCGTGCCCGCCTGGGCAATTCCACGCCGCTGATCGTGCAGATCGACCCCGCCACGGTGCGCGATTCTGAACGCGCCACGGCTGATGCGGAAGAAAAAGCCGCAGGCGATGGCGACAAATTGGATACCAGCGGCAACCTGCTGGGCAATATGTGGGGCGCGCGGCCGTGGCTGTACAAACACGGCATCAGCTTCGACATTCAGGAAGTTGATGAAGTCTGGGGTAACGGCACCGGCGGCTCGCCTTCCAGCAATGATGGCTCCAGTGGCTCAGGCACCGGGCCTGCCTATGATGGCGTGACCATGCCCACGCTTACCGTGGATACCGAAAAGCTGTTCGGCCTCAAGGGCGGGCTGTTCAATGTCAGCGCGCTGCAGACACGCGGGCGCTCGATCTCGCAGGATCATCTGGCCAACTTCAACCCTGTCAGCGGGTTCGAGGCCGACCGCTCCACCCGGCTGTTCGAGCTGTGGTACCAGCAGTCCTTCCTCAAGGGCAAACTGGATGTGAAGATCGGCCAGCAGGATCTTGATACCGAGTTCCTGATCAGCGATTACGCCTCGCTCTACCTCAACGCCAACTTTGGCTGGCCCATGGCGCCCTCGGTCAACCTGTATGGCGGCGGGCCGTCATGGCCGCTCTCCTCACCCGCCATCCGCATCCGCTACCGGCCGAGCGAGAAGTTCACCTTCATGTTTGCCGCAGCGGACGACAACCCGCCCGGCAACCGGTACAATTCAACCCCCATCCAGCAGGCTACCGGTTCCGCCAGCGGCTATAATTCCGATCCAACCAGCCAGACCTATAACGGCGCCAACGGCACCAACTTCAACATGGGCACCGGCGCGCTGCTTATCACCGAGCTGCAATACGCGATCAACCCCCAGCCCGCCGATATGACGAACGTGACCAAAAACCCCGGCCTGCCGGGCGTGTACAAGCTGGGCGGCTATTACGATACCGCGAAGTTCGCCGATTACCGCTACAACAATCTGGGCCAGGCGCTTGGCAGCCCGAATGACACCACCGGCATTCCGCGCTGGGACCGGGGCAACTGGATGGTGTACGGCATCATCGACCAGATGCTCTGGCGGCCCTCGCTCAAGTCAGCCCGGTCACTGGGGCTGTTCGTGCGCGCCACCGGCAATAGCGGGGATCGCAACCTGATCAGCTTCGCCATTGATGCGGGCCTGAACCTCAAGGCCCCGTTCAGGGGCCGCGACAATGACACGATCGGGCTGGGCTGGGGCATTGGCCGGGCAAGCTCGGGCGAGCGGCAGTTCGACCGCAACTCGGCCCTGAGCGCCTACACCCCCGTGCAGGGCAATGAAAACCACCTTGAACTGACCTATCAGGCGCAGGTCACGCCATGGATGGTGATGCAGCCTGACTTCCAGTACGTATGGAACCCCTCGGGCGGCGTGCCGGATTATGGCGTGAGCTATAACCGCCGCGTGGGCAACGAGGCCATTTTTGGCCTGCACAGCAACATTACGTTCTGATGGGCAGCTCCGCCACCCCGTGCAGGCGGGGCTGGTCGGGCGCGGTCGTGCTGCTGCTTATGGTGCTGCTCCTGGCACCCGGACGGCCCAATGCCCCCCGCGCCCGCAACGATACGCCCCGGTAAAAGCGCAAAAGCACAGGGCCGCATTGAAAATTTGTATTATTGTTACGTCCTCCCCCCGCCCTATAAACAACAGGGGAGGAATCCATGTCTTACTACGACAGGTTTGATGATGTCCGGACCATCATGCGCACGGTGGCAAATAACCGATGGCTGGAATGTTCCCCCACCAACCCCAAGGGCAGGACCACCTTCATCCTGCTCGATATCTGCAACATCATCCAGCTTAAGCTGGAATATGATGGCACGACCCTGTACCGGAACATCGGCGATGCCAAACGCTATCCCCTGCATGATTTTGATGATCCCATCCATGAACTTGCTGGCAGGCTGGGCGTAAAGGCCATCACGCACATCATGCAGCCCGATTACATCGTGCTGCGTGACCTTGAGGATTATGAGGTTCTGGGCGCGGGCGCCCCCGCAGGCAGGCAACAGGGCGGGCGGACCTATGATGTGTGCAGCATGATCCATTGCGCGACATATGACCTGTATGCCCGCCCCGCCACGCCGGTGTGCATTGTCTATGACTATGCCAGCATGACCATGCGCTATAATCCCACCTTTGCACGCAGCAGGCCCAGACAGCGCAAGCGCCGTGGTTTCCTCGGGCTGGTAAAATGGTTCTTCACCCCACCCAAACCCGGTGGCCGGAAATACGCGACGTGATGCCGCCGGCCTGCGCTGGCGCGTAGCTGCCTTAAAAAAACATCGCAGCCATCAGGCAAAAACAGTTTCACGCCTTCTTTTTGCATTATATGCAGCCTTGATGTTCCGGCCCGAACGACCCGCCTCATGACGGGTGTGCGCGCCCCACCAAAAAGGAAAAAACCGTTGCGCCGTCTTGTTGCTTTATGCCTTCCGCTCGCCATGGCCGCCTGCGCGCAGCATGCACCCCGCCCCATGGTCAATTACTGCAGCCAGCCCGCCATCACCGCGGCCATCGTGCGCACTGCAAACCAGGGCGCGCCCACGGCCTCGCCCGCAATCCGTTTCGAGGGGGGCACGGTCAAGAGTTCGGTCTATAACGACCACGTGCAGGTGCTCGCCTGCCATGGCAACCTCGTGCGCGGCGATGGCACGCGCGAAGCGGGCGTAGCCATCGCCCGCCTGTCGCACATGCATACGGACTGGAAAGCCCTGTGGAGCACCACGGCTGCAACCCACCAGTGGATGTCGGATGCCGATATCGCCCGCAACCAGCAGGACCGTTACGCCAATTATTACGAACACACCCCGCAGGCCTGCAAACCCTACGCGCATGACCTGTTCTATGGCGCCCCGAAATCGGACAAGGAAACCGACCACCTGCGCGAGACGCTGTACGACTGCCTCGCCGAGCATAACGTCAAGCCGCTGCGCCCCGTCTCGGGCGTGGAACATACCTACAGCCCGTTTGGCCTGAATTTCTACATTCCCTACTACACCAACCTCAACGCGGATGATAACGGTCCCTTCCTTTACTGAAGCCCGGAACATCCGCCATGGCCATCGTGCCGATCATCCGCTACCCGCATGCCTGCCTCGAACAGGTCGCCCGCCCCGTTGACGCCACCAGCGCCGAAACGGCTCAACTGGCCCGCGACCTGCTCGACACCCTGCGCGCGGCACCGGGCCTGGGCATTACCGCAAGCCATGTGGGCCAGCCCCTGCGGCTGGTGGTGATCGACCTGCATGATGGCGCGGGCGCGCATGTCTATGCCAACCCCGAGATCATCTGGCACGCTGATGAGACCGCCACGATGGAAGAAGGCAGCCTGTCCATGCCGGGCATCCACGCGCCTGTCATCCGGCCTGCCCGCGTGCGGGTGCGCTATGACCGCCCTGATGGCACCGTGGCGGAGGACGAGGCCGATGGCCTTCTGGGCGTCTGCCTGCAACACGAGATCGACCAGACCAACGGCCTGTTCTGGACCCGGCGGCTGTCACGCCTGCGGCGCGAGCGCGCGCTCAGGCGGTATGCCAGGCTGGAGCGGGGATAAAAGTTTCCATCAATCCGCCTGGCCATCATCGAGCATGTAGCCGCTTGAGCGCACGGTGCGGATCAGGTCCGCCCCGCCCGTGGCGTTGAGTGCCAGCCGCAGGCGGCGGATATGCACATCCACCGTGCGTTCTTCCACGTGAATGCGGTCATCCCACGCAGCCGCCAGAATTTCAGCGCGTGAGAACACCCGGCGCGGATGACGCATGAGATGCAGCAGGATACGGTATTCGGTCGGCCCCAGCGCAATGGTGCTGCCCGCGCGTGACACGCGGCGGCCCCCATGGTCGATCGTGACATCGGCAAAGGTCAGGACATCCCCCTCCGCCACGGCGGCAGCCGCAGCCCCGCGCCCGGCACTGCGCCGCATCACCGCGCGCACGCGGGCATGCAGCACGTCCATGCCGCAGGGCTTGACGAGGTAGTCATCCGCCCCGGTATCGAGCGCGTGAATCGAATCCCGCTCCTCGCCACGTGCAGTAAGCATGATGATGGGCAGGTAGCGCGTGGCCGCCGCCATGCGCAGCCTGCGGCACAGATCGACCCCCGACAGGCCGGGCATCATCCAGTCAAGCAGCACGAGGTCGGGTTTCCAGCTGGTCACCCCGGTCAGGGCATCAAGCCCGTTATCGACCGGCATGACCGTATGCCCCGCTGCCTCGAGGTTATAGGTAAGCATGACGGACAGGGCGGCATCATCTTCCGCAACAAGGATGCGGAGCGGTTGGTCAGCCTGCACGGGCTTTAGCTTCCCTGTCCTGAGAACCCGCCACGCGGGCGCACCACGGGCAGGATCTCGCCGGTGGCGGTGTAGTACACGCGCTCGGCAATGTTGGTGGCGTGGTCGCCAATGCGTTCGAGGTTCTTGGCAATGAACAGCAGGTGGGTGCACGGCCCGATATTGCGCGGGTCTTCCATCATGTAGGTCACGAGTTCGCGGAACATGGCGTTGTAGAGTTCATCCACTGCCGTATCGGACTGCCACACCTCACGCGCAAGGTCGGGGTTGCGCTGGCTCATGGCATCAATCGCGCGGCGCAGGTTGTCCTGCACCAGGCGGCCCATGCTGCGCAGGCCGCTGAGCGAGATGCGCGAGGCCACCAGTTCCGCCCGCAGCGAACGCCGCGCGATGGAGGCGGCGCAATCGCCGATGCGTTCCATGTCGCCGGTAATCTTGAGGGCGGAGACCACCTCGCGCAGGTCACCCGCCACGGGCGAGCGCAGGGCGAGGATGCGGATCACCATCGCCTCCACGTCGCGCTCGAGCGCATCGACCTGCGGGTCGAGGTCGGCGGCGATGCCGGCGGCGTTCTCGTCACGGTCGGCAATGGCGGCAACGGCCTGCGAGGTCTGGCGTTCCACCAGTCCACCCATGCGCGCCATCATGGAGCGCAACTGCTCGAGTTCCTGCTCGTAACTGCGTACGATATGTGCTGATTCCTGTCCCACCACCCGCAACCTTTTTGCCTGCCTGCCCGCGCAATGATGCACGATCCGCCCGATAACGGGGCTTACGATGCCTTACGGGACTATACTATATCGGTCCCTGATTTGTTCAAGACGATGTCATATCCCACCCGGATGAGACAGAATAATGAAATAAAAAGATATTTTTCAGGAACGCCCCCATGCCGTGCCCGCCATGCCGCCCCGTTGTGTTCCCTGCCGCCTCCGCCGGCCGCCTGCATGTGCTGACAGCCGCCCTCAGCGCCCTGCTCGGCCTCGGGCCGGGCATGGCGGCAGCTGATGACACCACCACGACAAAACCGCCCGCCCCGGGCAAGGTAGAAAGGCTGACCGTAACCAGCCAGCGCGTAGTGGGCACCGAACCCGGTGGCGGGCTGATCAAGGTGGAGGATGCGGCAAAATCGGTCAGTACCATCGGCACCGATTTCATGCGCAAGCAGGCGCCGAGTGCCACGGCGTTCGACATGGTCAGCCTGCTGCCAGGGGCCAATGTTTCCTCATCCGACCCGCTGGGCTTTTCGCCGCAGACCAATATCAGCGTGCGCGGACTGGGCGGAGACTCGCTGGGCTATGTGCTCGAAGGCATGCCGCTCAACGATATTGCCTATTACAACGGCTACCCCGGCCAGTTTGCCGATACCGAGAATTACCAGAGCGTCTCGCTTGCGCAAGGCTCGGCGGACCTCGACTCCCCCGTGCTCAACGCGGCGGGCGGGCTGATGAGCATGACCTTCCGCGACCCCTCCATGCGGGCGGGAGGATATGCCGATGTATCCTACGGTTCCTACAACACCAACCGCCAGTTCCTGCGGCTTGAAACCGGGCAGATCGGGCATACCGGCCTGCGGGGCTTCGTGTCCTACTCGCATGGCTATACCGATAACTGGCGCGGGCCGGGCCATGACGAGCGCCAGCATATCGACTTCAAGTTCCTGCGCGAATGGGGGCAGGGCAACCGGGTCTCGCTGATCGGCACATGGAACACGATGGTGGCCAGCTACTACCCGCCGGTCGACAAAACCGACTGGCAGGCCCAGGGCGTGCATGGCGCGGCCAACAACCTCGCCGCCACCTACAACCCGAACAACGCCGCAGGCGGCACCGATTACTGGGCGCTTTACCGCCAGCCCGAGCGCATTGCCTACCTTGCCGCACCCGCCCGCTTTACGCTGGCGCGCGGGCTGCACCTCAAGGTCACGCCCTATGCGCAGTGGAGCTACGGCAACGACCCCGGCGGCACGACGCTGGGCGATGCCGGGCTTTCAGGCGGGGCGGATGCAGGCACGGTGGTGCGCTCGAACTGGACCCAGACCAGCTACCGCTCGGGCTTCAACGCCACACTCGACTGGCAGCTTGGCAACCATGACCTCGTATTCGGCTACTGGTACGACTACTCCGATGACAGCGAGCACCAGCCCTTCACCGCTGTCAACGCACAGGGCTATGCGCCCGATATCTGGGTGGACCGCATCAGCCGCACCCTGCTCGACGGCAGCGGCCAGCAGATCGATGCAGGCAGCTACCACATGATCTCGCAGACCAACGCGCTCTATATCGGCGACAGGATGCATTTCCTGCACAGGAAGCTGATGGTGGATGTGGGCTTCAAGGAAGTGATGCTGGACCGCACCGGCACCACCACATCGGGCGGCGTGCAGACGGCGGCGGGCAGCAACAGCGCCACACCGCTGCCGCGCATCGCCATCCGCTACCAGATCACGCCACGGCATATGGTGTTTTTCAACACCACCACCAATTTCCGCACGCCTGATGAAAGCGCGCTGTTTGGAGGCGTGACCGCAAGCGGCATCACGACGCAGCTCAAAAACGAATATTCCGTGTCGGAGGAACTCGGCTACCGCTACAATGGCGACCTGATCGTGGGCAGCCTGACGCTGTTCAACTATGATTTCACCAACCGCGAAATCCAGACCCTGCTCAACGTGAATGGCGCACAGGTCGATTCCACCATCAATGGGGGCGGCCAGACCTCGCGCGGGGTGGATGTGGAAATCGGGCTCAAGCCGTGGCACCATTTAGCCCCCTACCTGTCGGGCGAGTACCTGCATGCGACCATCGACAGTGACATTCCCTCCGCCACCGGCATGCTGGCAACCCGTGGCAAAACGGCGGTGGAAAGC
This sequence comes from Komagataeibacter xylinus, assembly GCF_009834365.1. NCBI lineage: Bacteria > Pseudomonadati > Pseudomonadota > Alphaproteobacteria > Acetobacterales > Acetobacteraceae > Komagataeibacter > Komagataeibacter xylinus. The sequence goes on along the minus strand of NZ_CP041348.1, from coordinate 1,408,787 downwards.
CCCACACTCCAGGCATCGGCGGGGCTGAGCTATGATGACGGGCATTTCTTCGGCATGGCCTCGGTACATTATACCGGGCGGCAGTATTCAACCTTCATGAATGACGAGCGCATGCCCGACCACACCACGGGCAACCTCGCCATTGGTTACCGCATGGATGACCATGCCTTTCTCTCGCACCCCGAATTCCGCATGAATTTCATCAACATCACCAACCAGCATTACCTCTCAGGCGTGGCCACCCCCACGCTGACAAAAGCCGACGGGCCGCAATATTACGTGGGCGGCGGGCTTGCGGTGCTGTTTACCGCCGCCACGGGGTTCTGAACTCCAAGGCCGCGCAGCACGATCCCGCCCGCCAGCAGGTACAGCACGGCGGGCACCAGCAGACAGCCCGCATGGATGCCCGCCTGCGCCTGCGCCGTCTGCCCGGCAGTGCCACTGACCAGACCCGCCGCCGCCAGCACGCCCGCCAGCAGGCTGCCGCCAATATCAAACGCCATTTTTGACGCCATGGAATTGAGCGCCCAGCCCAGCCCCACCGCGTGCAGGCCGCAAGCCCCTCCTTCATGCCGCATGGCGTGCGCCAGCAGGGTGAAGCAGGCCGGATTGCACACGCCCACGCACAGCCCGAACAGCGCCAGCCCCGCCCCGGTTACATCCAGCCGCGCGGGCAGCCCATAGGCCAGCAGCAGGATGCCCCCCGCCGCCACCGTGCCACGGCGCATGACCACGCCCGGCCCCCACCATGCGCATAAAGGCAGGGAGAGCCCGCATCCGGCCAGCACCGTCAGGCTCATCATGCCCAGCAGCCACCCCGCCATGTGGTCGCCCGCATGCAGCACGTAGCGCACATCATAGACCAGCGCGCCGAACAGGAAGGTGCTGCCCAGCATGGTCAGCAGCATGGCCCCCGTCAGCCGCCGCCAAGCCCGGTTGGCCAGCAGCGACATAACGAGCTGCCGGGGCGCCACATCGCCCCCATCTGTCGCCACGCGCTCGTGGCACAACCGCGCGGGCAGCCACACCAGCGCCCCCACCACGCAGGCCACCACCATCATGAACAGGGCAAAGCCCGCCTGCCGGTTGCCGTGGCCCAGAAAATCCACGGCAGGCAGGGTGACCATGCTGACCACAAGCCCGCCAAGCGTAGCCCCCACCATGCGGCTCGTAGCCAGGCGCAGGCGGATGGCGGGATCGGATGAAATCAGGCTGGTCATGACCCCATAGGCGGTATTGACCACCCCATAGCTCACGCAAAGCGCCATATAGGCCACACCCGCGCACAGCCCGCGCGCCACGACGGGCCAGCCGCGCGGCAGCGGCACGAAGGTCAGCACCACCAGCACCATGAACGGCACAAGCCCGCCACGCAGCAAAGGCAGGGCCTGATGGCCCGTGGGCCTGCGGTCGATCCACAGCCCCACGGCCGGGTCGGTCACGAGGCTGGCCGCACGCGCGGCAAGCAGCATGAACCCCACCATGCGGGCGGGGAAAAAGCAGATATCGGTATAGAAATACGCCAGGTAGCTGAGCATCAGCCCCCAGATGATGTTGAACCCCGCATCGCCCGCCCCAAATGCCACGATCTCCTTCAGCCCCACGCGGAGGGCGGGAGGAGGCGGCACCGGCGCGGGCGGGCGCGTCAACCCGGCGTTACCGCGCGGCGGGTGCCAAAACATTCTTCCGGCCCCGGAAAGCTACGGGTGCGCACATCCTCGGCATACCGGGCCACTGCGCCGTCAATCACATCGCCCACATCGGCGTAACGGCGCACGAAGCGCGGGGTGTCCGTGCCGAACACGCCCAGCATGTCATCAACCACCAGCACCTGCCCATCGCACGCAGGCGAGGCCCCGATGCCGATCACCGGCACCGGCACGGCGGCCACGATCTCGCGCGAGACGGATTCGACCGTGCCCTCGAGCACCACGGCAAAGGCGCCCGCGCCTGCAATGGCATGGGCATCATCACGCACCTTGCGCGCCTGCGCCTCGTCACGCCCCTGCGTGCGAAAGCCGCCCGTGGCGTTGACCGCCTGCGGCATCAGCCCCACATGCCCGCATACGGGAATGCAGCGCTCGGCCAGAAAACGCACGGTTTCGGCCATTTCCGCCCCGCCCTCAAGCTTGACCGCGCCGCAGCCGGTTTCAGCCATGAGGCGGGCAGCGTTGCGAAAGGCCTGCTGCGGTGATTCCTGATAGGAGCCAAAGGGCATGTCCACCACCACCAGCGCACGCTGCGAGGCGCGGACCACGGCAGCGCCGTGGGCAATCATCATGTCCATGCTCACGGCCAGCGTATCGGGCATGCCGTACACCACCATGCCCAGCGAATCCCCCACCAGCATCACATCAACATGCGGATCGAGCCTGCGGGCCATGGGCGCGGTATAGGCCGTAAGCCATACACCGGGCTCAACACCCTTGCGCACATCGCGGATGGTCCGTCGCCGGGGCTGTTCGCCCTTGCCCATGCCTGCCATTTTCCTGCCATATCCGTTGCGTTACGATGATATCTGGATATTGCAGCCCATCGGTCTTGGCAAATCCCCCGCTGGCGTGGTGGCGTGGCGCCAGAGGCGGGTGCGCGCAATTTCAGGGGGAGAACCACCGCGCTCACCACGCCGTTAGCTTACACAACTGAAAGAGACCCATCCGTGCAGCCGGCGAGAAACCTGTCCTGGATTTAATGTGATATTAATTACTATTATCACATAATATGCCTATGATATGCATCAATACGGCATCCAACGACCCATCATGCAAGCCTCACCCCCATAACAAGGCACATGCCGTACTGCCCATGTGACCAGCCCCCATCCACTGTGGCGCATGGTTCCGTGCGGTGCAGGCCCATCCTGCCCGCCCCACCACCAGCAACCAACCGTTCTGGCCACAGATACTTCAAGGACCGCCCGATGCGTGAAGCACGTACCGCCCTGGCTGCCTGGCATCTGCAGCATTCCCGCCCTGAATGCCTGGTAAGCTATTTCGACCCCTGGCAGCCCGTAGCACGGCAGCTTGACCTGCTTGCCAACCGCTTCCAGGCCGTAAAAGCCCTGTGCGATGCCGAACGCGACAGCCTCGCCACCGAGGATGACGCGCTGGCGCAACTGCGTGATTCGCTGGCCTTTCACCTGCTCAAGGCGTGCGTGTGGTGGCAGGTCGACTTCTCGCCCCGCGCCGTAGCAGGGCTGTCGGCGCCCCATTTCATGGAGCACGCCCACCGCCATACCGCACGGCATGTGGATGACGAGACAATGCTCGATGTCATGACATGGCAGCATTATATGCACCGCGCCGATAGCGGCCACATCATGGTGACCGGAACCGACCCGCTCTATCGCGGCAACACCACCATTGTGTACGGCATCGACGGGCATCGGGGCTTCCGCTTCGCCATGCAGCGCCCCGGCCAGCCGCTGGCGTGGAACGACATCACCCATGCGGATTTCATCGCCGCCAGCCTCAATGCCCGCGCGCTGCACTGCCTGATCGAGACGGAATGCGCCGCCATTGGCGAATGGGATATGGCGCGTGAGGAGCATATCCAGGCCGCCCGCCACCATGCGCGGCACTTCCACATCGTGGGGCAGGCCGATCCCGTGGCGCGCTATGCGAGCGCCCTTGAGCAGTTCAGCCGGTGCCAGTCGCGTTTCGGGCGCTTTGCGTTCGAGAACATCGTCAACCACATGGCCTTTGCCGTGGCCCATGCCGCCCATGAGCAGCGGCTGAGCCTTGCTGAACTCCTGCGCCAGGGCGACGGGCATACGGTCAGCGCCAACATGGTCGACAGCCTGAAGCGGCGCGCACACGCCCATGTGGCCACCGGCACCGACCCGCTGCGCCAGGCGGAACTCGTAGCCATGCTCAACCGGGTTGAAACCGGCTTCGCCCTCTCGGGCGGGCGATAAGACAGGGGGAGAAGAAAACATATTCTTCTCCCCCCACGACATCCGGGCCTGCAATACCTATATTCAGCAGGAATAGCAGGAGACCCGATATATGGCATTGGCCAAAAGCAGACGACCGGCACCCCGCCGCAGGACGGTACAGACCCGCTCGCCACGCGTTCGCGGCGAGACACGCCGCCTGCTGGAAATGCTGTGCGTGCTGCATGGTTCGATCCATCGCGGATCGCGTGATTCCGGTGCTCTCGTGCGCTGCGTGGTGCAGGCCCAGCCCGATCTTGGCCTGCCCGACAAGGACCTGCCCGCCGCCCCCCGGCATGATGGCGAGAACCCGCCCACCGCCACGGAATGGAAGCGCCTCGGCCACGCACTGGAGGAAATCCGCCTCCAGCATGCAAACGACCGGGGATACGTGGATGCCTGGCTTGATGAACTCAGCCACGCCACCGGCCTTGGCAGCGTTGCCAGCGAGGTACTCGGCCTTGCCATGTGCTACCGCCTGAACGGGCATTTCGAACAGTTATGGGATGACCTGTGCGAAAACCGCTCGCGCGGGCCATTCCTGTGCGAGGACATTCCGCTGCTCCACCTGCTGCTTGGCCAGGAGGAGGACGCGATTGCCACAGCCCTCGCCCCCGATGGCCAGTTGCGCATGAGCGGGCTGATGACCGTGGACGAGGATGGCGACATCACGCTCCTGCCCCGCCTGATGGCGCTGATGAACCGCCGCGCCAGCGTGGTGGGCGATATCCGCTCCATGCTGCTCGGCCAGCCCCGCACCGCCACCCTGCCATGGGAGGCCTTTGCCCATCTGGGCCAGCAGGCCGAGATTGCGGCAAGGCTGCTCAGGGCGGCCGTGGCCACCCATGCCAGCGGCATCAACATCCTGCTTTATGGCCCGCCGGGCACCGGCAAGACCGAGTTCGCGGCCACCCTTGCAAAGCATATAGGGGCGACGCTGTACCCCGTGGGCGAGGCCGACAGCGCGGGCGATGAACCATCGCGCCATGAGCGCCTGGCCGACCTGCGGTGCAGCACGCGCCTGCTGCGCAACACCGAGTCCATCCTCCTGTTCGACGAGGCGGAGGACCTGTTTACCTCCAGCCTGTTCGACGCGCCGCAATCCTACAGCCGCGTGTTCTTCCACCGCCTGCTCGAGCAGGGGGGCACGCCGGTGATCTGGACCGCCAACGACCTCGATACCCTCGGCCCCGCCATTGCCCGGCGCATGGCGCTGTGCATCGAGGTGCGCCAGCCTGGCATCGGCGTGCGCACGCGGCTGTGGCAGGACATGGCGCGTGAGGAGAAAGTGGCCCTCGCCCCGCAGGATGCGGCTGATCTTGCCCGCACCATTCCGGCGGCCCCTGGCATCTTTCGCAACGCACTGCGCTCCACCCATCTGGCAGGCGGCGATTCGGCCATGGCCAGCCTGATCGCCACCGGCATCGCGCGCGCCGCCGCAGGCGGGCAGATGCCCATGCCATCACAGCCCGACGTAACGGATTATGACGCGACCCTCATCAACGCCGATTGCGACCTGCAGGCGCTGACAAGGCGCCTCGCCCGCCCCGGCGCACCGCGTGCGGTCTCCCTCCTGCTGTCCGGGCCGCCGGGATCGGGCAAAAGTGCGTATGCCCGCCACCTTGCAGCCGAGATGGACATGCCGGTGCTGCAGAAGCGGGCCTCCGACCTGCTGGATAAATATGTAGGCCAGAGCGAGCAGCAGATTGCCGCAGCCTTTGCCGAGGCTGTCGATAGCGGGGCCTTCCTGATCATTGACGAGGCCGACAGCCTGCTCGGCGACCGCCGCTCCGCCGAGCGGTCATGGGAGATCAGCCAGGTCAACGAGATGCTGACCTGGATGGAGCAGCACCCGCTGCCATTTGCCTGCACCACCAACCTTGTCGAAAAGCTGGACCCGGCCAGCATGCGGCGCTTCCTGTTCCGCGCGCGCTTTGGCTACCTGAACACGGTACAGGCGGTGCACGCGTTCTCGCGCTTTTTCGGGCAGGAGGCACCGGCTGCCCTGCGGCATCTGCACACTCTCGTGCCATCGGACTTCGCGCTGGTGCTGCGCCGGGCGCGGCTGCTTGATGAAAACCCCACGCCCGACGAACTACTCGAACGCCTGCGCGCGGAAACCGCAGGTCGCGAGGGCAACCGCAAGATCGGTTTCCTGTCCTGATAAACAGGGAATGAAAGTTTCTGGATGCCGCCTTTTTTCAAAAAAGGCGGTGTTTTTTCGAAGCTTTTAAAAAAAAGCTTCACCAAAAACTTTTGTTTATTGGGGCGGATGGGCTGCGGCGTCAGCCTCGATAGCGCATTCGGCCGCAGGGGGGGCTGCCATGGTGGCGTGCAGCGCCGTTACTTCCGCCCGCGCGGCATCCATTTCCTGCCGGAAACCGTCATCCTGCTCCATGGCCGAATACAGCACCCCGCCATTGAGCCACCCCGCTGCGACATCACTCTGCCACTGCACGCCACACACCACGCGGCTCTCGCCGAACACGCGGGCACGCTGCATGATCGTGGCTGTGCGCTCAGGCAGGATATCAGACAGGATCAGCCCCGTTACCCAGCCCAGCGTGGCGTGGAGGGAGGGATAGGACGGATCACGCTTGAGGTCGGCGCGGAGCGGGATGCAGGTGGAAAGCTCGGCCTCGGTAAAGGGGCGGGGGCGATTCCATAGCGCTTTCTCGGCATTGACGGCAGGTGTGAGACGCTTTTCGATCCGCGCCACAAGGCCCACGAGCTCGGGCAACTGCTCGGGCGGCAGGGTAAAGCCCGCAGCGCAGGAAAAGGCCGAGACCATATGCGCGGGTGTATCGCGGTTATCGGCCTGGGCGAGTTTCCACCGTGGCGTGCCTTCAAGGGCGCGGGTCGCGGCAAAGATGGAGGCATCAGCCGCGCGCTGCGCCGTGTCCGGGCCGGGCGGGGGCGGCAGGAATATCTGCCCGTCAGGCAAAGGCGGCCCTGCTGGCACATCGGCCTGCGCGGCAGGATGGTGATGGACAGGGCCAGTATGATGATGGGCATGCGGATGCGCGCAGGCCACCACAGGCAGCATGGCCAGTTGCCCCATTACGGCACAGGCGGCCAGCCTGCGCGCCATGGCAGAACGATCGAGACGCATCTTGTTCCTGTCAGTTCACCTTTTGCCGCAGGCTACGGCCACACCCTGCCCATAGCATGGGGCGCGGGAGCGGCAAATGCCGCAACGCCCGCGCGGGCCACACGCATCTTCTGCCCCACCAGGTTTTATGGCATGCTGCGCCAACAAGCTGGAGGCACACCCCGATGAACCGCAGAAACCCGATATGGCCCACTACCATCAGCCCCGTGCGGATCGGGCTGTGCGTGGTCGGGCTGACGCTGGTGCTCGTCCAGTTCATTCACGGGCTGAACATCAGCCCCGATGCCATGCCGGGTCAGGTCATGTTCCATATCGCCATGCTGGCCCTTGGCGCCATCGTGTTCGTGGCGGGCATGTGGGGGCCTTCGCTTTAGGTAACCCATTAAAAACAAATTTTTAGAGGGTGATATGCATCTCGTATGAGTATAGCAGCAATATGCTCTCGCTGACGCAGATTACGACCTTGAGGTCAATTCAACAAAAATACCTTGAGATTCTTGCAGTCTACCATAGGGAAGGTGGGTGCCGCCACGATGGCGGCCAGCCCCATTTCCATTGCGCCCTGACAATCGTGGTGTGGTTATCGATGGTGCTGGCGTCCTTCACTATTACGCCGCCCGGCTTGTCCACCGGCCCGACCGTCGTCACGACGTACCATGCCCCGGCTGGCACGTTGGGAAAGGCAAACTGCCCCTCGCTGTCGCACGTCGTATGGCGGATGAACTGCGCAACCTCCACCGTGACCATGCGCGGGTCGTCCGCCCGGTTGTGACGGAACATCCTGTCCACCAGCTTGCCGGTATAGGTGTTCTGCGGGATCAACTGCACGTCGCGCCCGCTGCAGGTCGTGGTAACCTGGTGGCCGCGCACGCTGCGGGGCCTGTCCGGTTTGAAAAAGGTTGAAAAACCCACGCCACGTATGTTGGCGCTGCCTGCCTGCTGTGACCAGGCCAACGTCTCGGGTTCAAGACCCACCTGCTTTGCTGACGCGCTGCGCCAGCCCGCCAGACCGGAAGCAAGGGGCACAAGGCCAAGCACGAGCCACAGGCGGCGGCACAATACTGACGTGACGGTAGACATATTTTTCACCGGGCACATTCAGGAATCACCAATTTCGAGGTTCAGTTGGAGGACGTGGTTGACATGATAGGCCGGGTCTGGATTAGCCCCGACCAGCGGGAAAATCATCTGCTTCAGGTTTTCCACAGCCACCTGTGCCAGAAGCCTGTCGCCCGTCAGCTCGGCCATGCGGACGTTATGAGGCCGTCCTTCGCTATCGATATCGAGTGTCACGGTTACATGCGCCGTTGTGCCCTTCTTCATTTTTTTCGCCGTGTCCGCAGGCATGTCCAGCAATTCCGGCCCCATTGACTCGAACAGCAGTCCCATCTGAAGGGGTTCTGTCGCAGGTACGGGGAGTGCACCAGGTGCCGGGGCGGTTGGCAGGTTGTCATACAGGGCGGCAATGATGCGCGCCTGCGCAGGGTGCGCCAGTTCCACTGCCGGGCGCATGACAAGGCGGCGTGTTTCGGGGGAGGCGTAATATACAGCCAGAACACTCGCTCCGAAGGCCAATCTGTCGCAGTTCGGGCCATGGAACCGCATCAACTGATCCCGCAGGGTCAGCCAGTACCCCGGATTACGCGGGTCGGAACGCAACTGCGTCCAGGCAAGAGTCGTAGCCTGCTCCAGACTGGCGGGCGTATTCAGGCCGTCATAGGCAGCCAGCAGGGTTTGGACGGCGGGGAGGGATGGGGCAAAATGCGCCAGTTCATCATTCAGGGTCGTGATGGCATCCCGATAAAGGCCATGCTGGACCTGACTTATGGCACTGGTCAGGATCAGCCGCTCGCGCGCTGAAACATCCGCCTGCGGGGCAGGCAGGCGGTGGGCGTCAAGCCATGCCATTTCCTGATCAATCATGTGCCACTTTTCATCCATGGCAGAAAATGGACCGTTGGGCAGAAGCTGCTCGTAGAATGCAGCACGCACGGCCAGATACTGCACCCTGACAAAAGTGCTCCGAAGCCCGCGTGTGTCCTGCCGGCCGTATTCGGGCACGATGGGGGGCGCGGGCGGTTTCCGGTGAGCCTGCGCACCATTACCACCATATCCCAGCGCGACAAGTAAAGGAAGCGCAGTCACGAGTTGGCAGAAGCGTAGCAAAGGAACATGCATGAAATAACGTATCCAGAAACAACAAAAGAGAGGGCATATGGCCGAATATTACAGTACGGGCAGCACCATGGCCGTGCGGGGTGCAAAATAAAGTTCGGCGCGCTGATGGTCATGATGGGTGGGGTCGCCCACCAGCAGAGGAAAAGTCTGCTGCCCCAGCCAGTCCAGCGCCTGCAGGCGGAAACGCGCATTACCCGATAGGCGGCTGACACGGGCATTGCGGGGAATGCCCGCGGCATCAATGTCATATTCCAGCGTGAGTGCGGCCTCCTGCTGTTCCAGTCCGGCCGGTGCGGCAAGAGCGGGGCCACGGGCCTTTGCCAGCGTGAAAGCCATGGCGGGATCATCTGTGGGCGCTTCCTCACGCCGGGGCGCTTCAAAGACCGGCATGTCGGGCAGCAACAGGTCCACTGGGGTATATGAAAGATTCCTGCCCAGTTCCATGGAGGTTCCGATTTCGGTACGCTGGGCTGCTGGCATATAGTACATCATGACCGCGTAAGCACCCAGCGCATTGCCGATATTGTCAGGGGTGTTCATGCCCCACAAAATGGCGCTCCACATTACGCCCGATCGGGGAGAGACGCTGGCAAGATGCCAGCCTAACGCGGCCGACCGGTCCAGATCCTGCGCCGGGCCGGGGGTGGCATAAGCCTTGATCAACAGGACGGTCGCGACGTTGGAATCAGGAAAGCGCTCGAGCTCTTGATTGAAAATGGCGATCGCGGCGGCAGTATGTCCCTGTTTCATCTGCATTGCGCCACGCAACATGATCTCGCGCTCCGCAGGGGTGAGCGCGGCCGTCATGTTCGGGCGTGGCTGCGCCCCAAGCCACGCGGTCTCACGGTTCATGGCACGGATGGCGGCGCGGATGCGGGCATGGTCATGGCTGGCAAGACCGCGAAATAATTGGTAGCCCAGCCCCGCCATGTAACGAGCGGAGGCGACATTGTTCAGCATCTCACGTTCAGACAGGGCAAAGGCAGTTGCATGCCCATCAGGCGCGGAGGAGAGGGGCATGCTGGCGGATGGCACGGCAGCATGGGCGCAGGCAACGGATGTTGTGATAAACATGCCGACTGCGGCTCCGGCCAGCACCTTCCGCACAGCGCATGAAGTATTTGAATAGAGAAGGAAGAAAGACATAAGTGATATTGGCGCCTATTTCAGGAATATTACTTTCATATATGATGAAAATTAAATACAAATTATCTTTTAATTGTAATTAATTTATAATAAATTATCAATTCGTTATGGTTTTCCTATCCAGTCTGGTTGTTTTGAGTTTAGGGACAAGCCGCATTACCCCCTCCCGGATCACAGATGTTTTGTCCGGCATATCGGAGCTGACAGTGTGTTCCGGTCATTATGCCCAGTTAAAACAGGAACGTCATGATCTTCCTGAGTCTATGTTCTATGAATAATTCACATATGGACGGATAATAAATCCTATTATAAAATACATTATCTGTACATGAATGTCATATTTTCTTTTAAGGATATATGAGTATCATATCTATACCGGGCCATTGAACTTTCACCATTGATTTTTATGCTTTTTTCATCAAGAAAAAGGGCAATGCATCATCATGATTGATCCTGAGATCATCGAACGGCTTGTGGCTGACCAGGCCTCCCTGCGCGCGGGCGTGGGCCTGGCCAGACCTGCCAAATGGTCGGCCCTTGGCTCGAGTGCGGATGCGACGCTGATATGAAGCGAACGCGCAGATTCCGGCGCGCGGCCTTACCGGGTAACGGCCGACCTGCGTGAGATATGGGCAATAAATGCACCTGTCCCTCACGCAAATTTCCCTGCAAGCACGTGGAGGGATCGAAGAACCGTTGGTTGATGCGCCTGGCTCGTGATTTCAGGGTTTTGGCGATTTGATTTACGGTTTTTGGGGTAGCTTTTGATCTGCGTTTTGAGCAGATCGGGGACTGCCCTCCCGCTGGATGACTACGCGCTCGCGTTCAACCTTTCGAGGAAGAGGAAGCGGCGCATGTTGTAGACGATATTGGCCAGCCCGATCCTCATGGTGGCCCGGGTGATACCGACAGTTCGGATGAACAATCCCGTCTGTGATTTCTGGTCGGCAAAGACGTGCTCGACGCGTGATCGGATCACGGACTTTCCAGCATTCGATTTCTGGATATGTCGGGGCATAGGCTTGAGATGCGGCTTTTTTCTGTGAACCTTTGAGACAAAACCCTCTTTGTCCATGAAGTCCTCATTCGCTTTCGAGCGATAAGCTGTATCAGCCCAAACGCTTGAGGCCGTATTGGTTTTATCTAACAGCCCCTCTCTCAATCGCGCACCATCACTGGCGGCGGCATCCGTCGTCTTCCATTTTCGGATGAACCGAAACTTCCGGTCGATGGAGATGTGGGATTTGTAGCCAAAGAACGGGATGGCGAGATCGCTCGACGGTATGGTTCCATCGTCCTGCCGCTTCGCCTTCGTGAACTTAAGTGTCCATCGTGCATGACGATCCTTGTGCGACATCTTTGCGGGCTTGTCCTGCCAGTCTTCTGGAATACGTCCCGCCCGGAGATCCGCTTTCTCCCCTTTGGTATTGCGCTGCTTTGGCGCTGCCACCAGCGTGGCATCCAGGATCTGGCCGGACATCGGCAGATACCCAGCGTTACGCAGGGTGGCGTCAAAGCGCTCGAACAGCTTCTGGATGGCGCCTGCCTCGGTCAGACGCTCGCGAAACAGCCAGACCGTTTTGGCATCGGGCACCCGGTCCGACAGTCCCAGACCGAGGAAACGCATGAAGGACAGGCGGTCGTTGATCAGATATTCCGTTCGCTCGTCGGAGAGATTGTTCAGCGTCTGGATGACCAGGATCTTGAACATCAGCACCGGATCGAACGGGGGACGGCCGCCTTTGCTCCTGTCTGAATAGGCCAGAGCCTTCTCCAGATCAGGGCGGAACGCCTCAAAATCCACAGTCCGGGAAAATGCCTCCAACTGATCGCCAAGCCCGCTTAACCGGGCAAGCCGCTCGTCAACATCAAAGAAACCCGGCTGCTTCATGAGCCATCCCCCCAATCATCACACAAGGTATGGAATCACAGCCACCAATTCAGAGCCAAGGGGTTTTTCGAACCCTCCACGTCATCGGTCTCCTATGCCTGAGGACGGCAGCCCAACCAGGCCAGGGTCATGCACAGCGTACGGGCCTCGCGCGGCGCCTGCTCGGCGACCGTGAGGTATTCACGGCTCCCGTCGCGGTCGAAGAGCTATGTTCCATGATTTACAGGCCATCGGGAGGATGAACGTGTTTTTGCTGTCAGAGGGCCAGGGGCGGCCTGTCCGCCTGCATCTGACTACAGGACAGATCAGCGACTTCAGAGAGGCTGATATACTGCTTGCAGACCTTCCCGACGGGACAGAAAAAGTGATCGGTGACCGGGGCTATGACAGCAACCGGATCAGACGCCCTCTCACAGGGTGGAACATCACTGCCTGCATTCCACTGAAGAAGAATAGAAAATCAAAACTACCTTACAACTGGCACTTTTATAAAAAGCGTCACCTTATCGAAAACATGTTCGCAAAGCTGAAAGACTGGCGACGTATTGCGACCAGATACGCGCACTGCGCTCATACATTTATGTCTGCCATCCACTTCGCCGCAAGCTTCATCTTCTATCTCAAAGAATGAGTCCTGAGCCTGATTTATATGAAAATTTTCCCTTGCACTCACCAAAAACCCGCAATCAGTCATCCACTGATAGATGCCACGGTACAGCTTGTGGCTGGCGAAATAATCAGCGGATTGTGGGCCTGTAGTGCGCCAGAAGATGCTGCAGGCGTTTCAATAAATGCGATGCCTTCATGTTTTCACCGCCCGCCCGATACCGTCATGACGCTGCCCGTCATGTAGGATGACGCGGGCGAAAGCAGGAACGCCACCGCCTGCGCAATCTCGTCCACATGGCCCACGCGGCCCATGGGCACCACGGTTTCGGCCAGTTTCGCGGTCTCGGGGGGCACCATGTCGGTCGCGGTCAGGCCGGGTGCCACCGCATTGACGCGAATGCCCTCGCGCGCGACCTCATTGGCCAGGCCACGCGTAAATGTCTCGACCGCCGCCTTGGTGGCGGCATAGGGCACAAGTCCCGGCAATCCGCCCAGCCGTGCCGCAACGGAAGACAGGTTCACGATCACGCCCCCCCTGCCGCCATGGCGGGTGGACATGCGGCGCACCGCCTCGCCCGCCGCGAGCATGGTGGCGCGGACATTGATATTGAACAGCGCATCGAGCGTCTCGGCAGTCTGTTCTTCCACCCGCACCTTGGTGCCGGTCACGCCCGCGTTGTTGACCAGCCCCCATAGTGGCCCGAGTTCATGCGCGCGCGTGAACAGGGCGCGGATCTCGTCAGGTTGGGAGAGATCGGCCTTGATAGCCATCGCCCGGCCGCCCTGTTCGGTAATGGCTTGTGCCAGCGCCTCGGCCGGGGCGGCGTTGGTGGCGTAATTGATGGCCACCGCATGCCCCTCACGCGCAAGCAGGGTGCTGATGGCATGGCCAATGCCCCGGCTGCCCCCCGTTACGATCACAACGCCGGGAGTGTGAGCCGGTGCGGGGGAATGGGCATTGTTCATGAAATCGTCCTGCCTGCCATGGGGTATCTGATAAAGGGGATCATAAGCCCCTGCTCCCGCCTGCAAACAGGAAAACATGCCCGTTTGCAGGCAGGCGGCGTATATCAGCCATCCAGTCGCGCAAGGTGGGGCAGCAGGTCGCTCAGCCCCTTGATGGTGGCAGTGCGTGACAGCCCTGTTTCATCCGAGAATCGTCCAATGACGGGGTCAGGGATCAGGGTTGTCACCACATTCTCATCAACCGATGTGTTGGTGGGGTGGTTTTCCCAGCGGGTAACCTGATCTTCCAGCCCGGCCTTGCGGGCGCGGGCATGCAGGTCCTTGCGGCCGGGGCTGTTGGCATTGCCCATATAGGCAATGACCGCGCTCATCAGGCCCGATGTATCGGTACGGGCACCGGTCAGCACATCAGCAACCTTACCTGCGGCCTGTCCGATCTGGTCAGTACGGGTGGTAGCCATGGTGTATGCTCCTTTGTGGTCTGACGTTGTGGTTATGACAGGCCAACGAAGGCAGGGCGACATTCGTGCCATCACGGATTTATGAAGACTGCCGTGTATTTTTCAGGGAACTTTTGGATCGCGCTCTTGCTGGTCCTGTTATGACAAAAAGGGTTGACAGTTGTAGCAAACTGCAATGCGCTGTGATGCGGCAAGACCACGCAACCTTGAAACACAAAGGAGAAAACGCAATGCGACGCCTGCCCGATGCCCGGCGCTTCACTCCGCATGGGCTGCTTGCGCTAGTCTGTGTTGCCACAGGTGTTGCCTGCGCTACGCCGGCCGCCCATGCGGCCGAGCGCGGCGATCAGGCCAGTGCATGCAAGGGCGATGTGTTCAGGCTCTGTTTTCTCGACATTCCGAACGAAAAGCTGATGACGGAATGCCTGGAAAGCAAGCTCGACCAGCTCTCGCCCAAATGCCGGGCCATGTTTGAAGATGATGACCCACCCAAGCCCACAGGCACGCCCGCACAGTCCCCGCCGCCCGCGACGCCTGCCCCGCGCTGAAAACATATCGGTTCGCACCCGAAAAGAGTTTTCTGGTGATGCTTTTTTTAAAACGCTTCGAAAGACATCGCCTTTTTGAACAAAGGCGATACCGGAAGGCTTTTCCTTCTTATCAATGATTTATTTCCAAACGATCGCTGAAACAGGGAAAGCGGCGGCGATGGGGTAGCCATTTGACGGCCTGCCATTTGTACCCCACACAAACAGCCTGTATTTCTGGAACAGGGTCGTCATGCCTGATTATGCTCCCACCATCATGTGGTTTCGTGATGATCTGCGGCTGGCCGATAACCCGGCCCTGTCTGCCGCGGTGGCGGCGGGGCCGGTAATATGCGTGCATATCCATGACCCCGCGCTGAAGCTGGGCGGGGCTGAAAAATGGTGGCTGCATGGCGCGCTTGAGGCCCTTGATGCCGACCTGCGCGCACGGGGTGGGCAGTTATGCCTCATGGCCGGACCGGAACAGGAAAGCCTTTTGTGGCTTGCGCAGACTCTGGGCGCGCGTGGCGTGGAATGGAACCGCCGTTACGCAGGGCCTGCCCGCACGCGTGATGCCGCGATCAAGACCGCGCTGAAAGCCGGGGGCCTGACAGCACAGAGCCACCCCGGCAACATGCTGCATGAGCCATGGCAGGTGCGCACGAAGCAGGGCGGCTCCTTTCGCGTTTTCACGCCATGGTGGCGGGCGGTGCAGGCCATGGGGGCGCCACTGCCGCCGCTACCCGTGCCGCATGGGCTGGATGCCGCCCTGGCAGCCGCCCCTATGCCGCCTGCCGTAACCAGTCGGCTCGTGAAGCTGGCCGCCCTGTCGCTGCGCCCCACCACGCCGGACTGGGCGGCGGGCCTGCGCGCCACATGGCAACCCGGCGAGACAGCGGCCCTTGATCGGCTTGATACATTCCTAGAAGAGCGCCTGCACGGTTACGCCACCGCACGTGACCTGCCCGCCCGGCCCGCCACATCGGGCCTGTCGCCGTGCCTGCGCTTTGGCCATATCTCGCCCCGGCAGGCCTGGCACGCGGTGGAGGAACGTGGGCCGGGCGACGGTGACAGCGCGCGCTTCCTGAGCGAACTGGGGTGGCGTGATTTCGCCCATTCCACCCTGTTCGACTTTCCCGATATGGCAACGCGCAGCCTGCGGCCCGAATTCGACGCCATGCCCTGGCGTACCGACCCCGCCGGGTTGCGGGCCTGGCAGCGCGGGCGCACCGGCTACCCTATTATCGACGCAGGCATGCGGGAATTGTGGCATACAGGCTGCATGCATAACCGCGTGCGCATGATCGTGGCGTCTTTCCTGACCAAGCACCTGCTGCTGGACTGGCGAGTGGGCGAACGATGGTTTGCCGATACGCTGGTGGATGCCGATGCGGCGAGCAACCCGTTCAACTGGCAGTGGGTGGCCGGATGCGGGCTGGATGCGGCCCCGTATTTCCGTATTTTCAACCCGGTGCTGCAGGGAGAGAAATTCGACCCCGAAGGCACATATGTGCGGCACTGGGTGCCCGAACTTGCGCACCTGCCGGGGCGCTCCATCCACACGCCATGGAAAACCGACCTGCCCGCAGGCACGCGCTACCCCACCCCCGTAGTGGATCTGGCAGGCGGACGGGCCCGCGCATTGGCGGCATGGAAAGCACTCTAGCCCCGATTATGGACCAATAACCCTGTAAGTGGACAGCCGCTTCATATGGTGTTAGGGATTTCCCAGACGATAACAGATATTATGTATTAATTATTATATGAAACTAATTTTCACCATTTGCCAGACGGCATGAAAGTCCTGACATCACCCCCGCCTTTGCAATAGTGGGGTACGGTATTTTTCAGTTGGTCTTCAACAATATCTCAAAAATGGCAATATTTTAATCATGTCTCCCGTGCTGGCGACATGCACGCATCTGGAGGCAGGATTTCATGGGTAGCAGGAACAGGTATGGCTCCGCACAGGCGGTGTCCCGCGAAAATGGGCAGATGGTCCTTGTATCCGGTCATTTCGATATCGATTCGCTCCAGCAGACCATGAACCATTACCGCAGGGAAGGCCGCATCTCGGCCAGCAGGGGCAATGAATGCCCCATCGTGGCGCATAGCGGCGCATGGCTGAGCATGACCCTGCCCGAACTCGACGGGTGGAACGCTGGTGCCCTGAATCTTGATGGAGGCACACTCATCATTGCCCATGCCCAGGGCACGAGCGTGACCATGCTGCCAGTGAACATACGGGCGGGCGGTGGTACCCTGATGTTTGACAGGGGCACGAAAAATGGCGGCAGCCTGCTCGTTGACCTCAAGCGCATGTGCGACTCCCACGCCACGCTGAAGCTGGTCTTTGAAGGCCATGAGAAGCAGTTTGCCGCCTATGATCCCATGACGGACATGACCCTTGTCGGGCTGGCCCCCGCCAGTAACACCATCGAAGGCTGGGTTGCCCTGCGGCTTGATGGCAACCCGTGGCATATCGGCCACCACACGGTCATGGAAGGCGCGCCCCTGCCCCAGTTGCGTCGTGAATGGCGGGCCAACGGCAAGCCGCATGTGACCCTGAGCCTGCCGGGCTGAAAAAGGGCGCCAGAACAAATCACGAAAAAAGGAGGACTCTGCATCCCGGTGCCTGATCTCCTCAAGCGTCAACAGACTTATCCACAGGGCAGCATGAAAGATTCCATCTTGCGAATCCTGTTTCCTGTTGCGGTAAAGCGACAATAAATGGCTATTTTCCGCCATAATCAGGATTCTGTTTGCACCCTTCTTTACGCCCGCACTTTCCTGTGCAGGGGACTCGGGCGGATTATGGTGAAAAAAATCCACACCTGACCGACCCGTCCCGTCACGGACTCAGTCATTCAGTCCCGGTTCGCCGTCATGTTCCGCAAGATCAGGGGGCATCTGGTCAGGCTGGGCGAAGTGAACCAGAATTTCATGGGGCAGATTTTCGGCAAAAACCCGGTCGAATCGCGCATGCAGCGACTGGCGGACCCAGACCTCGAACGGCGTGCCGCCGCCCCGCCTGGGGGGGAGGAGCGGCGTATCATGAAATGCTGGCATGGTGTCCCTCCCTGTGATGCCGGGCGTGTCCAGCAGGGAAAACGGTCAGGCCACGCTGACAGTTTCCTGCCTGTGTGCCACGACGGGGCTGCCATGCGCGCGCGCCGCAATCCCCGCTCAGGCCGCCATGGAGTCGAGCAGCGGAATGCCGGTGGCCTGCGCCATATGCGTGCAATACGCCCGCACCGGCATGGGCCATACAATGCCCGCCACCAGTGTCAGGTTGCGCAGAAAAGGAAAGAGATGGATGTCATCGGTTGAAAGCTGGCCGTTTACGGCGGCAGGGCTGCGGATCAGTTCGGCAAGGCGGGGGAGTGCCGCGTTGATGCGGGCGATCAGGGCCGGGCTTTCGGCCAGGCGCTGATAAAACGGGCCGACCATCTCCTCCTTGTTGCGGATGAAATACAGCCGCGCTGCCGTAGTGGCGAATTCCGGCAGGGGCGTTGCCGCCGTGCGCGGCAATGTCAGGTTCAGGTAGGGTTCGTGCATCTCCTTCATCCACGCAATGATTTCAGGCCGCGTGGGGCCGGTCAGCAGGGGCCTGCCATCCATGGCATCGACATGGGCGACAATATCCATGCTTTCCCCCATGAAATGGCCGTCCTGTTCCAAAATCGGCACCATCTTGCGGCCAATCATGCGGGTGGGGGTTTCCACGTCATCATTGAGCAGCACGATATCGGTCACCGGCATGTGCTTGAGGCCAAAAATCATGCGTGGCTTCACGCAGAAGGGGCAGTGATCGTAGATATAGAGTTTCATGCCGGTCCCGCTAGCGTGTCATGGCCGCGATCTTGCGGTCGGTGGTGTACTGGCTCAGCGCATAGACTGACCAGATGGCAGCGGGAATCCAGCCAATGACGGTTACCTGCAATATCAGGCAGAAAATGCCCGCAAAGGGCCGCCCGATGGTAAAAAACTGCAGCCAGGGCAGCAGGAGGGCCAGGATCAGACGCATGGACAATACCTTTCATGATGGTTCCGGCAGGGCGGCGGGGATGACATCCCGCACGGATGGGCTGCCATCACATTCCTGCCTGTTGAACGCGGCCTGCGCAACATGACGCATCCGCGCTGTATCCTCTTCCTTTTGGCATGGGAGCGCAGTAAAACCATGATGATGGAAAACGCGTCGGACACACAACCCGCCCCGGGGGGGCGCCGGAATTTTCTCGGGCTTGTCACCACCGCCACGGCTGCTGCGGGTGCCGGAGCATGTCTGTGGCCTTTCCTGCAAAGTCTCGCCCCGCGTGACAGCGCCGCCGCCCACCTGCCGGTGGATGTGGACATATCCGCCCTACCGCCAGGGCAGCAGATTGTCGTGACGTGGCAGGGCAAGCCGGTTTTCATTACCCACCGCACGCCCGAGGCGCTGGCCGTGCTGCAGGATGCAGCCCAGACCGCACGCCTGCGCGATGGGCCATCGCACGACAACCAGCAGCCGCCCTATGCCACCAACTGGCACCGCTCCCTTGACCCGCGCTACGGCGTGGTGGTGGGCATCTGCACCCATCTGGGTTGCGTGCCCGCTTACAAGCCCCTGCCTGAAGGCCGCGGGGAAGCCAGTTGGCCCGGTGGTTATGCCTGCCCGTGCCATGGCTCCAAATTCGACCTTGCAGGCCGTGTATTCCGCGGCGCGCCTGCGCCTTACAACCTGCCCGTGCCGCCGTACAGCATGCCCTCGCCCACCGTCATCCGGCTGGGCGAGAACCCGGCGGGGCAGGATTTTGACTTCTCGAGCATTCTCCAGCTCTGAAAAACCAGTCAGGTTTCAGGAGAACGCCGCCTTTTTTGAAAAAAGGCGGCACCCATAAACTTTTATTTTCATCACACGCTTCAGCGCACCGGTTTGAGGTGCAGGTCCATGGTGTAGATTGCAACCGGCAGGCGCAGGCGTGATTTTCCATCAGGCTGAAAGCTGGCGGTGCGGTTGAGCTGGACTGCGGGAATCCATAAGGTGCCGTGGCTGTCGATCCACATGGCATCAGCCCAGACCAGCCGCCTGTCGCGCACCAGCGTGGTGGCCCTGCCCTGCGGGGTCAGGCGCAGGATACGCAGCCGGTTCACATCCGATACATACAGGTTGCCATCACCATCAATGGCCGTGCCGCCGGTAGTGGGCGTGTTGTAGAACAGCTGCACGGTCCGGGCGAGATCCTGCGCGGGCAGGTCCGGGTTTTCCAGCGCGGCGGTGGGGGCGACCCAGAGCGGGCCGGAACTGGGCTGGAAATAGAGCTTCGACCCATCTGGCGAGACCTCGAGCTGGTCGGCATGCACGCGGGCGGGGTGGCCGCCCGTGGTCAGCAGCCGGCCCTCGGCATACATCGGGCGCTCATCGGTGGTGGAACGGTCATGGGCCAGCACCCGGCGCTGCTGCCCGGTGCGCTGGTTGACTACGATCAGGGCCGGATCACCCGCATCGGTGACGAAAATCGTGTCGTCATGAAAGCGGATATCATCGATATAGCTGTGCTGCGTGCTGCTGGCGCGCAACGAGATGATGTGCACGGGCTGCCCGGTCGTGATGTCAAAGGCCAGGAGCCGCGCGGGGGCACCCCCCATGGGGTTGGGAGGACCGCCCACATTGGCATCGCCCGAATCCACGACCCACAGCAGTCCGTCCGGCCCGATGCGCAGGGCATTGACCCGCACGAAGGGCTGCATGTCGCCTTTCGTGCCATCCGCATGGTTCCAGCGCACATCGGGAAAGGCATGGGGCAGGCCCTGCGCATCGACTTCGGCCACACTCGGGCCGCCCTCACCCCCGCCCCAATACGGAAACGAGACGAACATGCGCCCGTTATCCGCCACGGCCACGGCATTGAGCACGCGCTGCGAGGTCCAGGCCGTGTGCAGCGTCTCACGCGCGCCCGCAGGCACCGATTGACCGGCAAGGCCAAGGACGAATATGGCACCCGCCACGGCCATGCCGCGCAGGGAGAGGGAAAAACCGGGGAAGCGCATGCCCCCACTCTATCATCCCCCGCCGCGCAGGCGGTTCACGGCTGCGTGTGAAACAAGGCGTAGGGCAACCGGACAAAATGAGCTGAAAATAAATAATTGATAGAAGTTTTCTGGTGCCGCGTTTTTTTCGAAGCTTTTTGAAAAAGCTTCACCAAAAACTTTCTGATCGCGCTAACCCCCGCAGGCGCCATGACCCTGCGGGGGACAGGTGTTCAGGCGGCAGGAGCGGTCGCAGCCATCTGGCCGAGGGCTTCGCGCAGCTTGCTTTCATTGGCAGGCGAGAGCGAGGTCTGGAGCACGCGGGCGTGGCCCTTGAACTGGCTCAGGTCAGCCAGCACCTTGTCGGGCTGCGACTTGCGCACCAGCACGAACAGGGCAGACGTGTTGGCGGGAATGGTCGAGCCGAGCGACTTGATGAAATTGTCATCAATGCCGTAATCGGACATTTTGCCCGCAAGGGCCCCGGCGCCAGCACCCACGATGCTGCCCGCAACAAAGCCTGCCAGCGGGTTCAGGCACAGAAGGCCGACCAGCGCGCCCCAGAACCCGCCCGAGAACAGGCCATAGGAAGCACCGACCTTTTCAAGGTTGATGCTCTGCTGCAGGTGCAGCTTGCCATCCGCCCCACGGACCACGACAACCGCGTCCTCAAGGTCAAGCAGGTATTCCTTTTCCAGCTTCTTGCATTCGGTCAGCGCGGCCGTGGCTTCGTCCTGGGTGTCAAAGCCGATAACGATCAGATCGGACATGGGATACTCCGTTGCATGCTACCGCCACGATGGTGGCGGATCAGGGTTTTGATATTACATGCAAGCCGCCCATCTACCGTGGTGGTTTTGGGCATGGCCGCCGCCTGTGCACTGCAGGTCTGTGCCCGGATATCTAGTCATGGGGTGCGGCTTGTGGAGTGAACACATCGCGCGGCGCATGGCTGAAGGCACCCTGCCCCGGCGCGTCATCGCCCTGCGGGTCGTGGCCGGGCGGGGCTGCGGGGGATGGCTCCTGCGGTGGCGGCGGCGATGGTGCGCCATCGGGCGGTGCAGGCGGGGCCTCAAGTGCCGGGATCATCAGCGTGGCGGCGGCTGCAGGCTGTGCCGCGCGGGCCAGCAGGCCATCAACATAGCCATTACGCAGGCCCCGCGTGGGGCTGCCGGTATTGTAGCAGCTCAGCGCATGGCGCAGCGCGGCCTGGGGACTGGGCGCACCGGGCAGGGCAGCACGGTAGCATTGATGCAGGATCAGGCTGGCCACGCGCAGGTTGCGGCATGGCTCGAGCAGGGCGGCGGGGTCCTGCCCCAGCCGCGTAGCGTTGCGGCTGTTGATCTGCAGCAGCCCCGTATCAAAATCATGCCCGTGGGCTGCCAGCCAGCGCACGGTGGCGGTAGCTTCGGCCAGGTTGGCAGGGGGCCGTGGCAGGCGGTACGGACCATTGACATGAATGGCCCACGGCACGCCCGCTGATTCCTGTGCTGCCACCAGCATGAGCGTGCGGGGCGCGGTATCGGGCGCGCAGCGCTGCGCAAGCGTAGCCAGAGGGAGGGCGGGCACAGCCGCCCCGGCCGGGCCGATCAGGCCACATGAAAGCCACGCCAGAAGCGCGAGAAGGAACGGGCGCTGCATTTCTTCCTTCCCGGACTTGCCAATAACAGGGGGCTTTTTTATCCTTTTCGCATGCGAACGGTGTCAAGAGACGGATTTGAGCAATCGATAGCGGTCCGGTTCAGGGTCGGGCTGCCCGGTCTGTGAGCCAGGCCATCCGTATGTTTTCGCGCCTGCAACCTGTAGGGTCGCGTGTAGGCATGGGCGTGGCGATGGGCCTGCTGCTGGCTGGCTGCACGCCCCGGCCCGGCCATGTAACCCAGCCCAACATGTGGCATCTGGTGCCGGTCAACCGCACTCCGCCGCCCGAACTCTCGGGCCGCGTGAGCACGTCTGCCCCCATTTCCACTCCCGGCGCACAGGCTGCACGCCCATGACCCGCACACTCCATGGCGCATGGTGCATGGCAATGGTGGCGACCCTCATGGCGCCGGTCATGTGCCCCCTGCCTGCCGGGGCCACGGGGCGCAAGAGCGCCTCGCCGTATGATTACCGCATCAAGTCGGTCATCTATAACCCGCGTGATACGGTGGAAGTCGATGGCGTGGTGGGGATTGCAACCGACATCACCCTTGCGCCTGACGAGCATTACGTCACCCACGCCTTTGGCGAGGAAGGCGGCTGGTCCTTCGCCTGCCGCGAGAACCACTGCTTCATCCGCCCCAAGGCGCAGGAGAGCGACACCAACCTCGCCATCGTCACCGACCGCCGCACATACCATATCCTGCTGCATTACGTGGGCGGACAGCAGGAAAAGGGGGCTGATGGCGTCATGCGCACCGTCTTCGCCCCCACGCCGTGGGCGCTGGCGCAGGCCACGGTGGAACTGACCTATGTCTACCCCGATGAAAATGATGGCAAGAAAGCCGCCGCCGCGCGCGCCAGCCACATCGAGGCCGAACTGGCCGACCCGTATGGCGACGGGCCGCACAATACCGCCTATCGCCGCTCGGATGGCACGCAGGACCGTGCCATCGCGCCACTGAACGTGTGGGATGACTACCGCTTCACCTATTTCCGCTTTCCTGAAAACGGGGTGCTGCCCACGCTGTATGTCATGAACGAAAGCGGGCAGGAAACAGTGGTCAACGCCGTGGTGCTGGGGCGCGACCACAATATCCTCGCCGCCCAGATGACCGCCCGGCAATGGCGCATCCGCTACGGCAGCCTCGTGATTGGCGTGGTCAATGACGGGTTCAATCCCTCGCTGGGCAGTGCTCCGGGCGGCACCATCTCGCCCATGGTGCGCCGGGTCGTGCGTGACGGGGCATCATGAAGCGCGCGGCCACCGTCTGTGCGCTGGCACTGTGCGCGCTGGCCAGCCCCGCCCGCGCGCAGGATGCAGCCCGGCTTACCCTGAAATGCCCCGGCAGCACCGTCATGGTCGATAGGCAGGGACAGGCCTCGTGCCCATCCACCGCGCAGGCTGCCCCCGTGGCAGCGCCCGCAGCCGTGGTGGACAGTGCGGAAGACGCCGCCATGAAGCGCAGGCTCGGCCATGATTTTACCTTCGCCACCCCCGTGGCCGATACCAGCACCCCTACGGCTGCCACCCCGGCTGCGGCCACGGCAGCCGCCAAAACCGATAACCCGCTCCTGACCCGCCTGCAGCCCGAGAACACGCCCACAACCCATGCCAGCCTGATGCATGGCCAGAACCTGATTGTGGGCAAGGGCACGCTGATCCCGTGCGGCACGATCAACGAGATCAACACCACCCTGCCCGGACTGGTCACCTGCCGGGTCAGTCACGATGTCTATTCCATCAACGGCAAGGTGCGCCTGATCGACAAGGGCGCGGTAGCGGAAGGCGAGGTGACATCCGCCCTGCAATATGGCCAGAAGCGTATTTTTGTGAACTGGCTGCGCCTGCGCAACCCCGAAGGCGTGACCATCGACCTGCTCAGCCCCGGCACCACACCGCTTGGCGGCAGCGGGGTGAAGGGCAAGGTCAACACGCATTTCTGGGCGCGCTTTGGCGATGCGATCATGGTGTCGATCATTACCAATGTGGGGCAGATGATGGTGCAGGCCATCACCAACCTTGCCTCCAAGCCCGGCACCACCAGCATCACCACCAGCAGCGACAACACCAATTCGGTCGTAAGCGAGGTGGAAAAGGTCATCCTTGCCCAGACCAGCAACGTGCCGCCCAGCCTGTACGTGCAGCAGGGCAACATGGTGCAGATCTATGTGGCGCGCGACCTCGACTTCAGCAGTGTCTATACCCTGGCCGAGCAGTAGTCCTGCAGGCTGTGATGAACCCTGCCCCCGCCTTGCGTGTTGTCTGCCCATGGGCCACGCGGCCCGTAACCAGACAGGAAAGGCTGCTCCATGCCCCGTTCGATGAATGATGATGACCGCCCCGATGATGACGGCGGGAACAAGCACGCCACCGCCCGCCAGCTGGCCGAGGCCGGCCTGCGCGCCGAACGCGCGGGCGATCAGGCCCGCGCCGATGCCCTGTTTGATGAAGCCGAACGCACCGACCCCGAGGCACTCGCCACCGTGCTGATGGAAAACCCTGCTCCCCGCCGCCGTGTCTCGGCCAGGGGGTTTGGCGATGATGCAGGCATAGCCCGCATGAGCCGGATGGTGGAACCCGGTTCGGAGGCACCCTCACGCGCAGGCATTACCGACGAGGGCAGCGGCGCGGATTCAGAACGCCGCTGAAAGGCCGCCACTGCCCGGGTGGCAGGGCAGGAGGCGGGCGCTCCACTACACCGCAAGGTCATCATCTGAACCGCTGCGCAGGGTGCTCCCTCAAGGCTGCTTTTTACGAAAAGCCTCGAAAAAAACGCCGCCTTTTTTCAAAAAGGCGGCACCCAAAAACTTTTATCAGTTTTTTATCAAGAGTTTATTTTCAGCCATTGCCGCGCCGCGCCCTGCAAAGCGGGTGAAAATACCCCCGCCATGCGTTACCCTGCCCCCTACGGCGTTCCCGCCAGCAGGGGCGCAGGCAGGCTTTCAGAACAGCTTTTGAGGAGAAGCCAGACATGTATATCGCCATGAACCGTTTCCGCATCCCGCCCGAGAACGAGGCCGAATTCCGTGAGCGCTGGCTGGGCCGCGAGGTGCATCTGCGCACCGTGCCCGGTTTTGTCAGCTTCCAGTTCCTCAAGGGCCCCACGCATGAAGATTACATCCTCTACGCCTCGCATACCGTGTGGGAATCCTACGAGGCCTTTCTGGGCTGGACCCAGTCCGAACAGTTCCGCGCAGCCCATGCGCATGCGGGCAACCGCAAGCCGCTCATGGCGGGGCCGCCGGTGTTCGAAGGTTTTGAAGTGCTTCAGGATATTCAGAACTGAAAGCCGTCTTTTTTAACAAACCTCACATAAACTTTCAGGATCGACATTCATGCGGCGTCATCCGGCCCTTTCAGGGGCCGGGTTTTTCCTGTCGTGATCCATATTCATCAAAGGGAGGCCCCCATGCCGCCAGTCATCCATCCGTTCAATCCTGGCCGACGGGCCATGCTTGCCGGGGGGCTGGCCGCAGGCGGATTATGGACCATCGGGCAACGCGCCCGGGCCGCCAACCCCGACGGCCTGCCCCAGCCGCCCAGCGTGGTGTCGAACCCGCCGCGGCAATGGGGTGCCCAAGCCCCCATCACGCCCCTGCCCGACCCCGATATTCTGGTGCTCGACCCCAGTTTTGGTAATCTGGCCTATGCCAATGCCAGCCTGAAACTGGCATGGCGCGGCGGCGGCTGGCTGGAAGGCCCGGCCTGGTGCAGTGAAGGGCGTTTCCTGCTGCTGAGTGACACGATCCGCGGCGTGCAGTACCGCTACCTGTGGGAGAACGGGGCCGTCTCCCTTTTCCGCAGCCCGTCCTATCACAGCAACGGCAACATCTTTGACAATGAAGGCCGCCTGGTCAGTTGCGAGCACGGCCTGCGCCGCGTGGTGCGCTGGGAGCATGACGGCTCATGCCGCGTGCTGGCCGACCGCTACAATAACGCGCCGCTCAACTCGCCCAACGACCTTGCCGTCCACCCCGATGGCAGCATTTGGTTTACCGATCCCGGTTATGGTGACACGATCGTGGAAGGTCACCCCGATGCACCGGGCAACCCCGCCAACCGCGAGGGCGTGGAACGCTGGAACCTTGATGGCGAGGTCATGACCGAGTCTGGCGGCAGCAGGCGGCAGGAGGACCATGTCTTCCGCATCGACCCGACCACGGGCGCGGTGAAGGCCGTATTCACCGAGAAGCAGCTGCCCGACCCCAACGGCATTGCGTTCTCGCCCGATGGCAGGATTGTCTATGTCATCTCCGACGGGCCAGGACCGGGGCAGGACGGCCATGGCGGCGACGGGCGCATCCACGCTGCCGACGTGGTGGGGGGCGAAGTGCGCAACCTCCGCCCGTTTGCCGACATGATGCTGAACGGGCATGCGATGATTCCCGATGGCATGCGCACCGACATTTTCGGCAATCTGTGGTGCGGGGCCAACGGGCCGCTGGGGCTGTGTGGCGTGGTGGTGTACAACCCCCACGGCCACATGATCGGGCGCATCCGCCTGCCGCGCGGCGTGTCGAACCTGACCTTTGGCGGCCCCAAGCGCGATGTGGTGTTCATGTGCGCGGGCGATACGCTGTTCACGCTGCAGGTCAACACGCAGGGGGCTGCGCCCTCATAGAAACCTGCCTTGAAAAATAAAAGTTTTGGGGTGCCGCCTTTTTTTAAAAAAGCGGCGTTCTTCGAAGCTTTTTGAAAAAAGCTGCACCAAAAACTTTTATCCGCTCAGGCGCCGCCCACGCCCTTGCCCACCATGTCGAGCGGGCGGACCAGCCGGTCGAAGGTCGCGCCATCGACAAAGCCCGAAGCCAGAGCCGCCTCGCGCAGGCTGATGTCATGCTCCATGGCCTGATGGGCGATGGCCGAAGCCCGGTCATAGCCAATCTCGGGGCTGAGAGCCGTGACCAGCATGACCGAGCCTGCCACGTAAGCATCGATACGCTTGCGGTTGAGCGTGGTGCCCTCAACCGAAAACACACGGAAATTGTGGCACCCATCAGCCAGGATGCGGATGGCATGCAGCACATTGGCCACGATCACCGGGCGCATCACGTTCAGGTCAAGCTGGCCCTGACTGCCCGCAAATGCCACCGTAGCGTCATTGCCAAGCACCTGCGTGCAGATCATCACCATCGCCTCGCACTGGGTCGGGTTGACCTTGCCGGGCATGATGGAGGAACCGGGTTCGTTTTCCGGCAGGTGTAGCTCGCCCAGCCCGCAGCGCGGGCCGGAACCGAGCAGACGCATGTCATTGGCGATCTTGAGCAGGGTTACAGCAACCCCGCGCAGACCTGCCGAAGCCCGCACCATGGCGTCCAGGCCGCCAAGGGCTGCAAATTTGTTGGGCGCGGTGACAAAGGGCTTATCGGTCAAACCAGCGATGCGCTTTGCAATGGCGTGGCTGAAGCCCGGCGGCGCGTTCAGCCCGGTGCCCACCGCCGTGCCGCCCGCCGCAAGCTGCAACAGGCCCGGGCGCGCGGCCTCGACCGCCTCGAGCGCATCTTCAAGCTGCTGGGCCCAGCCCGACCATTCCTGCCCCACCGTAAGCGGCACGGCATCCTGCAGGTGGGTGCGACCGATCTTGACCACCTGCATCCATTCCTCCGCCTTGCTGCGCAGGCTTTCGATCAGTTCACGCACGCGCGGCAAAAGGCGGCTGTCGATTTCAAGCACGGTGGCCACATGCATGGCGGTGGGGAACGAGTCATTGCTCGACTGGCCCATATTCACGTCATCATTGGGGTGAACCGGACTTTTGGAGCCGATGGTGCCGCCGAGAAGCTGGATGGCACGGTTGGCGATCACCTCATTCACGTTCATGTTCGTCTGGGTGCCCGAGCCGGTCTGCCAGACAAAGAGCGGGAATTCGGAATCGAGTTTGCCTGCAATCACCTCATCGGCCACGCGGCTGATGGCGTCGGCCTTCCATTGCGGCATGCGCCCATCGGCGGCATTTACCTGCGCCGCCGCTTTTTTCACGATGCCATAGGCATGGCAGACCTCGATGGGCATATGGTCGCGCCCGATCGAGAAATGCACGAGACTGCGCTGCGTCTGCGCCCCCCAGTAATGGCTGGCGGGCACGTCAATCTCGCCCATCGAATCCTTCTCGCGCCGCGTGCCGGTGGCATCGAGCCCGATGGGGCAGTCAGTCAATGTCGGGGGTGTCGGTTCGGTCATGGTGGCGTTCCTTCCCTTATGGTTGATGGGAATATGGGCACACCAGCCTCGTTTCGCGCCCCTGCCCGCCATCACAAGCGGGTGCGCGGGGCTTTGCCAAAAAAAATGCCGCCTTTTTGAAAAAAGGCGGCACCCCAAAACTTATACTGTTTTTGGAACAGTGTTTTCAGAAGTCGGCTTCCAGCGTGAAGTGGAAGGCACGCGGCATGCCGGCATAGGCGGCGCTGCCAGCGTCAAGCGACTTTGCCGTCGCATCCTTGGTCGTGATCCCGGCACTTGAGGCCGTGCCATTATAGATCGAGGACCAGTACCGCTCATTGGCAACATTCGTTACGCCAAAACGCGCCATCCAAGGATGCTTTGCCGCACGGAACGGATAACGCAGGCCCAGATCCAGTGTTACATAGGAACCGGCATAGTATTTGTTTTCAAGATCCGCCGCACGGCGGCCGGTGTAATGCACGTTGGCATTCACGGCCAGGCCATTGAGCGCGAAACCACGCGGGAACGGAATGCGGTAATCCATCAGCGCATTGGCCTGCAGGGGCGCCACGCCCACCACTTCCTTGTTGTTGAGGGCGGCAAAACCTGCATGGGTCAGTTCCGCATCAATCCATGTCATGCCGCCGATAACCGACAGGCGGGGCGTGACATGCCCCATGGCCTGGAACTCCACGCCATAATTGCGCTGGGTGCCGAAATTGCCATACAGCGTGTTGCTACCTTCATAGAAAGCATAGCTGCGCGTGGCACGGAAACCCGCCACGTTGAACTGCATCTGGCGCCACTGCATCTTGTAGCCCACCTCATACTCCTCGCTATGCACGGGGGATGTCAGGGCATTGGCGTTGAGCGCATCAGCCGGGGCGGATGTGCCAGCCTGCAGCGAGCGGCCATAAGTGAAGTAGGCGGTCTGGTTTTCAGTCGGCTTGTAGACCAGGCTGGCCATGGGGCTGAAGGCCGCATCGGCACGGCTGTTGGTGGTCTTGCCCTTGGTCAGATGGGTGGTGGTGACGGTGTAACCATTCTCGACGCTTTTGGTTGAAGCGCCGGCAACCGTTGCGGTGCTGTCCTGATCCAGCCAGCTCCATGCCAGCGTGCCCATGACCGACCAGTGCTTGTTGAAGTGCAGCGTGTCACCCAAAATCATCGACTGGTAGCGCACGTACTGCGATTCATACTTGCCACTGTAATAGGGCTGCGGGCCATTGGGCGCCACGGTAGGATTGTCCAGCGTGCCCGACTTGATGGCGGTATAGCTCTGCCCGCTCAGCGGGTTATAGCCACCTTCCATGTAGCCATTGGTGCCGATGACCAGATCATGCCTGATGAAGCCCGTGCGCACATGACCGTTGACATAGGCCATGTTACTGCCGACCTTGAAGTCATTGACCGTGGTGGCGGCCGAGAGGGACTGGGTATAACCACCGGAGTTGTTGATCAGGGAATCAGCCGACTCAAATACCTGCCGCCCGGAATCCTGGTACAGCCCGCCAATGACGAAGCTCCAGTTATCATTGATGCGATGCTTGAGCTTGGCAAGAAAGACGTTGTTCTCGGAATTGTAGCCCGAATAGTCCTGACCCATATGCGGCTTGCTCAGGTCAGGGGCTGAAGGCAGGC
Source organism: Komagataeibacter xylinus (assembly GCF_009834365.1). Classification (NCBI taxonomy): domain Bacteria; kingdom Pseudomonadati; phylum Pseudomonadota; class Alphaproteobacteria; order Acetobacterales; family Acetobacteraceae; genus Komagataeibacter; species Komagataeibacter xylinus. The sequence goes on along the minus strand of NZ_CP041348.1, from coordinate 1,378,503 downwards.
TATAGCCCTTGAGGTTGACGCCCGCAGGCATGCCGCGCTCATCGAACGTGTAATGGCTGGCATCGAGTTCCAGCACGGTATCGCGGTCGAAATGGATATCGAAATCGGCGCTGACCATGTTACGGCGCACCCAGCTATCCTGCACATAGGACGTGCCATCGCCATGCAGCAGGTTGATGCGGTAGCCAAACCAGCCATGCTTGCCCGCGCGGCCCGATGCATCGACGTTTTCCATCAGCGTGCCAACAGAATCAACACCCACCACAAGGCGGTTGATTCGCTCGTCGGTCGGGCGCTTGAGGCCGTATTCAAACGTGCCCGCCGGGTTCTGGGGGCCATACAGGGCGCCTGCCAGGCCGTTGAGCACCTGCACGTTGTCGAACTGCTCGGCAGCGTAGGGCGTGACCGTAAAGGCGTTCAGCCCGTCGATGCGGCTGTTGGAGATCACATCCGCCTCGAACCCGCGCGACTGCGGGCGGCTGGTGCCGGGGTCGGCGCGGGTTTCAAGCTGCACCGACGGGATGTACTGCATCAGGTCGTTGATGTTACGCGCCTGCTGGTTGACGATCACGTCATGCGGCACGGTCATGATCGACATGGGCGTATCAAGCGTGCGGCGCGTGCCCAGCGGGCCGAGATTGGCCATTTTCTTGTTATAGTTGGCCGCGGCACCTGCCACCATGCGGTGGTGGCCGATCACGGTCATTTCCTCCGCATTGGCGGAGCCTACGGCATCATCCGGGGCCGGGGTGCTTTTGGTGGCCTGAAGGGCTTTTTTGCCCTTGTCCGCATCCGTGCCGGTGCCCTGTGCGTAAGCGGAGGGGATGAGCAGTGCGCCAAGACTGGCCGAAAGCATCCACGCCATACCTGCGGTCATTCTGGCCATGCTGATTCCATTTCGTTAGCCATTTTGAACATGCATGGCCGTATATAACCCACCTGCCGCAGCGTCTATATCAGCATAAATATATTAATAACGTAATCGTCATATAGCGTATGACTGTGTCCTTATAGATACAGATGTCTATATATGGATGTATATAGATATACCTACTTTACCAATCCCCCATGATAACCCGGCTTTTGCAGCCGACACAGATCGATGCAGCACAACTATATGGAATCGATACTAAAAAACACGTGCCACCCGTGGCGTTTCCATATGCCTGCACTGCAATACCGTGCGAAAGCGGAACTGGCGCCATCATTTGCGGAACGTGGGTCATGCCCACCCGGCCCGGACGCCATCAGTCAGAAAGTTTGTGGTAAAGTTTCTTTAAAAAAGCTTTGACAGAACACCATTTTTTAACAAGGTGGCACCTGGAAGCTTTTATTCCATAAGTCGTTTTCAAACAGGTTGCCTAAACGCGCGTCAGCAGCAGCATGGCCCCGAACCCCATGAACACCAGCCCGGTCACAATGCCAAAGACCCGCCGCACCACCGGCGTGCGCAGCCAGGCCGAGAGCATGCGCCCGCCGCCTGCGTAAACCAGGTACCAGAACGCCTCCAAAAACGCGAAGGTCGCAACCAGCAGCCCATACTGCCGCATGTGAGGCGCCGCCGGGTTGACGAACTGCGGCAGGAAGGCGGCTGCAAACAGCAGCAGCTTGGGGTTGCTGATGCCGGTCAGGAATCCATCACGAAACAGGTCACGCCATGGCGCAGACGGGTCATCATCCGCCGCCGGAGCACCCTCGCCCTCTGTGTCACGCGCCATCCACACGCGCACGCCCAGAAACACCAGATACGCCGCCCCCACCACGCGCAGCACCGCAAACAGCCGGGGCGACGCCGCCAGCACGCCCGCCATGCCCGCAAGTGACGCGCACACCACCAGCACGATGGCCAGCATGCACCCCCCCATGACCCCCGTGCTGCGCAGCAGGCCATGCCGCACGCTGATGGACATGACATGCATCATGTTCGGCCCCGGCATGGCCGAGAGCAGGAAGGCAGTTGCGGCAAACAGCAGCCATGTATGAAAGCTCACCCGTTCCACCCCGATCGTATCGTGCGCATGGCGTAACAATGCAGCCTCCGCTTGACGGATAGCAAGCCCGTGCTGTAAATGAATGTTATATTATAACACTTTGGGCGTTCCCATGCCATTCCCGTCCCCGTCTGCCGCCCACCCTGACCCGCAGGACAGCAACACGACAATGCCCCACCCGGCCCCCAGCGCGGCAACGCCCCTGCCACTTACATGGATGGCCCGCGCAGGATGGCAGCGGCTGGTGTGCATGGCGCTGCCCTGTGGCCTGTTATGGGGGCTGGTGGCCTGGGCCGTGGCCCAGCCATGACCCATGGCGCCATCGGGCTGGACGACGCGGGTGTCGCTCTGCACGGCACGCCGGTGTGGCAGCATGTCACCGGCAGTTTTGCACCCGGCAGCATGACCGCCATTGCAGGAGCCAATGGCGCGGGCAAGTCCACCCTGCTGCGCGCCATATTGGGCGAGGTGCCGCTGACTGCGGGCAGGATCACGCTTGGCGGATTGCACGCGCAGGATTTTGGCTACCTGCCGCAGGCCCGCATCATTGACCGCGCCTTTCCCATCAGTGTGACGGACATGGTGCTCAGTGGCGCATGGCGCCAGACCGGGGCCTTTGGCGCGGCCAGCCCTGCCGTGCGCCAGCGCGCGGCCGATGCGCTGTGCCGCGTGGGGCTGGAAAAACAGGCCGGGCGCATGATCGATGCGCTCTCGGCCGGGCAGTTCCAGCGCCTGCTGTTCGCGCGTCTGCTCATGACCGATGCCACCGTCATCATGCTCGATGAACCATTCACCGCGCTGGATGCTCCCACCACGCAGGACCTGCTGGCACTGGTGCGCGAATGGCATGCGCAGGGTCGCACCATCATTGCCGTGCTGCATGACATGCACCAGATCCGCACCTGCTTCCCTCATGTGGTGCTGCTCTCGGGCGGGCAGGCCATCTGGGGCGAGACCGCCCGCATCCTTACGCCCGGCACGCTGCAACGCGCCTATGACACGCCGCAGCCCACATGGGCAGGTGGCCCGGCATGAGCATGCTGGCCGGATTATGGGAGCCGTTCGCCACCTTTGGCTTCATGCGCCGCGCGCTGGTTGCCTCCATCACGCTGGGCATGGGGGCGGGGCCGGTGGGCGTGCTGCTGCAACTGCGCCGCATGAGCCTGATTGGCGATGCGATGAGCCATGCCATCCTGCCCGGTGCCGCCGTAGGCTTTCTGGCAGCGGGCGGGCTGTCGCTTACGGCCATGGGGCTGGGCGGCATCGCGGCGGGGCTGGGGGTAGCACTGCTGGCGGGGCTGGTGAGCCGCCGCACGCACCTGGCGGAAGATGCAAGCTTTGCCAGTTTCTACCTCACGTCGCTGGCGCTGGGTGTTCTGATCGTGTCAGCGCGGGGGTCGAATATCGACCTGCTGCATGTGCTGTTCGGCACCATTCTCGCCATTGACGGGCCTGCCCTGTACCTGATGGCGGGCATCACCACGCTCAGCCTGTTCCTGCTGTCCTTCATCTGGCGGCCACTGGTCATGGAATGCGTGGACCCCGGCTTCATGCGCATGACCGGCAGCCGGGGCGCGCTTTACCACATGGTGTTCCTGTTCCTTGTGGTCATCAACCTCGTGGCCGGGTTTGAAGCCCTGGGCACGCTCATGTCGGTTGGCATGATGATGGTGCCCGCCGCCACCGCGCGGCTGTGGACGCGCCGCCTCGTGCCCATGATGGCGCTCTCGGCCACGGTGGGCATGCTCGCGGGCTATACGGGGCTGCTGGTCTCTTACCATTTCCGGCTGGCGGCGGGGCCGTGCATCATCCTCACCTGCTCGGCGGCCTATCTGTTCTCCCTTATTGCCTCCCCCGCCGGTATCCGCGCGCGGGGTGGTTCATCCCCCTTCCGGAGTCACTGACATGCGTCGCCTCACCTGCCTTCTGGGCTTCTGTGGTTTCCTGTCCATCCTGCCCGCCCGTGCCGCTCCCGCGCCGCATGTAGTGCACGCCGTTGCCAGCTTTACCGTGCTGGCCGATGTGGTGTCGCATGTGGGCGGCGCGCATGTGAGCGTGACCTCGCTGGTGCCGCCTGATGGCGACCCGCATGAATTCGAACCCGCCCCCGATGACGCGCGCGCCCTGCGGCAGGCCGATGTGGTGTTCATGAGCGGCGAGGGGCTGGAAAGCTGGTTTGCCCGCCTGGCCCACGCGGCGGGCTATCAGGGCAGGCCTGTCATCGTATCAGACGGGATCGACATCCATACCGAACACGATGGCCAGCAGGTGGAAACCGACCCGCATGTATGGAACAGCGTGCCCAACGTGATTGTATGGACCAGTAACATCCGCGATGCGCTGATCGCGGCTGACCCGGCGGACGCTGATGATTTCCGTGCCTCGGCCGCGGCTTACACCGCGCAGCTGCAGGCCCTTGACCATGACATCCGCACCGAGATTGACACCATTCCGCCCGCCCGGCGGCGCGTGCTGACCAGCCATGATGCCTTTGGCTATTTTGGCCGCGCCTATGGCGTAACCTTCATGGCGCCGCAGGGCCTCTCTACCGAGACCGAAGCCTCCGCCGCCGATGTGGGCAGGCTGATCGCGCAGATCCGCGAGACCGGCATGACCACCTATTTCCTTGAAAACGCGACCGACCCACGCCTTGTGCAGCAGGTCGCCCACGCCACCGGGGCACAGCCCGGCGGCGAGCTTTATGCCGAGGCGCTCTCCACCGCAGGCGGCCCGGCCCCCGACTACATCAGCATGATGCGCTACAATACCGCGCTGATGGTCAGGGCGATGCGTCCGCACTGACCACGGCAGTTGCGCCCACGGCAAAGGGAGTGAGGTCAATGGCATTTTCATGCATCCCCACCACCGACTGCCGGTGCGTGATCGACACCACCGTCATGCCCGGACAGGTCCGGGCCAGCAGGGCGTAAAGGGCGGCCTCGGACGCAGCATCAAGGTTCGAGGTCGATTCATCGAGAAACACCCAGCCCGGCTGCGCCAGCACAATGCGCGCAAAGGCCAGGCGCTGGAGTTCGCCGGGCGAGAGGATCTGCCCCCAAGGCTCCTCATTTTCAATACGCGGCACCAGCGCGCCAAGACCGACCTGCTTCAGCGCCTCGGCCACCTGCGTTGCGGAATACGCCGTGCCGTCCGCCGGATAGGCCACGGCCCGGTGCAGCGTGCCGGTCGGCATGTAGGGGCGCTGGGGCACGAACATCATGGGCATGTCGGGGCGTGTAATCGTGCCTTTGGCAAACGGCCAGATGCCCGCCAGAACGCGGAACAGCGTGGACTTGCCGGTGCCCGAGGGGCCGGTCACCACTGTCATCTGCCCATGTGCCAGCGTAAAGTTCACATCCCTGAGCAGCGCCGTGCCATCGGGGCGGAACACGTCCAGCCCGCTGACCTGCAGGTCGGCGCTGGCGGGGGCGGCAATGAGGCTGATCTCGCTTTTCATGGCCTGCGCGCGGTCCATCACGCGCTGGAAGGTGGCCAGACGCGCCACCTCCGCATGCCATGTGGTCAGCGCGGCATAGGAGTTGGACAGCCAGCCCAGTGCCCCCTGCACGCGTGAGAACGCCATGACCAACTGCATGAGCGTGCCGAAGCTCATCTTGCCCGCGAAGTAGCGGATCGAGCCGATCAGCAGCGCAAAATTGCCCGACACCACATCCAGTCCCGTGGTGAGCAGGCCCAGCCATTTGGTGCGGCGCATGATGGAAAGAAAATTGCCGTAAACGGAGGCGAAGGAGCGGTCGAGTCCGGCCTGTTCCTCTGCCTCGCCCCGATAGAGCGCGATGCCTTCGGCATTGTTGCGCACATGAACGAGGCTGTAGCGGAAATCGGCCTCGGCGCGCTGCTGGAAGAACTGCAGCCCCGCCAGTTTGTGTCCCGCCAGATGCGTCACCCACGTCGCCACCACGGAATAGATCAGCGCCGCCCAGAAGAAGTAGCCCGGTATGGACATGCCCCATATTTCCAGCGGCCCGGACAACACCCACAGAAGCCCGACATAGCTGAACAGCGTCACGATATTGGACAGCAGGTTGATGAACTGTGTCAGCGTATCGGTCACAAAGCTGTTCAGGTCCTCCTGTATGCGCTGATCGGGGTTGTCGGCCCCGGCCTCAAGGCCCGATGTGGTGATGGCGATGCGGAAATAGGTCTGGTGCTCCATCCACTGCCGCGTCATGCGCGCGGTCAGCCACCGCCGCCAGCGCAGGCCGAGCATCTGCTGCAGGTAGGTTGCATAGACACTGAACAGGATGGCCGGAATGGTGATGATGAAGAAGCCAGGCACGTACCCGCTATCATTATGCACATACCAGAACAGCCCGCGCAGGAAGGTGGTGGCATCACGCTGCTGCAGCGCCGTGTAATACACATTGCGCGAGAAGGACTGGAGCAGGTCCATCCCCACGATGGAGAAGGTCAGCACCAGAACGGCCACGAGCAGGCCCCAGGCCCATTTCCTGTCCTCCGACACGAAATAGGGGCGGGTCAGGTACCAGACATCTTTCAGAAGAAGGCGCAAATGCTGCATGTTGATCCCGTGCAGTGGGGTGAGAAACAGGAACCCACAGCATTCCCACGAAGTGGGGGCGGACTCAATCATGATTGCGGCACACGCCCGTTTTGCGCGAAAAAAGCCGGGGGCATTAAGCGTTATCACAACTTATTGACCGTGCGCGCCATTTGCCCGCGCCAGGCAACTGGCAGGCAATACCGGCTGACAACAGGGGTTTATGGCGCACAAAGCGCATGACAAGGGCACCATATATCGAAAAGACGAATGCCTGACATATCCGCCGCAGGGGTGTGGCGCACGCGCATCGTGTTATGCCTGACACATAGATTCACAATTGAGTGGGCACCTGCCGTGCCCGCCTGATGAACAGTGCAAGGAATAATGAAATGGTGTCGTTCGGTCGCGTCCTGTCCGCCAGTGCCTTTGCAACCCTGCTGGCCGCAGCACCGCTTGCGGCCCATGCCGCTGAAGTCTCGCCGCCCACGGGTGCAGGCGTTGCCAACCAGGTCGAGCAGATCAAGCCGGGTTCGCTTTCGGCCGATACGGTGTACTCCGCCGTTGCCTCCGCCAAGCCCGCTGATCTGGGCGGCATCATGAACTACTGCATCCAGTCCAACTACCTGACTGCATCCGAAGCATGGCCGGTTCTGGCTGCCTTCAACAAGAAGACCAACGACGTGCCGTCCAACCAGAAGGGCAACATGTCCTATGCCGATGGCTCGACCGGCCTGCTGAAGGTGGGTGGCAAGGCTCCCATCTCGCTCGAGGATGCCTCGACCGACATCCGCAAGCAGGCCTGCGCCAAGGTGGAAGCCCGCGCGAAGTCCATGCTCTGATCAACGTGGTCTGATACCCCGTTTACAGGCCCCGCCGGTTATCCGGCGGGGTTTTGTGTTTGAGGACGATCACCCGTTCCGCATCCCGGAACAACAAGAAGTTTTTGGTAAAGCTTTTTTTCAAAAGCTTCAGAATAACGCAGCCTTTTTGAAAAAATGCGGCACCCGAAAACTTTATTGCTTTGATTACTGCACCCACACGCGTGAAAACGCCATGTGATACAGGCTGGTCACAAAATAATGGCCCAGCCGGGGCGAGACGAGATCGACATACCGCGTGCTGATCATGGGGGCTGCGGGTGCCAGGCGGGTGATACGGTCATCGACCTGCCCCCACAGTGCCAGGGCTGCCTGCGGGTCGGCCTCACTGCGGATACGCGCCACGAGCGCCTGCATCACCGGGTCGCACAGGCCGGACATGTTGATGGAACTGTCGGAACCGGGGTGGAAGTTCTCGCAGCCGAAAAGCGTATCAAGAAAGTTGGAGGGCGAGGCGTAATCCGCATACCACCCCAACAGGCTGATCTGCACATGGTTGATGGTGTTGGCGGCGTAATTGCCCTCCAGGGCAGGCGAGAGCGGATGCAGGCGCGCGTGGTAGCCGATCGCCTCAAGCATGTCGCGCAGATAGGTGCCCATGCTCACATACATGGCGGTGGCAGGCACGATCAGGGTCACGTCCATGCCCTCCGTGCCGCTTTCATGCACGAGTGCGCGGGCACGTTGCAGGTCCGGGTGCGCCCAGGGCGTTAGCGGGTGGTCAGGGTCGGCGCCGCGCGTCCAGGCGCAGGCACCATCGCCGGGCAGCAGGCCCGGGGGCACCATGCGGCACAGCGGGGTAGCAACGCCCGACCCGCCGTACAGAATGGTCATGGCGCGCCGGTCAAGCGCGTAGTTTACGGCCTCGCGCGCCTTGAGCTGGTCAAAGGGCGGGATGTTGACGTTCATCGGCAGGAAGATCAGGCCATAAAGCGGGGAGACATGCACCTGCGCCGTGTAACGGCTGCCGATCTCGCCCAGCCGGTCAAGCGGCTTGAGCCCCGCCATCCAGTCATACTGCCCGCGCTCGACGGCGGTGACCGCATCTTCTTCCGACAGGCCGAAATCATAAACGATGCGGTCCACATACCCATCGGGCTGGGCCGCCTCGCTCCATTCATGAAAATACGGGTTGCGCTCCAGCACCAGCCCGCGCTCGGGGTCGGAGGATACGATATGGTATGGCCCCGTGCCGGGGGCTGCCACATTGCCCAGATCATGCGCGGGCGTGGCAGCCGGCAGGATGGAAGCGTGCCCAAAAGCCAGCTTTTGCGGGAATTCGGAATCCGGCTCGGTCAGGTTGATGGTGATGCGGCGGGTAGCGGGTTCGGTCTCCACGCCACCTTGCAGCGTGCAGTGCGCGCCATCGCGCAGGCAGGCATCCGCCCCCACTATAGTGCCGTAAAACGAGCCTGCCGTGGGCGTGCCCACCTTGAAGATGCGCCGCAGCGAGGCGGCCACATCCTCTACCGTAACCGGCGCACCATCTGAAAAGCGGATGCCCTGCCGCAGGGTGAACACCCATGTGCGCCCGCCATCACGCTGCTCGGGCATGGCCTCGGCAAGGTCAGGCACTACCTGGTTGCCTGCTGCCCCCTCCAGCTTGGGGTAGGTGAGCAGCCCGTCATAAATAACGGCGGCAAGCTGCATGTACTGGCTGGTGTAGCTGATCTGCGGGTCGAGCGTGCCAGAGGCACTTGCCGCCGTCAGCCGCAGGGTGCCGCCGCGATGGGGGCTGCCCTGCGTGCCTTGTGCAGAGCCTGCGGCAGGCAGCGCGTGCAGGCCGCCAAGCATGAGCGCCATGATGCCCAGCCGGTGCCACAATGCCCGCATGCGCTGGCCCGCCCGGTTCAGTTATGCGCCGGGGGCGACATGAGTTCCGTCATGCGGGCCGTGATGTCGGCTGCCGTGGCGGTGGCGGGCAGGCTGCCCTCATAGCGCCCGGTGGGCGACATGATCACGATCTGGCTGGCAGGCTCCATGCTGTAATCCCCATTGGCGCCATCACGCCGCACATAAGGGGCATGATACTCCCTGGCCACGGCCTGGATCATCTTGGGCGAGCCGGTCATGACCGTCACATGCGAGCCATAGCGCAGGGCATAGGTGCGCAGCACGTCGGAGTTATCGCGCATGGGGTCGAGCGTGATGAAAATGGGCACCGCAAGGCGCGCGCGGTCGTGGCCCAGTGCTTCCACGCCCTCGGCCATGGCTTTTACGGTGGCGCCGCATACATCATCGGGGCAGTGGGTATCGCCAAAATAGATCAGCATCCACCGGCCCCGGAAGTCGGTATCGAGCACCGAGCCATCTGCCCCGTTGATCAGCCTGAACGACCCGCCAACGGGGTTGCCATAGGTGGTCAGCGGCACGGGCGCGCTATCGGAATAACGGTAGCCGAAATACCCCGCGATGGAGGAGACCACCAGTATGGCAAACCCGACCAGTACGAAAAACCGGTCCCGTTCATTTCGCATTATCAATGTGCATCCGCCCAGTTCGTTCCGGTCCCGGTTTCCACGACCAGGGGCACAGACAGGGCCGCCGCGGATTCCATGACCTGTTTGACGAGGGCTGCCAGACGATCGGCATCATCCTTGCGCACCTCGAACACAAGTTCGTCATGGACCTGAAGGAGCATGCGTCCGTCAAGCCCTGCATCGGACAGGGCAGCAGGAATTCGCACCATGGCGCGTTTGATGATGTCGGCAGCCCCCCCCTGCAACGGCGCGTTGATGGCCTGCCGCTCGGCATAGTTGCGGCGCACGGCACTCTTCTCGGCAATGCCCGGCACAAAGCAGCGACGGCCAAAGGGCGTGGTGACATAGCCGTTCCTGCGCGCCTCCGCCTTCACCCGCTCCATGTAGTCACGGATGCCGGGATAGCGGGCGAAGTAGGCGTCGATATACCCCCGTGCCTCACCGGGGGAGATGCCCAGCTGGCGGCTCAGCCCGAAAGCGCTGATGCCGTAGATGATACCGAAATTGATGGCCTTGGCGCGCCTGCGCGTGAGCGGGTCCATGCCCTCAAGCGGGATGCCGAACACTTCGGAAGCCGTGCGGGCATGGATATCCTGCCGCAGTTCGAATGCCTCACGCAGTGCGGGAATATCCGCAACGTCAGCCAGAAGCCGCAACTCGATCTGTGAATAATCCGCCGAGACCAGCACATGACCCGGTTCCGCCACAAAGGCGCGGCGGATGCGCCCGCCTTCCTCCGTGCGGATGGGGATGTTCTGCAGGTTGGGGTCGTTCGATGACAGGCGGCCCGTTGTCGTGACCGCCATCTGGAACGAGGTGTGCACGCGCCCGGTGGCGGGGTTGATCTGGTTGAGCAGCGCGTCGGCATAAGTGCTCTTGAGCTTGGCCAACTGCCGCCAGGCCAGAATGCGCGCGGGCAGGTCGTGGCCCTGGTCGGCGAGATCCTGCAACACGGCCGAATCCGTGCCCCATGCGCCCGCCTTGGTGCGCTTGCCACCGGGCAGGCCCATCTCGTCAAACAGGATCTCGCCCAGTTGCTTGGGGGAGCCGACATTGAAGTCACGCCCGGCCAGCTTGTGAATCTCGGCCTCGATCACGTCCATGCGGCCTGCGAACTCGGTCGACATGGCGCGCAGGTCATCGGCATCAACCCTGATGCCCGCCCGCTCCATATCGGCCAGAATGGGCACCAGCGGGCGCTCCATCTCCTCATATAGCGCCAGAGCCTTATTCGTGCGCAGCTGGGGTCTGAGCACCTGCCACAGGCGCAGGGTCACATCCGCATCTTCCGCCGCATACGGCGTGGCGCGGTCAATCGCCACCTGCGAGAACACGACCCGCTTGCGGCCCGTGCCGGTCACTTCATCGTAGGGAATAGGCGTGTGATCGAGGGTGAGGCGCGAAAGCTCATCCATGCCCTGCCCATGCTGGCCTGCTGACTGCGCGTACGAGATCAGCATGGTGTCATCGATCGGGGTCGGCTGCACGCTGCGCGCCTGTGTCAGCACCAGCAGGTCGAACTTGGCGTTCTGGAACACCTTGAGCACCGACGGGTCGGCAAACAGTGGCTCAAGAATTTCCAGCGCGGTTTTCACCTTCATCTGGGGCGCACCCGCGCTGTCCATCAGGTCCACCTGATGGCCTAGCGGAATGTAGCACGCCCGCCCGCAGCGTGGCGCAAGCGAGATGCCGACCAAGGGCGCGGTGAGCGGGTCAAGTCCGTCGGTTTCCGTATCCACCGCACACACGCCGCTGGTGCGGGCCTCGCTGACCCATTCCCGCAACGCCTCGGGGTCGGTTACGGTGATGTACGGGCCATAAGGCTCGGGCGGGAAGGGCGGGCGTTCGGCCACCGGGGCCGCCGCCAGCGTGTCATGCGCCGAAATGCGCGGACGCGGCTTTGCCTTGAGCCCCATGCGCTGCAACAGCGATGAAAACCCCATATCCGACAGCCATGCGCCCAGCCGCTCCATGTCCACGTCGCAGCAGCCCAGATCAGCCAGCGGTTCGGGGCAGGGTGCGTCCTCGCACAGCGTGACGAGCTTGTAGGACAGGCGGGCCATGTCGGCATGGGCCAGCAGGTTCTCGCGACGCTTGGAGGCTTTCATGCTCTCCGCACCTGCGAGGATGGCATCGAGCGAGCCATATTCCGCCATCAGGGCCGATGCGGTCTTGGGGCCGATTCCGGGCACGCCGGGCACGTTGTCCACCGGGTCACCGATCAGGGCCTGCACCTGCGCCACCCGGTCCGGGGTCACGCCAAATTTTGCTTCGACTTCCTTCGGTCCGATCGGCCGGTTCCTGATCGGGTCCATCATCATCACGCCAGGGCGGATGAGCTGCATCAGATCCTTGTCGGATGAATAGATGGTGCACTGCCCGCCCGCATCGGTGGCCTTGCGGGCGTAGGCGGCGATCAGGTCATCGGCTTCCCAGCCGGCCTGCTCGATGGCCGGCACACCAAAGGCTGCCGTGGCATCACGCACGAGGCTGAACTGCGGGCGCAGTTCCTCGGGTGGTTCGGGACGGTGGGCCTTGTATTCGCCATACAGGTCATTGCGGAAGGTATGGCGGCCTGCATCGAATATGACCGCAAGGTGGGTGCCGGCATGTTCGCGCAGGAGCCGCGACAGCATATTCGTAAAACCATAGACCGCGTTGACGGGCGTGCCATCGGGGCTGGTCATGGGCGGCAGGGCGTGGAAGGCGCGGAAGATATACCCCGAGCCATCCACAAGAATCAGGTGAAGCGGCGTGTCGCTGGACATGGATGTAGAGGCTGTCAGTGCGCGTCACCCGCCGGTGCATCGGGGTTGAGCACGAACAGGCGGGAGCAGTAGGGGCAGAAGGTCTGGTGATGGCCGATGCGCAGGAACACGCGCGGATGACCAAGCGCGCCGAGACCGCCATCACAGGACAGGGTGCGCGAATCGACCACGATGGTTTCAATCGTGCCCAGGCGGGGGTGCGGTGCGGGATCGTGGGACAGGGCTTGCATTCTGATCGGCCTCGGGTTGTTGTCCGGCTTGGATTTGCATGGCGCGCCCGATGGGTGAGCCATGCGCTGGCCCATGATGATACGCAGGATTGCCGTGCTTTCAAACATTCGCCTGTCACGCCTGCTTTATCCAGCGCTTTTTGTGATGTTGACCGCCTGCGCCACGCGCGAGGCCCCTGCCCCCGTACCACCCGCGCGGCATGCCGAACTGGCCCGCCTCGTGCCCGCTGACCGCGTGGTAAATATTGCAGGCGTGGGTGCTGTGCCGTTGCGCATCTGGCCCGCACATGGGCCGGAACGCGCGGTGATTCTGGCGCTACATGGCTTCAATGACAGCCGCGATGCGTGGGAGCGCCCGGCACCCGCGCTCAACGCCGCGGGGCTGAGCGTGGTGGCCCCCGACCTGCCCGGCTTTGGCCAGACACAGGCACGCGGTGGCTGGGTGGGCATGGACATGCTGCGCCGCACGGCCAGCACTCTGGCCACCATCCTTGGCCGCGAACACCCCGGCGTGCCGCTTTACATCATGGGCGAGAGCATGGGCGGCGCACTGGCCGCCGTAATGGCAGCCCAGCCTGACGCGCCGCCGGTGGCGGGCACGATCCTGCTGGCCCCGGCATTGTGGGATCTGGACGCAGGCGCGCGCCTGACCACCCACCTCATGGCCGCCATGGCCCCGCGCTGGCGGCTGAGCGGGCGCGAACTGCCCGTGCACGTGACCGCAGCCGACGACCAGCTGGCCCTTGCCCGCCTGTATTACGACCCGCTGACCCTGCGTGACACATCCACCACCGCGCTCGCCGGACTGACCGACCTCATGCACCAGGCCGCCCATGCCAGCACCCATATGCATGGCTCCGTGCTGGTGGTGTATGGCGGGTGCGACCAGATCGTGCCCGCTGCCGCCATGGCGCGGGCGTGGCGGCACATGCCAGCGGGCACGCGGCTGGATTACATACCCAACGGCTACCACCTGCTGACACGCGGGCTGGCGGGCGAGAAGGTGACAGCGGACATGACCAGCTGGATCCTGCACCCTGGGCGCTTCCTGCCCTCGGGCGGAGATGCAGCGACGGCGGCATGGATGGCCGAACCCGCAGGCCACGACGCCCCGCTGCCCATCCTGCCCGGACGGATGGACGCGATCGCGCCGCGATGATTTTTACTGATTGGGGGCTGGCGTTCCGCCCTGTGGCGATGTATGCAGGCGTGAGTGGACTCGTAGCTCAGCTGGATAGAGCGTCGCCCTCCGAAGGCGAAGGTCGAAGGTTCGAATCCTTTCGAGTCCGCCATTTACTTCATAAAATCATGCAGAAATGCGGCCTGTCCAGCAATTCTGCCATCAGATACAAGCTTCAGAAGACGTCGCTTTTTTGAGTAAAGGCGACACTCAAAAATTTTTATAATTTCAGGGTATTCTTGGGCCTGCTTTTTCAAACTGCCTCTTATCGCCGCAACGTGGCAAAAGGCCGCAGCGGCTGCTGGGCAGGCCCACAGTCATCCGCGTGCCATGACTGGATCAGCCCGTCGGTGACCTGCCGCAATGCATCGCGCCCGGTCAGCAGGCGCATGGCCTCGGTGTGGCGTATGGCGTCGTTCTGGCCAAGCAGGGTGGTTTCATAAGTCGCCTGCCGCGCCATTTCCACCTCCGGCATGGAGGAAAGCGGTGCGTAGGAAACCGGCAGACTGACCTGCTGGCTCGTGGTCCGGCTTGCATCTGCCGCGATGCCAAAGGTGGGTGAAGCGGTCAGCGCCCCCACGGTGAACTGCCCCCCATGTGTAAAACTACCTGATAGCTGGAGCGTCACATCACCCACAATCGCGCCGATAACGGGGTCCGCCACGTGCTGGCGGCACTGGGCGGCCCGGATGGCGGCAGCAAAGCGCGTAGCCTGCGGCTGTGTCCAGTCGGCAGGGTGCGAGACAGATACAATGCCCGCCTGCCCCAGCGTGGTTTCAAGCCCGGCCATGGCGGCAGGGATGGTTGTCTGCACGGGCCTGTCATGTGTGCAGCCCCACAGGCATACTGCAACAAGCAGTACAGATATAAGATATTTCATAATTTTTTGTAGCCTCATGAAGTATAGCGGAAGCACATAAAAATAAAAAGTTTTTGAGCGCTGCCTTTTTGAAAAAAGCTTTGCCAAAAACTTTTTGCTGTTCACACCACTTCGGGCCCAGCCAGATAGGCTTCATTGGCGCTGACCAGGGCATCCCAGTCCTGATGGGTGGGGCTGAGTGCGCCCGCAGGCAGCAGTTGCCGCCACGCCAGGCCATGGGCTTCCATGATGCGTGAGCGCACCCAGCGCCATGTCGCCTTCTGCCGCGTGCCCCATGTCAGCAGCGTCACCACATCCGTGTCGGCCGTGCCGGTATAGTCCCACAACAGCAGGCAGTGGCCACCCGCGCTGCCGGGGGTGGGGTCGCCACGCGCGGCGGGTGTTGGCGTATCCCATAGCGGCGGCGGGTTGCCGGCTGTGTCGGTCCACATATCCGCCACGGCAAGCAGCACGCCCAGATAGGCCGCTGACAGCCCCGCTGTTACGTTACGGACTGCATTGAGGTCCGCAGGCTCCAGCGTGCCCCATAGCGGAAACAGGGTCTGCCGGGCCAGCGCGTAGCCCTGTTGCAGGGCGGTTGTCAGCACATCCACTTCCGCCCCGCCATGATCCGTAGCCGGGTCGCCGGGCACATAGCCGGTGGAAAGCGCATAGAACCGCACGGCATCGGGCGTATCCACCACCACCTGATAGCCCGCAAGCGCCGCGGTGGCACGGATATGGTTGCCTATACCCGCCGCCGTGCAGTTACCCAGCACATCATTACCCAGCATGAGCGGGGCGGGATCGATGCCGTCACGGATCAGGTGCTGAGGCGCGCGGCGGGTCATGAAGCCGCGCATGGTTGTAAGCATGGGCTGGCGCGCACGCCTCTGGGCGGGGTGGCAGCCAAGTTTACGCAGCATCATGTCCGCCCTGTATCGATGAAAAATGATAAGATTCCCGGATGCTGCCTTTTTTCAAAAAAGACAGCATCCTTCTGAAGCTTTTTGAAAAAAGCTTTGCCAGAAACTCCTTTACGGTTTCCTGTCCGTTACATCCCCTTTCCTGTCAGCAGGCCTGTTCCAGCCACGCAGTTGCGCCATGGCGGTCACAAGGGTCCACACGACCACCCATTTCGACCCGGCTGCGGGCGGCCGCCAGAAGCGCGCGACAAGCGCACAGCCGGAAATGAGGAAGGAGAAGATGACAACCGCATCCGCGGCATACCGGGCTGGCAGAAGAGAGAGGATGGTCTGGGTCGTGAGCATGGTGTCCATGACGCATGGTTCCGGCAGGGAGACCGCCTTGTCAGGCGGCCTCCCCTGTGGCTGGTGTCAGGTGGCGGGACGGGGATCGGGCTGGTTGCTTGCGGCCCATTCGTCAAAGGCGAAGATCTGCCCGTAATCATGCACCTCGGTCAGGAAGGTGCGGTCATCCTCCAGTACAATGCGCACCGTGGGGGCAAGCGTGCCGCCAATGCGGTAGGTTGCGGGAGCCTGCGGGTCGGTGCCGGGCGCAGGCAGCGTGTCGATGAAGGACTGCACGTAGCCCATCGGGTCGACAAAGTGGCTGTAGGTCTCGTATGGCGCCGCAGACGGATTGCCCAGCACCAGCCCCGAGCTGTTCAGCGGCGTGTAGGGGCCAAAAATGCCGTGGCGCGACACGAACCCGTACACCCCGTCCGGCCCGTTCAGCCCACCGGTATAGGTGGAGTGGTGACTGATGGTGAACACGTAGGTCAGCCCGTTCCGGAACACCACATGCGGCCGTTCGGTCTGGTCGTTCACCCCAAGGGCGGTGACCAGGGCGGGCAGCATTTCCCAACGCGAGAAATCACCCTGCGCATAGGAGGAAACCAGCCGCGCAATGCCGATGGCAGCGGCGCCATAGCCTGCCCCTTCGCCCACGGTGTAGCCCGGCGGCAGGTGGCCCGCCTCGCGGTCGGTAATGACAAAGTCGCCGCGCATGCCGGGCACGTTGCCTTCAAACAGGCAGTAGACCTGCCCGTCGGCGGGGTTGATGAAGGGGTGCGGGTCGCGGAAGTCGAAATACGGATCCTGGGATGCATTGGCGTAATGCAGCCCGTCGGCCGAGAACATCTCGGTCGTGGCCGTAAAACCCTCGAACCACACACCGCTGTCATCGGCATGGATCGTACCGGAGGAAACGGACGGCACGCTCTGGTTCACATCCGTGTTGACGGAGGTGTAGAACATGTCGACCACATTCTCGCTGCCCTGCCGCATGATCAGGCTGCCCGACCATTCATCGGGCCGCAGATCAGCGCTTGTGTTGAGCAGACGACCGCCAAAGGTCCAGTCAATACCGTTGCGGCTGTAGTAATAGCCAATAAAGGCAAAGGCATTGCGGTTGTGCCAGCCGGCCGCGTCATCGCCTGTCTGGGCGCGTTCGGCCACGAGCGACCACATGACGTACCAGCCCTTGAAGGTCACCGTCTCGCCCGTGATGCGGCGTAGGGCACCGGTGTCCCACTGCCACAGGGCATCATCAATAACAGGGAAATCCTGCGCAATGACAGGCATTGTGGTTGTGGGGTCATCGGCATGCACTTTCAGCGCATCGGCGATGGTCCAGGCGGACGGAAGGCGTGCATTGGAGGAAACCATGATCTGATCCTCTCGTCAGGGCATGATGACTGGCCCTGATCTATTTATATGCAGGTATATGTTCTGTATAATGCATTACTTATGCATTTATACTTATCGTGTCAGGGTAATCGCGTTGTCTTGTCGCTCCTGACATGATGAAATATAGGGCGCAGACATGCAGGCAGCAAAAGAAAGCGTGTGCCCCCGGTGGCATTGCATGAAAGAAGGCAGGCACCCTGCCGGATGATACGGGCAGAGCCTGCCGCCGCGTATCAGCCTGACCTGATCGGCTGGTTGCCGCCTGCGCAGCGCGGGACTACGACAGACGGAACACCAGTTAGCTGCAGGCCATCACCCATTAGGCGCCCGTCAGGCGGGAATCGTGGCGCAACAGATGGCGTTCGGACCGGATTTCGAGGCATGACCCGTGCCCCATGGCATGGATATCAGCCCGCACAGGCGGCCTGCAGGCAGGTGGCGGATACCATGGATTTTATGGAAGTATCTGTTAACGCCAACTTTTCTGGCCATCTGCGTGAATGCAGGTGGCGGCAATGATGGCATTTTAAGTAAAATTGATTGACAGCAGATCATGTTATTTTTAAGGCAAGATTGTGGTGTTGCTCCACAATTGGGGGGTGCTTTTCCCCTTTCCTTCAGTTTTCTAAGGCCCTAAGCGCATGTCGTTTGATGGTATCGCTCTGACACGGACAGTTTCCCAACCTGCTGCCCAGCCAGTGCCTGCCCCTGCCCACCGCCGGTATTCCGCTGCGAGTGGCATCTTTTTCAGCCTGCTGATGGCCCTGCCCCTGTGGGCGCTGGTGGCTTTCTTCCTGCGTTAGACAGCCCCGGGCCTCAGGCCGGGATGGACAGCCATGCCAAAAGCACGATAACGCTTGCCGCCATGCGGGAAGTGGGCCCGTAAGCGCATTTTGGCAGGACGGACTTGAATTACAGACACAGCTATCATGCCGGCAACTTTGCCGATGTCATGAAACACGCCCTGCTTGTGGCCCTGATCAAGGCGCTATGCCGCAAGCCCTCGGCTTTTTCCGTACTCGATACGCATGCCGGCATCGGGCTGTATGACCTGTCCGGCCCGCAGGCCCAAGCCACGGGCGAGTGGCGCGAGGGCATCGGCCGCCTGCTCGAGGCCCCGCTGAGCGTTGCGCAACAGGCCAGCCTCGGCCCCTGGCTGGACATCGTGCACGACGTGATGCGCGCGCATGAGGGGCAGTTGTTCTATCCCGGCTCGCCCGAAATCATAGCCCGCCTGCTCCGCCCCGATGATACGCTGACCTGTTGCGAACACCACCCCGAGGACCAGCACGACCTGCGGCGGCTGTTCCGCCATAACGCACAGGTAGCGGTGCATGGGCGTGATGGCTACGGGGCCATTACCGCACTGCTGCCGCCCCGGCAGGCAAAGCGCGGGCTGGTGCTGATGGACCCGCCTTTTGAAGAACGGGATGAATTTGCCCGTCTGGCGCGGGCCATCATGACAGCGCGCAGGCGTTTCCCGGCCGGAATCGTGGCGGCGTGGTATCCCATCAAGCACCGTGCGCCGGTGCGGGCCTTCATGAATGGGCTGAAGGATGCGGGGCAGCGCAAGCTGCTGGCGGTTGAACTGACCCTGCGCCCCCCGCTCGACCCGACCCGCCTCAATGGCAGCGGGCTGCTGATCGCCAACCCGCCTTTCCGCTTCGAAGACGAAGCGCAGGCCATTCTTGCCGCCCTGTGCCCCTATCTGGGTGATGGGCAGGCGGAAGGCAGCGTGGAATGGATTGTGGGGGAATAACCCGCAGGCGGCACGACATCATACCTTGCGGTCGGAACCACACCCGCATGATATGAAGGCCCTCATGGTGCCTGTCTTCTTGCTGCCACGTCACGCCATTCCTTTTCTGGCTCATGATCCGGCGCTTTTTACGCGAACGGTGACATTGGCTGCGTTGGATTGTCGTCATCTCATACTCCGTGGCCGTGACCATTGCGCACAAACTTGGCCCGTTTGCCATCTCCCACAGGGACATGCCGCACCAGAGCGGGCCGGATATCGTGGCGGAGCATTCGTGTTTTGACGGGCAGCGTGTGCCCAAGGGCAAGCGCGAGACGCTGAAGGCAGCATGCATGGCAGAATTTATGTCCTTGGCCAGTTTGGCCACAAACTGGGCGAAGCATGGCAGACCTCCGCCATCATCGTGTCAGAACGCCGTCTGGCGCAGGAGTCTGGCTCCGGCGTGCCCGACCTGCCGGGTGATAGCGCGGTCCTGCTCGACATGCAGCCACACGCACCCGCGTATGACCAGATCAGCGGGGTAGAAATTGCCTCCCGGCTCTACAGGAGGCATCATGTACGCGTGGTTTACCGACCCTGGCACCCTGATGCCGGGCGTCTCCGGCGCGACGCTGTTCAACGGGCACAACCAGGTCATCGGAATTGCCAAGGGTACGGGAGGTGGCACCAACCTGCACAGCCATGCCTTTGCAACACAGATCTCCGCCTGTGATATCCGCAAGGTATTTGAGCGGCAGGATACGGACGAGAATACCATACAGTCCGTAACCTTCTTTCATCGTTCCATAGCCGCTTTCATGCCGGTGGAAGGCCATGGCGTGCAGGAAATCCTGCAGCTGAGGCCAGCCTTTGCCCAGCCGCAAAACCGGGTCCATGTTCATGTTTTCGGATATCCTGAGCAATTGTGCATCGCCTATCACAGGCAGATCCATACCAGCCGATCCCGGCCCCCTGCAGGAGATGGTGCAGATCATGGGCATCTTCATTGCGGGCAATGCTCGCGCCGGGTTACTGGAGCCTGATGCTGGCCATGATCCTTGGCGTGCCGATGGGCACCGTGGTGGCGCAACTCACCTCATGGCGCATGGCGTTCTGGCTGATCTGCGCGGTGGGGGTCGTGGCGTGGAGTGCCATGTGGTTCTGCATTCCGCGTGACAGGGATGGCGTGGTGACACGCTACCGGTTGACCAGAACGACCGGCTCTTATTACCTGGATGCAAACGCCTGCGAGACAGCCGCCAGAACCGTGCCCTGCCAACCAGCCCCCACCTTAAAACCAATTATCATGAAGCGGATGTGGACTTCCATTACACAATGGCCCGCACGCCGTGAACGCCAGTCAGGTAACGGGCCTCAGGCCGCGACATCCGCGAGCAGCACCACGGCGGCTTCATCGGCCATGACCGTGATGTCGGACAGTCCGCTGATAGCCGCCGCATCACCTGCCGACAGCCCCTGCGTGCCGATCCGCACGGAACCTGATATTACGAGCAGGTAGAGCACACGCCCCGGCGCGGTACCGTAAGCCGCCCCCTCACCCCCCGGCAGGGCCGCATGCAGCAGCCGCGCACGCGCGGCGAGGGTGACGGGCGCGCCATCTTCCACGCTTTCGCCTTCCTCGGGGTCATCTTCGGGGAAACCAGAGGCAAGGATACGAAAGCCGCCATCTTCGCGTTCCGGCAGGGCCGGGCGCATCTCCTGCACAGGGGTCATGCCCTGCGTGTCAGCGAGAAACCAGAACTGGATGAAGCTAGCCCCCTGGCCGCCCGCGCGCCATGCCAGTTGTGCACAACCGCTGCCGGTGCTGGCCAGGTGCAACCCGCCCGTGCCGAGTGTATCGGGCGCAAAGCCGTCCATAGCTGTCGCCAGTGTGCCCTTGGCCACCCATGTCATGATATCCACCGCCGCTTCCGGGCCGATGCGATAGGTCTCGCCCGCAGGCAGCGTGCAGGCATTGACCGCGCGCAGGCGGCCCTCATGCCCATGCGCCGGATCGGCATAATCGGCAAAGGCGAAATGGCAGCGCAGCACCTGCCCGCCATCATGGGCCGTGCCAAGGCTGGCTGCATGCCGGATCGTGATCATGAGCGCTCCTTACGCATGTTTGCGGGTTTTCTTCTGTTTTTCAGGGTAGAGGCTCTCCCACCCGCCGCCAACCGCACGGTAGAGATTGGTCACCGACAGCGCCACATGAGCGGTGGCATCCGCCTCAGCACTCTGTGAGGACAGGAGCGCGTTCTGCAATGTCAGCACATTGAGGAAGTCGGATGATCCCTGCACGTACTGCGCCTTGGCAGTGTCCACCGCAATCTCGTTCTCATGCACGGCTTCAGTCAGTTCATCGCGGCGGCGCTGCGCTGCGGTGAAGTCGGCCATGGCATCATCAATCTCCTGCCACGCCTTGAGCACGGTGCGCTGGAACATGGTGGCCGCCTCCTTCTGCTGGGCGCGGCGCAGGTGCAATTGCCCGGTCAGGCGGCCACCCTCAAAGATAGGCAGTGTTGCGGTGGGGCCAAAACCATACTGCCGCGAGGCCCATGACCCCAGCCCGCTGAACTGCAGCGCCTGCACGTCGAGGCTGCCCGAAAGCGTGACGCGGGGGAAGAAATCGGCAATCGCCACCCCGATGCTGGCCGTTGCCGCATGCAGCCGGTCGGCGGCCATGCGGATATCGGGCCTGCGCTCGGCAAGCTGGGAGGGCAGGCCCACGGGAATGGTGGACGGCACGACGGGAATGATGCCCGGCGGCCCGAGTTCGGCATCAAGCGCGCCGGGTTCACGCGCCACGAGAAAGCTCAGCGCATTGAGCCGGTGCGTGACCTGCGCCCTGAGCGGGGCGAGACGGGATGTGAAGGTATGGAGTTGCCCGGTGGCCTCCGCCACGTCCAGCCGGGTCGCAGCGCCTTGCTCAAAGCGCAGGGTGGTCAGCCGCACACTATTTTCGGCCACTGCGATGTTGTGTTCCAGAATGCCAAGCTGCACCTGTGTAGCGCGCAGGTCGATATAGTCCTGCGCGGTCTCGGCCATGAGCGATACAAGCGTGTCGCGCCGCATTTCCTCGGTAGCGTGCATGGCGGCGGTGGCGGCTTCCACCTGCCGGCGCACATGCCCCCACAGGTCAACCTCCCACGAGGCGTTCATGCCATATTGCGGCAGGTTGAAAGATGGGTTGCCCACACTACCCGGCAGCGCCGTGGGGCCAAAACCCTGCGTGCCCGAGGCCACCGAGCCCGTGCCCTCGCGCTCCATGGTGCCCAGCAGCCCGAGCACGCCGTTGGTGGAGGCCCGCTCGCGCCCGTAGGAGGCATTGGCTTCGGCATGCGGCAACTGGGCTGCGCTGGCAATGCGCCGCTCGGCAACACTCTGCATCAGCCGCAGGCTGGCCGCCTTGAGGTCAAGGTTGGCGCTGGCCACCTCGTTTTCCAGCCGGGTCAGGATGGGGTCGTTGAACAGCGTCCACCAGTGCGGGTCGGTCGTGGCCATGGTGACCTGACTTTCCGCCGGTGGCTGGGTGGTACGCCACTGCGCGGGCGCCTTGACCTGCGGCTTGTGGTAGTTGGGGCCGACCGTGCAGCCCGCCAGCACCACAACCGAAAATCCCGCTAGAAGAATACGCTTCATGGCCTTACTGCCAGACATAACGGGCATCATTGGCATGCGGGCCTTCAGGCGCGGAAGATGTATCGATATTCGCCTCGACCGACATGCCAACGCGTACCTTGTCGGCCAAGGGCTGGTCAGGGTCGAATGTCAGCTTGACCGGAATGCGCTGCACCACCTTGGTGAAGTTGCCGGTCGCGTTATCGGGCTGGATGGGCGCAAACGCCACGCCGGTAGCGGGGGCCAATGAGTCAACATGCGCCTTGAGCGGGTGACCGGGAAAGGTATCAACCCAGATGGTCGCGCGCTGTCCGGTCTGCACCTTTGTCAGCTGCGTTTCCTGAAAATTGGCCAGCACATAGGCCGCGTGTACGGGTACTACAGCCAATATGCCCGTGCCCGGATGTACGTAATTACCCACACGCACGCCACGTTCACCCACCACGCCATCCATCGGTGCGGGAATGGTGCAGTAGGACAGGTTGAGTTCGGCCTGCTTCTCGTCACCCTGCGTGCGCACCAGCACGCCGCGCGCACGTTCAAGCTGGCCCTGCAGCACCGCTACCTGGCGCGTGGCGGCATCCACCCCGGCCTGGTCGCGGGCGATGGCGGCCTCGGCTTCCTTCTCCTGCGCCTCGGAATGCTGTTTCTGCTCGATCGTGCCCGCCCCGCCGGAGGACAGGTTGCGGTACCGCGTGGCATTCTGGCGCGCGAACATCAGGTCCGCCTGATCGGCCAGCACGGCGGCGTGCGCCTGTGCGATGACGGAATCCTGACGCGCGATTTCAGCCTCAAGATTGGCAACATCACCCTGCGCCGCCTGCCTGTTGCCGCGTGCCACCTCAAGGGCAGCGCGGTAGTCGTCATCCTCGATATGGGCGAGTTCCTCGCCCGCATGCACCTGCTCGTTATCCTGCGCAATCACCCGGTCGATACGGCCCGAAACCTTGGGGGCCACCGTGGGGAAGTCTGCCGTAACGTAAGCATCGTTGGTGTACTGGTTGATGCCATCACCATTGACCAGACGCGTGCCCCCCCATGCCACAAGGGCCAGCACGGCTGCGGCACAGCCGGCGTAAAGCAGCGGTTTCTTGTAAATCATGATCAGTAATTCCGGATTAACGGGCAGGAGTATCGGGTGAAGGGGCCTGCGGCGGATAGACGCGGTGCGGCAGGATGAGATTCATGACCGCGTAGCCAAGGCAGACCCAGATGAGGATGTAGTAGATATCGTTCAGAGCCAGCACGAGCGCCTGCTCATGCACATAGGTATGAAAGACCTGCAGCGTGTTGCGGGCCACATGGGCGCTATCGGGCGAGGTGGCGGCAAGCTGGCCGTTAATGGGATCGCCCATGCCCTGCAGGGCCAGTTGATGCGTGCCGTGGTGGTCAAGCAGCATGGTGGAATGATACTGCTCGCGCCGCCGGGTCAGTGCGCCGAACAGGGCGAAGGCCACGGCATTGGCCAGCCCCTTGAGCATGTTGACCATGCCCGAAATGAACGGGCCGTCGGCTGGTCCCATGGCCATGGTGGCCAGCATGAGCGTAGGGATGACGGTCATGGGCTGGCCAAAGACCTGCAGGATCTGGATCAGGTAGAAATTGTCGCGCACCCAGTCCACCGTCAGCCATGTGCCCAGCCACGCGGCAGCGGCAAGGCACAGCATGCCGCCTGCCAGCACGAAGCGGCAGTCCACCTTGCGCCTGTTGCAGATGGCCGCAATCAGCGGCAGCATGATCAGTTGCGGCAGTGCCACCACCAGCGAGACCGGGGCCGCCTGAATGGGCCGGTAGCCACGCACGGCCTCAAGATAGGTGGCCGGAATGTTGCCCATGATGGAGCAGATGGCCAGAATGCCCACCAGCGACAGCAGCGAGGCCTGAATGTTGCGCGAACGCCAGTACTGGATCCTGAAATACGGGCTGGGGTGATAGGCCTCGTTGATGACGAACACGATGAACGCCGCCCCACCCCAGAAGGCAAGATCGGTAATGACGGGCGAACGGAACCAGTCCAGCCGGTCGCCCTGATACAGCACGATGACCAGCGCGCAGATGGCTGGCAGCCCCACAAGGATGCCAAGCCAGTTGAATTTCTCGAACCGCTCGAAATGCATCGGGTCGCGCGGCAGGCCATAGGCCATCATGGCGATGGCCAGGGCGGCGGTGGGAATGATCTCCCAGTACAGCCAGTGCCAGCCGACATGCTCAAACCAGAAGGCCTCGAGCGGCAGGCCCAGATTGGGGCCGAATGTGGCGCTCATGGCGTACCCCCCGATGCCGAACACGCGGATCTGGGGCGGGAGGTATTTGAGCATGACGGTCATGAGCACCGGCGGCAGGCATCCCCCCGCCAGCCCCTGGAAGGCCCGCAGGATGCACAGCGATGTCACATCAGGCATGAAGGGTGCAGGGATGGAAAACAGGGCGAGTGCCGCCGTCATGAAAATGGAAAAGCGGTAGATCGAGAACGTCATGTAAAACCACGGCGTGAAGGCCATGGCAGCGATGTTGAATGCCTCGTAGATGGCAATGACCCACGTGCCCTCATCGTGGCCGATATGCATCGCACCCCGGATGTCGGACAGGCCGATCTCGGTCACATGTTCGTTAAAGCCCGCCACATGCACGGCCAGCAGCATGCCAAGACAGCCAATGACCGTACGCAGGCCAAAAGGCGGAATATAGGAAGGCCGTGGCGGCGCGGCATGGATAACCGGCCCACCCGCCGCCTGTGCAGGAGCGACAGTGTTCATGCGGCCACATGATCCTCAGACGCAGGCGGCGGGCAACCCCCATTTCCCGCAGTCGATGACTTCGATTTGCGGAAGGGACATGCCCGGTGGTTTTCACACAGGCCCCTGTGCATGCCGTTGCGCATGCCCGCCGGATTCAGCGGCACGTTTCAGCCCCGGCCCCGTGCGCCTGGGGCTTTCTGAAGCTTTTTTGAAAAAAGCTTCACCAAAAACTTTCTTATGATGACAGGATGTTTGCCGGACTGGCCATTCAGGCAGCCCTTCAGGGACGAAGTGATGACGGAATGAAGCACGGACTGTGGATACTCGGCTGCCTGTTCCTGGCCACTCTTCCCGCCTTTGCCCATGGTGCACCGTCCCCTTCGTCCGCCCTGGCAACAGCAGGGGACGCACCCACCAGCCAGACGCGTGCGGCCGTGATCGCCGCCCGCTCCTTTCTCGCCCGCTTCAATGTCCACGACCGCGCTGCAATCCAGTTTCCCTTTGTCGCACAGAAATCCGGCACGCTCGCCCGCTTCCGCAGGAGTGCGCCGGACCAGCCCGCATTGCCCGTGACCGATGCCCAGGCCACCGCACCGATGGAACGCGGGCCGGGCATGGGGCCACCGGGGGGCTTTGTGGGCGAGCGCTACGGCACGGCGGTGTGGTCCAACTATCCCGTCAGTGACGTGCCGCGCCCCGGTTTGCAGATGGGACGGCTGACACCCGCGCAGCATACCGCCGCCCTGCACCTGCTCCAGGCCCTGCTGAGCGCACAGGGCTACCAGAAGGTGCGCGACATCATGGGTTCCGACCAGGCCCTTGCCGATAGTGGCACGCCGTTCGCCTCGGGCGAGGCGGTCTATACCCTTGCGATTTTTGGCGAACCTTCCGCAACAGCGCCATGGATGGTGCAGTTCGGTGGTCATCACCTGGGCCTGAATATCGTGATTGACGGCCCGCACGGCGTGATGACCCCGACCCTGACGGGCGCGCAACCCGCCCTGTACCAGCGTGATGGAAAAACCGTGCGCGTACTGGCAGGCGAAAATGACAAGGCGTTTGCCCTGCTGGATTTGCTCGATACCGCGCAACGCGGTCAGGCCATCCTACCCTATGCGGTCAAGGACCTTGTGCAGGGACCAGGCCATGACGGTGAAACCCTCGTGCCCGAAGGCATCAGGGGAGACGCGCTGACCGCGGCGCAGAAACAGGCGTTGATCGACATCATTACCGAATGGGCCGGGATCATCAATGATGCCTATGCCGCCCCACGCATGGAAGAAATCCGCGCGGGGCTGGATCAGACCTGGTTTGCCTGGAGTGGCCCTACCACCCATGCGCCTGGGCGTAACGGGTCTTCCTATTACCGCATCCAGGGGCCGCGCCTGCTGATCGAGTTTTCGCCCCAGGGGGTTGGCGATGACCCGACGCTGCATGTCCATACGGTCTACCGGGATCCGACCGATCGCTATGGCAGCCGGTTTACCCTTCCATGAACAGGGCATGGCACGCGCTTTTCATGGTCATCGTGCTGCTGGCCCTGACCGCATCGGCCTCGGCGCACCAGCTTGATGAATATCTGCAGGCAACCACCCTCAACCTCGCACGCGACCATGTTTCATTGCGCCTGCGTCTTACCCCCGGCGTGGATGTGGCCTCCGGCATCATCCGCCAGATGGATCGGAATGGTGATGGCAGCCTGTCTGCCGCCGAGCAGCAGTCTTATGCAGCCCACATCATACGTACCCTGTCGCTTTCCCTCAACGGACGGCGCGGCCGCCTGCTTGTGGACGCGATGACCTTTCCTTCCCTCTCCGAAATACGGGCGGGTACCGGAATCATTGACCTTCAGTTGAAATTACGGCGCGATCCGTGCATGGGCAACAACCGTCTGCTCTATCATAACCGGGGCGCTGACCCCGAAACGGCCTGGCTTGTGAACTGCCTGATGCCGCAGGATCCGGCGATCCATATCATCAGGCAGCAGCGCTCGGCTGACCAGTCATCCTATGTACTGGATTTTTCCGTCGGTCCGCCTTCATAAAAGGGTTTGGGGCTGGCATAGGTAAGCATTGTTTGCGACAGTTCACGCGGGCAGTTTAGCCCATTGAGTGAGGATTTTCAGGAGTTTTGCAAGCGAGCGGATGTTGAAGCGCCATTCGCACTCGGCCAGGAAGAGATGGAAGTCTTTACGTGGTATTCCATTGTATCGCCGCAGATGCCGCTTCGCCTGGCTCCAGAAATTCTCGATGCCGTTGATATGGTTTCTACCCAGGGCAAGATGCCTGCTGTGATCAATGCGTTCGTGATGGAATTCCGAGACATCCAGCTTGTCGTAAGCATGCCAGGAATCACTGTAAACGATTGAATCCGGCTGCACTTTCTTTCGAATGATCGACATCAGCGTCTGATGGCCGGCGTTGGGGATCATGACGGCATGGACACGGCCGTGCCGTTTCAGCAGACCAAAGACGGCCACTTTTCCGGCAGCGCCCCGGCCTCGTTTTCCTTTGCGATGCCCACCGAAATAGCTCTCATCGACTTCGATTTTCCCCGAGACCGGCACCTCATGAGCAATCTGTTCTGCGATGATCTCTCGTAATTTCCGGTAATACAGGGTCGCTGTATTACGATTGACGCCTACAGGCTCGGCGGCGCTCCGGGTGGGCGTGCCCGCAACGAAGTGCTCCAGAAGGCGTTTTTGGATGCTGACAGGCAGCTGACTACGATGACGTGCTTTCATGCGACATATCAAGCCTTTATTGGCTTAACCTATGCCAGCCCCTAAATGATTTAGTTCAAAGTAACCTCTCTACCCGCGCTGCCTTTATCACCGTGAGGAAAGCGAACGGAGGCGGTTATACGGCCCCCGGAAAACCCGCGCCAGCACGCCTATGGTACGGGCCATGTGCTGGTCCCGCAGTTCAACCGTTTCAACCGGCAGATCCCGCGCCGCTGTACCGGTACCGGCAAGGGCTAGGATTTCACCAAAAGCCACCGACGCAGGCACCCCGCGCCCGGAATATCCGGCAAGGGCGAAAAGATTTTCCGCAGGGTTATAAACATGCGGCTGCATGTCATGGTTCACCGCTTCCTGTCCGGTCCAGAAATGCCGCCAGCGGATGTCCCGCAGTTCAGGAAACACCTCACGCACCCGACTGTTCATCATCTTTATCGTGCGCGGAATATTCACCCCGATCACGTATTCAACCATGCCACCCATGACGAGACGGTTCGCTTTATCAAAGCGGAAATACCGTACTTCGGGTCGATTATCACCCAGGCTCTGATTGCCTGGAAGAATCTTCCGGCGTAATGCCGGGTCAAGGGGTTCGCTGGCCAGGCCATAGGCCTGCAATCCTATAAAGGACTTGCCAAGTGGCGGCATGAACTTACCGGTATAGGCATTTGACGCCACGATCACCCGCCGGGCGGTGACACTGCCCTGCGGGGTGGTAATGCGCCATGAATGACCCTGGCGTTCAATCTTCAGTGCTGGCGTCCGGGCATATATCCGCACCCCCAGCCCCGCCGCGCCCCGCGCCAGCCCGCGTGTCAGGGCAAGAGGATTAAGATGCCCCCCATCGGGATGGATCCATCCGCTGATATAACGATCCGAACCGACAGCTTCCTTTACTTCGCTGGCGCCAAGATACCGGACCGGCACACCGAGCGAGGCATAATATGCTGCCGTCTGCATCAGCCTGCGCGCGCGCAGCGGCGTGTCGGCCACCTGCAGGGCACCTGTGTGGCTTGCCTCGCACTGGATATCAAAGTCGCGAATCATTGAAAATACGGATCGGCCGGACTGGAGCAGTATCTGCGTATACCGTGCGCCACGCTCTTCGCCCAATATCCGTATCGCCCGTTCGCGGTTAAGGTAACGCAGGACTGGAACACAGTGGCCATGATTGCGCCCTGAACCGCCATACCCGATATCATTGGCCTCCAGAAGCAGCGTTTCGGTCCCGGCGCGCATGGCATGGATTGCTGTTGAAAGTCCGGTCAGGCCGCCGCCAATAATGGCAAGGTCCGCCTGTATACTGGCAGTCAGGGAAGGATAATGATCTCCCGGCGGGCTGGTGATCTCATAAAGGCCTTCCATTATTTCCCCTCGGAAATGAGATGAGAGATCGGCGCGGTCATAATGCCGTGCTGGCCAGCAGGTCTGGACTGTTTACTTCCAGTCCCGCCATCGCGGTATGCAGGATATCGCATAACCGTTCCGACCATTGGGCGATCTGGTCGGGGGTTCGCAGCCGGTCATTGAGAATTTCCAGCCCGCAGGTCAGATGGCCCTGGCCCCATGTATGATAGTCGATGGTGAAGCTGCCATCCTCTCCATTATACGGGTAATTGCCACAGGCCTTCAGGCCGAACCGGTTCGTCAGCCTTTCAACGATGATCCGCGACAGGGCATCATTTTCATGCCAGAATGTGCCCGCGTCACCAATACGCTGCATATCGCCCAGCACTCTCGTGCAACTGTGCAGCCCTAGAAAGACAACCCGCGGATGCTGGCGGGTCAGTCTGGCGAGGATCGTACTGATCCGCTCATGATAGGGCCAGAAGAAACGCTCCAGCCGGGCGGCACGGCTGTCGGCGCACAGGGATTCATTGGCCTCGATACGAATTCCATCGCTGATTTCCGGAATGCAGCCCGGTTCCTCAACCCAGCGGTTCGGGTCCACCAGCAGGCGGGAACATGGGGCAAGAATGGTCGCGACCCCGGCCTGCCGCGCAACCTGCCTGGCGACAGGGCCGATGCCGATATCAAAAGCGATGTGTTTTGACAGCACATTGTCAGACAGGCCCAGCCCCGCGTAATCGGGCGGAATGTAATTGGTCGCATGATCCACCACCAGGATACAAGGTTTATCCGATGTTTCATTAAGCACTTCGGGAGGATCTGACAGCCTCATGCTCTTTGCGTTTCCTTATGGAGGTCTATCCGGCAACCGGTCTGGTTCAGGGTTCCATATTACACGGTCAAAACGGTATCTGGAGAAAACAGGCGGTATCTCTGGACAGCGACATATAACCAGGCTTCATGAAGTCAGTCACAACAGGAATATGCACGCAGCATGACTGTTACTACGGACATTTTTCACGAATCAGGCAGACTATGTAACCTGCCTGTCCGATACACCAGAAATCACTGACAATCAATATTACCTCGTGACAAAAATATTCAATTCGTTTTTTGTATGAAACAATATTTCCGTCACATCGAATGCATGGATATCTCCCCGCATTCGTGGCGACAGGCGACACCCTGGCAACAGTGACTGACGTCCGTTGACCGACGCTACGGCAATGGCGGTCGCCTCGTCCCGGATAGGGGATTCACGGGCGAATAGGCTTGACATTCATTATGTGCCCTCATTAAAATTAATTCGTTTCGTAAAAATAATATATAAATACAGTCAAAGTGATCTGACGGAATTTCCAATTCCTGAAAAATTTCCTGGAACCCGTATTATGTCATGAATCCATGATTGTACGGGACCATACCATCATATTCCGCCCCAGGCAGATACTGTCGATAACTGTCCCGACGGATATCGATGCTTTTACAGGGCAATGATCCGGTGACCATTTCCAAGGTGAACGTATCTTGATTATTTTCCGGTCAAAGCAGATTGCCTATGGGGTCATAGGGAATTTCCTTGAGTTTTATAACTTCCTGTCATTCGTGTATTTCGTGCCCATGATCGGCGCCACCATGTTTCCGGCCGATGGCCGCATATCCGGCGTTTTCGGAACCATACTCACATTTGGCATCGGTTTTGTCTTTCGCCCCCTGGGCGCTCTTGTTCTTGGCAATTATGGCCGCCGGAATGGCGTTTCAAAAACGCTCATGATCAGTTTCGCATTAATGTGCTTCGGATCGTTGATGATATGCTGCACGCCATCCTATGCCCGGATCGGCCTTCTGGCCCCATGCCTGATCCTGACCGCACGGATCATTCAGGGCTTTTCCGAGGGTGGTGAAGTCGGCCCGGCCAGCGATTATCTGTTTTCACTGGGCAAAGCGGAAGAGCGTGGTCTTCTTGTCGCCCTTCTGAGCATCACGCAGTCCCTGGCCGAACTCGCCGCAAGCACCGTCGGGCTGATACTGGCGCTGATCATGTCAAAAGAGGTTCTGTTCACATGGGGATGGCGGGTTCCTTTTGCCCTCGGGCTGGTTCTCCTGCCGGTAGGCATCATGCTGCGTCGGGGCAAATTTGGCGATATGCCGCCACAAGACCGTAAACCGGCGCAGCACGATACCCTTTCCCCCATGGACTACGTGCTGCTGTTTCTCGCCATTTCATACGGCTCGGTCGCGGCTTATATCCGTTCGTTCAATGTCACGTACGCGATCTCGATACTCAACCAGCCTTCCGCGCGCATCATGCTTTTCATCACGATATCAACGATCGTGAACATCATTGGCATCTGGTGTGGCGGCATGGCCCTGCGGCGCCTGCGCCCGATCTTGCTCCTGTTCGGCGCGGGTTCGGTCTATATCGGCGCAGCCATCCCGCTTTACATGTGGTGCGCATCCGCCCGTACGCCGCTCAGCCTGTTCCTGCTGTGCTGCATACCCGCATTCGTGGGGGGGCTGATGCAGGCCAGCAATTACCTGATCACCCTGCGTGCCCTGCCAGACCGGGTCCGTGGTCATGTGTTTGGTATCGTGTATTCGCTGGCCGTTACATTCTGCGGTGTCGCCACGCAGCCAGTTGCCATGTGGCTCATCAGCAGCCTCCATGACCCCGTGGCGCCAGCCTACATCCTCATATCCGCCATACCTGTCGGGGTGATGTCGCTGTTCGTGCTCTCACGCAAGGACCGGACCACGGCAATGCCAGAGACGAGAATATGAGGCCCAATGCAGGGCATCTACAATGTGCGTATCGAGGCACGCTCGATCAGGTTACCGGCCAGACGAACATGCTCATGATGAAGGGAGGATGAATCCTCACTCCCCGTGACCCGCCTGATCAGTATGCGCGCCGCCTCCTCCCCGATCCGACTGCATGGATGCGCAAAGGCGGTGACCGGCGGATCGACAAATTGGAGCCAGTCCAGATCGTCAAAACTGATGAACGAAAGATCTTCGGGAATACGCAGGCCATGCGCCCTGATGGACCTGAACGCCCCGACAGTCATCAGGCCATCAGCCGTCAGCAGGGCGGTTGGTGCGTGGGCAAGAACCTTTCCCGTCTCCCTGTTCGCGGCGCTGTCGCTATACTGGCCTGTCCGGCCGATCAGATCCAGACAGACGCCAAGCCCGGCTTCGTGATGCGCATCGAGATAGCCAAACAAACGTTGGTAGCTTGGCGCAAAGGGCTGCCTTGCATCTGATGCGGGCGGACTGGCTGCCATGAGTTTGCGTAGGGTGGCAGGGCGAATTTCGGAAAGTTCGCCAATATAGCCAATCCTGCGATGGCCCGCGGCAATCAGCTTTCGCGTACACTCCCTGGCGGCGCGCCTGTTATCAAGCTGCACCGTATCACTTTCCAGATCAGGCACGCACCGGTCAATCTGCACAATCCGGCCACCAGACGAGACGAACTCACGCAGGTGATCGGCATTTCGGGAATCGGCAGGAGAAATGATAATGCCATCAACACGATGCTGCTGAAAAATAGCCAGGGCTTCGCGCTCTATCCTTACGGATTCATGTGTATCGTAAATCAGGACACAGTATCCATGACCCCGGCAATAGTTCACGACTGATTTTATGATATTGGAATAAAACTCGGTTCCGATATCCGATACGATCATGCCGAATGTCTTGGCAGTACCGGAAATAAGGGACTGTGCCGCCAGGTTTTTCCTGTAATTCAGCGCATGCGCCGCCTTCAGGATCGTCTCCTTGGCTTCCGGCCGCACATAACCGTAATTGCCCAGGGCCCTGCCCGCGGTTGCAACGCTGACATTCGCGGCCCTGGCAACATCCGCAAGGGTTGCATGCCTTGGTTTATTGCCTGACACCGGTTTCTTCCTGCCAATCGTCATGCGGGTTGCCGTCAATGGTTTGGTCCAGATCTACCCCCTGCGCGCTTCCTGTCCATAACAGGAGACCCAGGAATTGATAATTGCTGTTTGCATGTTGGGCAAGCGCCCCAACCTGTTCCAGTGCACGGCACGATCCTGCCGGTTTTGCCTTGCAGGGAGCACAGGCTAGGTACTGGTGCGGCCAGAACGCCATAAGACCACTTGCGTTGGTCAGGGGCGCGAAGGCAGATTCGTCCCGGTCTGCGCACGCAGGCTCACGTTAAAACGCGCGAGGTCAGGCGCTGCACCGCCACCTCGGCGGCACAATGCGGGGGCCCAAAGGCCAACTCCCTGATACCCCTTGCAAAATAACTTTTCTTCATCGTTTCAGGTTCTTTATTTAAGGCGCGACATTCTTCCGATCAGGGGTATTTCCGACGGCACATCAGACATAATAGAAAAATTTTCGGGGCAGGATGTATTTGCAAATTGACTCCATGAGAACGTTATCATAACGATACCGATATATCCTGTTATGGAACCGTTCAACATCAATTGCTGCCGTATGAGGTTATTCTGCCATGCGTGGATTTCTTCTTGCTTCTGTCGCGACAGGAGCCTGCGCGCTTTCCGCTTCCGCCTTCGCGGCCCCCGATGCACCGGCCGAAGAGCAACTCATTGTAACCGGCACCCGCGACCCCCACCAGACCGCGCGAAAAAGCATCAGCCCAGTCACGGTCGTCAGTGCACAGCAGTTGAAATCAACTGGCCAGCCAGACCTGCGCGATGCCTTGGTGCAGCTTGATCCTTCGATCACCCGCCCGGGCGTGACCTCCGGCAATGCCAACATGACCTCGACCATCAGTTTAAGGGGACTGACATCCGATCAGACCCTCATCCTGATCAATGGAAAACGCCGTCATTCAACATCCATCATGACGGATGATACCGGCAGCCCGGAAAACGGCACGACGCCAGTGGATCTGGGCATGTTTCCCACCTCTTCCATTGACCATATTGAAATCCTCCAGGATGGCGCCGCAGCCCTTTACGGATCAGACGCCATAGCCGGCGTGGTGAACATCATCCTCAAGAAAGACACGAAGGGACTTCAACTCCATTCGGTTGATGGCGGCTATTATGCAGGAGACGGATTCACAACGGACAATACAGTCAGTTGGGGCACGAAACTGACGGATCGTGGGTATTTCCATCTCGATGCCGAATACAAACACCAGGACCATACCAATCGCGGCGACATCGATACGCGCGTAGGGAAAAAACTTAACCAGTATTTCGGCAACCCACAGGAAAACAGGGTCTCCCTAGGCTACAATATGGGATACCATATCACAGACCGGGTCGAACTATATTCCTTCGCCAGTTACGCGCACCGGACGGCATGGTCCTTTCAGAACTATCGCACCGGCACGGTTCTGCCCCAGGTATATCCCAACGGCTTCAGCCCCGTCAGTTCGCTTGATGAAGATGATTTCAACGTCGCGGTCGGGTTCAGGGGCGAACTGTTCCATGGCTGGAACTGGGATTTCAGCACCAGCTACGGCGAGGACCATTCACATTTCGACCTGAACAATTCCGTCAATACAATGCTGTATAGCGACACGGGTTATACGCCGACGCATTTCCATGTCATGACGTTTTCAAACCGCCAGTGGACGACCGATTTCGGCGTGCGCAAGGCATTTGACGTGCCGCTTCTGGCGGGTCCGGTCAATTTTTCAATTGGCGCGCAGTACAGAAACGACGCATATAATGTCAATCCGGGCGACGCGGCTTCCTATTACGGGTCTGGCCCGCAGGGGCAGAGCGGTCTGAACCAGCTCAGCTATACGCGTGCCAGCCGTGATGTCACGGCGGGGTATGTTGGTCTTTCAACGCAGCTTCTAAAGAACTGGCAGGTCGATTTTGCCGGACGTTTTGAACATTATACCGATTCCGGAGATACAGAAACCGGAAAAGTTTCAATGCGTTACGACGTGAACAAATATTTCGCGTTACGTGGTGGCATCAGTAACGGGTTCCGGGCCCCGACCTTGGCCGAACAGCATTATACCAGCCTGAGCACCACCCCGACCGGCGCGGATGGCGTGGTGGCGGTCAATTCGGCAACGGCGCGGGCCCTTGGCTCCAAACCGTTACGTCCCGAAAGGAGCATGAATTATAGCGCAGGCTTCATGATCAACCCCATTCGGAACATGAACATTACCGTTGATGCCTACCAGATTACCATTCGCAATAGAATCGTCGAGGGCGGGGTCTATAACGGCCAGAGCGCCATCAATGCATTGAAGGATGGCGGATATCAGGTTGATTCGACCGTCACGCCGGACAGCGTGTCGGTGCAGTATTTTTCCAACGGTGCCGACACCAGAACGCGCGGCGTAAACATATCTGCCGGATACAGGACGGA
Organism: Komagataeibacter xylinus; assembly: GCF_009834365.1. NCBI lineage: Bacteria > Pseudomonadati > Pseudomonadota > Alphaproteobacteria > Acetobacterales > Acetobacteraceae > Komagataeibacter > Komagataeibacter xylinus. The sequence goes on along the minus strand of NZ_CP041348.1, from coordinate 1,342,424 downwards.
TTTCGGAAAATATGGGCGCGTCAACTGGGATGTCGCGCTGAACCTGAACGAGACCAAAGTACTGAAAGATTACCTGGATTCAAATGGCAATCCATTGCTCAGCGCGCAGGATCTCGGTTACCTAACCACGGCATTCCCCCGCAACAAGCTGATTTTTGGTGCCTCCTGGCATCTGGGGAAATGGGATTTCGCCATTCATGAAATGCGCTGGGGCCACACCATTGACCAGCTTCAGTACGTTACGGGACCAAACGCCTGGTCCAACCAGGTTTTTTACCAGATGTACAGCAAGCCGAAATTCCAGACGAACGTCATCTTGGGCTATCAGGCCACGAAACAGCTACATGTCGCCATTGGCGCGAACAACCTGTTCAACGAATATCCGTCGCGCATCCCACTGAACACCAGTTATGTGGGTGTCATTCCGTATGATTCGAGCGCACAGCAGTTGGGTTTCAATGGTGGATATTACTATGCCAGCCTGGATTATTCCCTATGAGCGGGAGAACTGTTCGTGAGTGATCTTACCAGAAAAGGCGCGCGTTCCGTAAGGATGGACCAGGCACTGGGCATGGCCTGCGACATCCCGCGCGTGGACCGGTCTGATGAACGCGCGGAACGGGCATCGCATTACCCCCCTGCCCTGACCGGCATGCGTGGCAGCGGTTACGAGCGCGCCTACTGTCCCGGCCACGCCCTGCGCAACGGGAACCTGACAGACAGCCTGCCACAGGCCAGGGCGGTCGATCAGGTCTATGATCTGGTCATTGTGGGTGGCGGGATCAGTGGCCTGTCGGCGGCCTGGTTCTACCGCCGCAAATACGGGCAGCATGCCCGGATCCTTGTCTTGGACAATCATGATGATTTTGGCGGTCATGCCAAACGCAATGAGTTCACGTACAAGGGTAATACACGTATTGCCAATGGCGGAACGTTCAATGTCTACACACCGCAGACCGAGGCCCAGAAGCTGATTTTTGATGTTTGCGGCATTGATGTCGACAAGCTGTCACAAACGACCATCAAACGTGATTTCTATGCCCAGATGGGCATGGGGCAGACGGTTTTTTTCGATGGCCAGACGTTCGGCCGGAATCTGTTGCTCAGGGATCCTGCGCCATGGACCGACTTCACGTTTCTTTATGCCCCCACTACACCGCCCGACGCCGATGAACGGTGGGCGGCATTCATGCGCGCGGCGCCGCTTTCCAACAGGGTAAAGAAAGACATTTTCCGCCTCTATCACGATAACCGGGACTACATGCCCGGCCTGTCGCAGGATGAAAAGCTGCAGAAACTCGCCCTGATGAGCTATCGCCAGTATCTGATTGAAGTCGTTGGGTGTGATCCAATGGTGTGCACCTATCTGGGCGACCGCAGCTTTGGCAGCGGTAGGGGGCTGGATGCCACGACAGCGCTTTCCGCTTACCAGCGCTTTCAGTTCCCCGGTTTTCAGGGCATGGGCCTTCCGGAAAAGGGAATGAAAAAACACGGTGGCGCAGAGTATTATTTCCCTGAAGGAAACGCCACCATTCCCCGTATGGTCGTACGGGAACTGGTGCCTGGAGCACTTGAATGCGACGGCCTGTCAAACGCCATGGTCAGGCGCGTGAATTACGATGTACTGGATCTGGAGAAAAATAACGTCAGGATCCGCCTGAACGCCACCGCCGTGAATGTCAGGAATACGGAAGAGGGTGTTTCGGTAAACTATATCCGCGATGGCGGCCTGTTTTCCGTCAAGGGCAAATCATGCATTCTTGCCTGCTGGTTTCACGTCATTCCCTATCTTTGCCCCGATATGCCAAGCGAACAGCGTGACGCGCTGCACTACAATGTCCATACGCCCAACCTGTGGGTCAATGTATGGCTTAAAAACTGGCAGGCGTTCCACAAGGCCGGTACGTGCCTGATGAACGCACCGGGTTCCTATTACGCCTCCATCATCTTGGAACCGCCCGTCTCGGTCGGTGGCTATGCACATTCCCCCTCTCCCGGTCAGCCTGCCCATGTTTCGCTCCTGCGCGGCTACGGCGCACCTGGCCTGCCGATCAAGGACCAGTTCCGTGCAGGGCGAATTGATATGTACGAAACCAGCTTCGAGACATATGAGCGTGAGTTACGCCTGCAGTTCAACACGGCACTGGGCGCGTATGGTTTTGATGCGGCACAGGACATACTGGGCATTACCGTCAATCGGTGGGGACATGGTTATTCGTACTGGTATTCCCCCCTCTATGATGATTTCCTGAAAAGGAATGAAGAGCCACCACACCTTCGGGCACGCAAGAAATTCGGGCGTATCACCATCGCCAATACCGATGCGGCAGGCACTGACAGCACCGCTTTTGCGATAGACATGGCCTGGCGCGCCGTTAATGAAATTGATAATGCCGAAAGGGTAGGGCCATGACATCGCTGGTCCTGACCCGCCGCCAGACCCTGACAGCGGCACTGGCCGCATCGGCTTTTCCCGTCCGGCTGCATGCGGCAGCGCGCCCTGAACTGCTTTACCCCGATGCACCTGTAAAGCTGAGCATTGAACGGACCAATATCGACCTGGGCAATGGTGTCACGATTCCGACCACGACGTATAACGGAACGGTACCGGGGCCTACATTAAGGCTGAACCCTGCGCGGTCATGCACTATTCATGTCACCAATAATACGTTGCGGCCGGAGCTGGTGCACTGGCATGGACTGCACATTCCCGGCAATGTCGATGGCGCCATGGAGGAAGGATCTCCGATGATCCCGCCAGGCCAGACCGGCAGTTATGAATTCGTGCCAGGCCCGTCGGGAACACGCTGGTACCATACGCATGTCATGGCCGGTCGCGATCTGGACGCGGGCGGATACTCTGGTCAGTTCGGCTTTCTTGATGTTGATGACGGCCATTTCCCCGCCGCCTATGACCGGGAAATTTTCCTGGCGGTGCATCATTGGAGCGGCGCCCTGTGCGATATGGGCGCGCCGGTCTCCGACCAGATGGTCTGCTACAGATATGCCACGTTCAATGGCCGCCTGTTTTCAGCCGCCGAACCGTTGCGGGTAAAACGGGGGGAGCGCGTCCGTTTCCGCTTCCTTAACGCCAGTGCAACCCAGAACACGTCCATCACCCTGCCGGGGCACCGTTTTCGTATCATTGCGCTGGATGGCAATCCGGTGCCCGTGCAGTCATGCGTGGATGTGATCCGCCTGGGGGTTGCCGAGCGGGTCGATGCGATTGTCGAGATGAACAACCCCGGCGTGTGGATGCTGGGTGCCACGGATGATGCGGAACGGGCGGCAGGCCTGGCGCTGTCCATTGAATATGCAGGCCGTTCCGGTCCCGCGCGCTGGATCGCCCCGTCGCGACATGACTGGGATTACCGCCTGTTCGCCGCACCCGGTCTGGTGACGGGGGAAGGCATTGACGAGGTCATTCCGATGGTGATCTCAAAACGTTTCCTTAAAAAAGACGGCATGGATGAATGGCGCATCAACAGCCTCGTTTTTGAGGATGCGCCGGTCCTGCGGCTGGTAAAGGGACGGCGCTACCGTTTCAGGTTCTTCAACGCCAGCCGCGAGGACCATCCGGTGCATCTGCACAGACACAGTTTCAGGATTGCCGCGATTGCGGGGCGGCCTTTCAGTGGCGTGGTGAAGGACACCGTCGTGCTGCCGCCCTATGCTTCGCTGGATGTGGACATGCGCGCGGACAACCCGGGCCTGTCACTGTTCCATTGCCACCAGCAGATCCATATGGATTACGGCTTCATGCGCCTGATCAGCTACTGAACGCGCCGCGATAGGTCACGCGGAGCTGGTTCCCGGGGCATCGCCCTCAGAAAAAACGGCCCTGGGGCCGGGCTGGAGGTAATAGTATCGACCCGTCGTCATCCTGCAATGGACAGCCACAACACGCACTAGGAATAGCGGATCATCTGCATGAAATCATAATCCATATGCAGTTGATGATGGCAGTGAAAGAGCGTGTCGCCCGGATTATCCGCGATGAAACTGGCCTCGATCGTGTCGAAACGGCCAATCTGCACCGTATCCTTGACAATCGCCCCGATACGGCGCTGTGAACGCGCCAACAGCGTAAAGTTATGCCGGTGCAGGTGCAACGGATGGGCACAGCCGGAAAGGTTCATCCACCGGAACAGATAGCGCCCTCCCTTACGTACCGAAAGTGGCGGGAGTTCGCTGCCACTTTTCCCGTTTATCGTCCAGCGTTCCATGCCTTGGGCATCGATATGCCGTTCGAACAGCATGGGGAATATACCATCATAACGGATGGTGCGCGCACTGGTCTGAGCCGTCCCGCCAAACAAGCCGTAATCCCAGTCATCGCGTTCCGGCTGCCGCCAGACCGGCGCACCCCGGGGGATATCGGCATATTCCACCACACGCCCAAGGCCCGCCGCCCGTAACGCCGGGTCAACTGGCCCCAGAACCCATTGGCCGGGCTGATCCATCTCCACGATGGCATCGACACGCTCCGCCACCCCCAGTGTCAGGATGGAAACAAAATGGGGTGTCGCAACAGGATTGCCATCCAGCGCCACAACCGTGAAACGATGCCCGGACAGGGAAAGCGAGACCGTTTCCGTCGCACTGGCGTTCAGGAAACGGAACAGTACCCGCTCGCCCTTGCGCACACGGATTGGCTCCGCCGCACTCATGAGCTGACCATTGAAGGTGGCAAACCCGTAGCGCAGCATGGCGCAGAGTTCTGGCGAGGACGACGTATGGGCCAGCGATGCATCCCAATGATGGACCGCCAGCAGTTCCTCGCGGTCATACCGGCCCGGATCGCGCGTGGGTTCGACAATCAGGAAGCCGAACAGCCCGCCATAAAGCGCACGCGAGAAATCCATCATCGCCATGGTATGGGTATGGTACCAGCGCGTGCCCGACGGATTGGGCGTGAAACTGTAACGCAGCGTCTCCCCTGGGCGAATGACGCCCGAGCCTTCTTCCTCCGCCCCATCAGGGAATGGCGGAATATGCAGCCCATGCCAATGCACCAGCTCGGGTGAGGCGCTGCGGTTTCGCACCATGATATCGACGGGGACCCCTTCCCTCAGGCGCAGGGTTGGCCCCGGTACCTGCCCGTTATAGGCCAGTACGCGCCGCATGATGCCGGGTGCAAGTTCGATATCGGCAGGCGCGACTGTGAGGGTGTGGTTTTCCACGCCCGGCCTGGCCCGGGCTACGCTGGTGGCCCCCAGCCCGATGCTGGACAGCGTACCCGCCATGAACGCACGGCGGCGCAGCGCAAGACCGTCTAGCCCCATGATGCAACCTCCCGCGCGGCGCGCATGCCATGCTCAAACGCGCCTGTCGCGTTCTGTGCTCCATTGAGTTCGGAATGGGCAAGGACAATACGCCCAAATCCCCGCGCAACCACTTCCCGCGGTGCGGGCCTGCCGTTTACGCCATAATAGAAGTTGGGGGTCTGGATCACACGGGCGTGCCCCCAGCGATTGAGTATGATCCCGTCAATATCCCGCTTGGGGTCAAACCCGACATCGGCAAACATATTGGCCATCTGGCTGCGGATGATCCGCTCGTAATCAAGATAACTGGTCGAAAGCAGGCGCATGCGTCCCCGCGCGCCCTGCTCCCACGCGCTTAGTCCGGGCGTGTAGAGACCCATGTAAAATGTAAGCAGGGCCGGACGATCGGGATCAAGCGGCGGCGCATAATCCGGCGTGACCATGGTGCGCCTGATATTGGCGCAGAAACCGAACGAGGTACCGTCATCCATCCAGCGTACCGCCGTCGCCCCGAGGCGGTACAGGAATCTCCAGTTTTTCAGCGCGACATTGGCAATCAGCGCCGGGGCATAGAAAAACTGGGAATACGCTTCCATGATATCATCGGGTAGGTCCTTGACCACGTGCTTCGTAATCCATCCGCCTGTCGCCATTACCACCGCGCCAGCCCTGACGTGGTGGACACAACCATCACGCACATAGGTCACATCAACCGTGCGGGCCGAAGCATCTCCGTTGTGATGCCGGACCGAAACCACCATGGCGTTCTGGCGTATGCGAACCGGATTGGGCCGCTCAAGCGCGGCAGGATCGAAGGGGCCACGCTGGATGGCCGAGAAAGCGGTGCCTTGGGGAAACAGGCCCGGAATAAGCTGTCCTACAAGGCAGCGGGCAAAAAGAGTGTTCCCCCCCGGAAATGACAGTGTCAAACGGTTTTTCTGACTGACGAGGTGCCTGCCGTACCGTGCCGAGATCGCATCGGCGCTCACGCCGCCCAGCAACCCCACGACAGGCTGGTGAAAGGTCGTGACTTCCGACGGGTATCCACAGACCTTTTCAAGAAAGGTCCGGTAATCCATCTGGTCCAGCGCGCGGTCGTCGAGGTCCCGATGGTCTTCCCCGTGGCGCCAGCGCAGAAGGGCATCGCGCGTCTGCTGGCTGAAGGGGGTATCAGCAAGCCCGCGGCGCCAGATATTGTTGGTCCAGTAAGGGGCCTTGGCACCGTCTTTTTCGGTAAAACGGTAGGCGACATCGACCATGTCTTCATTGAAACCATCCATGTTGGAATAGTTATCAAGCGAAAAACGCGGTTCAGGATGCGGGGAATCCCATTTCTGATAAGTATATTCATAAGGAATGCCACATTCCCGAAACAGGTTTCCCGCCGGGGTGGTGGCGTTCGGATCAGGGGGGAAAAAATCGTTTGACCCCTGCGGCCCAAGGAGCGGCACGCCATCCACAAGGAATTCGTTCTGCCGTGCCTCTCCCCCCAAAACCGGGTGATTATCCACGATAAGGCACTGTTTGCGTCCACCCGTGAGGCGAGTGTATTCCTTTGCCGCCATCAGGCCGCTCAGACCACTGCCGACAATCAGCAGGTCGACCGTTTCCACATCGTCCCCCGCTTCGGACAGGGGAAACTGCTCATAATACCCATCACGCACGCGATGCGCGGCTGTAAGAATCGGCAGCGTGTTGCCATTCGCCCTGGCGTAATCACCCACACCCCCGAAACCCGAGAACAGATCGTCACCAACGGGTGCCTGCGAGACAAGCGGGCAGGCGCCCGCCGCCATCGGCTGTCCGTTCATGAAGTCGCGCCGTGTAGTGCCCCCACCAACCCCAAGGGCCATATCCTCTCGATGCAATACGGAAACTCCTTTTTGACGGACCGGGTCATGACAGGACCCGTGCTGCGGGAATGCCCGTGTATCGTCCGGCGATCATCACGCATACTGAATGGTTTTTCTTCCAGAACAATGACCGGCGCGTTCAGGAAATATCAGCGCAACCCCGTGGCCACAGGCATAAAATGGCAAGACCGGACGGGCACGCGACACCGCCAGCCCACCTTTCCCCCAGGCGTGCAAAATGGCCGTGAAAAAACTAGCTTCCGGCCCGTATGAAACGTATCGGGGCGCACGGTCATTGCGACAATATCCATCATGAGTTGCAGACCTGTTCCGCATCGTCAGCAAAACGCCCGATTTCCATCGGCTCATGATAGAACCGCTGGGGCAGGAAATCCGCCATATCAGGGCTGCTCCTGCCATCGAGAATCTCCGCGGCGAGCAGGTCGGCCCAGCATGGCCCCCACCCGATGCCGCCATGAGACACGGCGCAATAGAAATTATCCAGCCATGGCAACGCCCCGATGACAGGCCCCCCCGGCGGAATGGCGCGCACACCCATGCGAGCATCGGCGATTCCCACATTACTCAGGGCCGGAATTACCCGTGCCACATCTTTCATGATCACACCGACATCCGAACCGTTGCGCCCGTGTATGCTGGTCAGTTTCTCCCCACGCCAGATAATGGCCACGCCGCCCGAGGGATCGGGCCGGACCACGAAAGTCGGTGCGTTCAGCACGGTCGACAGAACCGGCGAAGGCGTTGGCTGCGTAAAAACCACAAGCCCGGGAACAAGCTCCAGCGGGATCCCGACGCCAGCCATGGCCGCAACATGGCTCCCCCAGCTTCCGGCGGCATTGATGATGACATCAGCCGTAACATGCTCTCCATCCGCCAGGGTCACACCCGTGACATGCCCGCCCGCGCGGCGAATGCCCGTCACGGCATTGCGGGTATCGACAATACCCCCCAGCGCCCGGGTTCCGGTCAGTAATGCTGCAATCATCGAGGCGGCATCCACCCAGCCGGACTGTTCATCGCGGACGATCTCATCATCATCACCGAACATGACCCCCGGTACCAGACGCCGGGCCGCGGACGCATCGAGGAACTGGAGATCCGCGCCTCGATCCTTGCAGAGATGGAAGGCCTTGCGAAAATCCGCCCGCTCGGAAGGCAGTCCCCACGTAAGGGTGCCATCCCAATGCAGCCAGTCCCCCCCCAGTTCGGCCTGCAGGGCGGCGAAGCGTGCATGTACCGTGCGCCGCAACCGTGCCCGGCCCGGGCTTTCGGTCCATCCAAACTGGGGAAACGACGAAAGCCACGCAGCCGAGGTCGCTGATGTGCCACTACCCGGCACCACGGCTTCAAGGACGACAACCTCAGCGCCTTTTTGCGCCATGCGGAACGCGCAGTTCGCCCCGATGGCGCCCGCACCTATTATGACGATTTTCATCGCGGTCTCATTCCTGTGGTGTCTGGGCAAAAATAGCAGGCGAGAGATCCGACACCCGGGAGCAGCCGAGATGGCCCAGCGTGGACCAGAATTCCATCTTCAGCAGTTCCAGCGTGCGGCGCACGCCTTCCTCCCCCGCGGCGGCCAGTCCCTGCAGGATAATACGGCCAGCCGCCACGGCATCCGCCCCCAGGGCAAGCGCCGTGGCGATATCGCTGCCCCGGCGAATGCCGGAATCAAGGATGATCGGCACATCTTTTCCTACTGCGCCACGAATGCCCGGAAGAACGGAAAGGGTTGCCGGTTCACGGTCAAGCGTGCGCCCCCCGTAATTGGAAATATACAACCCGATGGCACCGGCATCGAGCGCGGCATGGGCATCGGCAATACTCTGCACGCCCTTGACGATACAGGGCAGGGGTGAACGGGCGATCACGCGCGCGGCCTGCTCCCATGTCCAGCGGGGCTGCGTGAAGTTCAGCAGTTCCACAAGGCTGGCCGGATCAGACAACCCCTCGCCGAAATTCGCGGGCCCATCGTCCGTCCGGGGCGAGAACCGGTCTTCCATCAGCCTTTCACGCCACTGGCGGATTGGGGAATATGTAACGCATATATAGCGGTAACCCGCCCGTTGCGCCCTGTGCATCATGTCAACGACAGCATCTTCATCGCCCACAAACGTCATCTGGTAAATAGCGGCGACCTGGCTGGCCGCGGCGACGGATTCGAGTGTATGGGACGCCGCGACGGGCACCATCTGCTGCACGCCCACGGCCTGCGCCGCCCGGCCCACCGCAAGGTGACCATGCGGATGAAATGTTGCCTCTCCCCCGAACGGAGCCGTCAAGAGCGGAAAACTCAGGTCAAGGCCAAGAACCTGCGTCCGAGTATCCGGGTTGGAAATTCCGGCGAAAATTGGTGTGCGGAATTTATAACGATCAAAGATCGCGGTATTTTCATGCACCGTGGTTTCGTCGCCGGTACCGCACCACAGGTAATTCCACGCGACCTCCGAAAGCTGTCGCCGTGCTTCATTGCGCAGGCCGCGCAGGGTGGTGAAACGCTCGCGGGTGGCGTACCGGTCATCAATTCTGGCCATGGAGTCCGTGCCTCATCCATATGGTTTACACAAATAATTACTGTGAGAAGGCTTCAACGATCTGGCTTGTTGAGCGAATACGCCCAATATAGGGGAAGACATTGGTCAATGATGCTTCGTGCATGACAGTCGTGGAGGCTGCCATCGCATCGCGTGCAAATATGATGCTGTATCCGTGATCATAGGCACTTCGGGCCGTACCTTCGACACCGAAATTGGTTGAAATCCCGGCCATGATCACTGTCCTGATGCCGTGGCGCCGGAGTTGCAGGTCAAGATCGGACCCGTAAAAGGCATTGAAACTGCGTTTTATGATGACGGGCTCGGTTGCGCGGCGTTTCATGTCAGGAAGCAGTTCATCCCAGCCCGGCACACGGGCAGCGGGCTTCAGGCCCAGACCATCCAGTACGCGCTTTGGGGCGTCCGATTCATCGGGCAGGAAACTGGTCCGGACAAAAATGGGCAGGCTTCCCACCTGTCTTGCCGTATCTGCAAGTAATGCGATCCGGGCGATCACCTCCGCCGCTGAATGCGGCGCCGCATCATGGGATGCAACACTGCGCTGCATGTCTATGGCAATGAGCGCGGTGGTTTCGGGTTCAAGTAATTTCATGGATTGGCTTCTTTCTGATAGCTCGATACAGTATCTATGCGATAGATCCACTGCTCCATTGTGCTCAGCCCATTAAAGTCATGATATTTATAAGTGTTCGATATCGTCATCCAGGAGTCTTCCCAGTATAGATTGACGTTTGGAATGTCATTGGCCACGATCTGGAGAACCTGCATCAGAAGCGATGCCCGTTCCGCCGGATCAGAAGCCACCGCCTGCCGGTCCAGAATCCGATCAACAGAGGGATTGCGGTAATTGGAGATATTGAACTGGCCCGCAACGGCATGGCTGCCTGCGTAAAAGCTGACCGCCAGTTCGCTCGGGTCAGGGTAATCCGCATTCCAGTGGGCGATTTCAAGCCCCAGCTCGGTGCGCCCGGCCAGCCTGCCGATCCAGCGCTGGTAGGGAATTTCCTTGATATTGAGTGTAATGCCAAGCGGCGCTAGGTTTTCCGCCAGTACCTGCAGGGCCTCACCAAGTACCGGATAGACATCGGGAAAGCTGACCGTTTCGGTAAAACCCTTTGCCACAGTGGATGCCGCCAGTTCCCGACGCGCAAGCTGGGGATTGAAAGAGAACGTAGGCAGGCTTGCGTAACTGGCGGCAACCTCGCCTGCCGGGAGCAGGTTGCTCCAGAAGCCGGGCGCGACCGCCGTATTGGCGGGCCGCCCGGCGCCATGAATGACCTTTTGCGTAAAATCGGCGGCCGGCCAACTATAGGCGATGGCACGCCTGACATGGATGTCGTTATACGGCCATTTCTCAAGGTTGAAGATAAGCGACACCAGCGCAAGCCCTGCACCGTGCAGGCAATGCACATCCTGAAGATTGCAAAAAAGCGGAAGGAATGTCAGGGACAGATTGAAAGTCCCGTCTATGACCCCGCCCCTGAGGCTCAGGGCAAGCGAACCCGGATCGGCAATATAGCTGAATGTCACCTTGTCCGGCACGCCCCGTGGGCCCCAGTACCGCGTATTACGCACCAGTTCGATGCCGTGTTCCGCATCAAAACGCACAAGCTGATAGGGGCCTGAACTGACAGGAACCTCCTGCGGCGCGCCGTACCGAGTACCACGCCTCTGCACATCCTGCTGCTCGACAACCGGGACAAACAGGGGGTCATATATCCATGTGGCATCCGGTGTTTTCAGGTGCACCGTCACTTCGTGCGGTCCCGTCGCCTCGACAAGACGCAGCGTTTTCAGGTGGGCTGCGATCAGCGAAGTCGAACCCGCCCCGATATGCCGCATGAAGGAAAAGGCCACATCCGCCGCCATGACCGGCTGGCCATCCGAAAAGACAGCATCATCACGAAGCGAATAGACATAGGTCAGCGGATCAGTCTGCCGCCAGCTTATGGCAAGCGAGGGCCTGAGTTTCAGGTCATCAAGCACGGCAAGCCGGTCATAAAGCACATTCAGCACCACCAGCGCATTGAGGCTCGCATCACGATAGACATCCAGTGCGCGTGGTGGCCCCCCGATTGCCCATCTGAGCGTTGTGGGTGCCGCGACCGCATCGCGCGCCACTCCATGCCCCAGGGCTACGCCACAGATCACCAGCATTCCCATCAGCATGAAACAGGACGGATGGCGGCCCGATGCGGTGATACCCATCATGCCGGCACCCCATGGGGAACCGCACCGATGAGGCTGCGGGTATAGGTGTCGCGTGGATTATCCAGCACTCGCCCGGTTTCACCTTCCTCCACGATCATGCCGTGATGAAGCACATAGACACGGGTGGCGACCTGTCGCACAACTGCCAGATCATGCGAAATGAAAAGGCTGGAGATGCCACGCCTGACCCGGATGACATTCAGCATGTTAAGGATCTGTGCCTGCGCCAGAACATCGAGCGCGGACACGATTTCATCGCAGACAAGCAGCGCGGGCTGCCGGGCCAGGGCACGGGCCAGGGCCACACGCTGGCGCTCGCCCCCCGAAAGTTCCCTTGGGCGGCGGGCGGCGTATTCGGGCGACAGTCCAACATCTGCCAGCAGCGTATCGATCCGCTGCCGTGTGACCCGACCATCGAGACGAAGAATCTCATGCAGGGTCTGGCCGATCGTCATGGTCGGGGTCAGGGTGGAAAACGGGTCCTGGAAGGCCATCTGGGCCTGCTGCCGCATCCATCGGTACCTGCTGCCCGACAGGCGACGGTAATCGGAAATATCGACCCCCTCAAACAGGATCGAACCCGCATCCGGTTTCTCGAGGCCGATGATGCAGCGCCCGAGTGTTGTCTTGCCCGAGCCAGAACCACCAATGATGCCGACGCATTCTCCACGGCGTACTGTCAGCGAAACGTCACGGAGAACCTGCCGCATTGCCGGGGCCGCGCCAAAGTTCTTGCCCAGGCCCGTTATGTTCAGCACGATATCATTCCCGTCGGATCCGTTCCCGCCATGGGCGGCATCTGCGGGCCGCATCCGCGGGGCTGCTGGAACCCCGTTGGCCAGCAGGCACGCGCTATAGCGATCAGGTTCGGGAGAAAGCCGGGGCGGGACCGCCTGGAAGCATGGCGCCACCGCCTGCGCGCAGCGCGGCGCGAAACCGCACGCATTGCCGATCCTGGCCGCTGCCGGGATCCGTCCCGCCACCGTCGGCAGTGTTTCCAGCCTGACGCGCAGGGGTGGGGTGGCATCAATCAGGCTGCGTGTATAGGGATGTAATGGCCGCTCACGCAGGGCAAGGGGTGGCCCCTCCTCAATAACGCGACCGGCATAGAGAACATAAATCCGCGTGCAGAAAGCAAAAGCCAGTTCGAGGTCATGCGTGACCAGAACGATACCCATGCGCCGTTGCGCCTGGATCTGGCGTAACTGGGCCATGATGGCGGCCTGCGTGACGGGATCGAGCGCTGTTGTCGGTTCATCGGCAAACAGGACTTCCGGGTCTGGCGCAAGTGCCGCGGCAATGCCGACACGCTGGCGCATGCCACCGGATAATTCAAACGGATGGCGCGCGCCCACGGCTTCATCGGCAATCCCGACTTCGGCCAGTTTTTCCGCCACGATCCGCTGCCGCCCCGCCCGGGTTGCCTGCGCGGGGTGATGGCAGGGCAGGCTTTCGAGAATATGATCACGGCAGGGCATCAATGGATTGAGCATTGTAAAGGGGTCCTGGAAAATCATCCCGAAACCGGAGCGTGCCCGCTTCCACCCGGCATTCAGATCCAGTTGTCCCGTACGGCAGGTTGCATTCCCCCTTACATGCATCCCCGATGGTAACAGCCCCATCAATGCGCGGATGCTCAACGATTTTCCGGACCCGGACTCTCCCACGATCCCGACCCGTTCCCCCTCATTGACACGAAACGAGACATCGGAAACCAGAACGCCGTTTTTATTCGAGATGGAAAGACCGCGCACATCAAGTAAAGGGCCAGATACATGCAGGCTGCTTTTATCGGGCATGGGCACCCCCCATTTTCGTGCTCAGGTAGCTTCCCAGCCAGTCACTCAGAATACTTACGGATGTTGCCGTGCAGGCGATCGCCAGCCCTGCCCCCAGCATGCAGCACGGGTTCTGGCCGATGACCAGCCTGCCCTCGACCATCATCCGCCCCCAGTCGGCAGCCCCCGGGGGTACGCCAAAACCCAGAAACGACAGGGACGACAGCATGATGATACCGGTCGTGAAATTGGCTGAAGCCTGCACCAGACCCTGCGGTACGACCGAGGGAAAGATATGGCGGAAAATGATCCGCAGGGCCGGCACGCCCGCCACACGCAGGGCCTCGACATAAGCAAGATTGCGTTGCTGCCGTGTGGCGTTGCGGATGATCCGCGCATCGCCCGGCGCAAGCAGAACAATCATGATGAATATGGCATCCCAATACGAGCCGGAAAGCATGCCAAGGGCCACAATCGCAATAAGCAGATGCGGAACAGACGACATGAGGTCTATCCAGAACACGATCAGGCTTTCGCCCATGCCGCCATGATACGTGGCGATCATCGCGATCCCCGCCCCCCAGGCCATCGCACCAAGTGCGACAATAACTGGACCGAGAACCGCTGCACGCGCGCCTATGATGAGACGCGAGAGAATATCGCGCCCCAGTTCATCAGTACCAAGCCAGTGCCGGGCACTGGGGCCGGAGAAACTGTGCACGAGGTCCTGCTGCTCGGCCGGCCAGGGCGCGAGCACCGGGCCGAACACGATTGCCAGCATGATCAGTGCGGAAACGGACAATGCAAACAATATGCTGATCCTGAGCGTGACAATACGCATCAGCTTTTCTTTTCACGCATTCTGGGATCGGCGAAATAGCAGACGATATCAAGCAGCGCGTTCATCGTAACAATGGTGATCGCAACAATCATCGTAATCCCCTGAACCAGGGCGCCATCCTTGTTTTCGATGGCGTCAACCAGGGCCATGCCCAGCCCGTGAAGGCTGAACGTCATCTCGACCAGAACCGAACCGACCAAGGTGGTGGAAATGACCAGACCCAGCACCGAAATAACGGGAACCAGCGCATTACGCAGGCCATACGCCATGAATATCCGCACAGGGTCGATACCCCGGCTTCGGGCAAAAAGAACGAATTCCTCATGATAAATGACATGCAGGACATGGGCGAGTGTCCGTGCGAGAATGGCCGCCCCCGGAATACTGAGCGCAATGGCGGGCAGCGTCAGATGATAGACACGCGACAGAAAGGTCGGATTACCCAGGCCAATAACAGGAAACAGGGGTACCATGATTCCAAATAGCCAGAGAAGCATCAACCCGTTGGCGAAGGTGGGAATGGACGAAGCAAACGTAATGGCCACAAGCACCGCCCGACCACACCATCCATGCCTAAGCGCCGCGATGACACCAAGTAAAAACCCGACAATCATGGAAAAAACAAAGCTATATGCTGAAAGGAAAATAGAAACGGGAAAGTCCCTGCGTATTACGTCAATAACAGGCTCGTTCAACATAAAGGACTGCCCGAAGTCTCCCCTCGCAATCCCACCAAGCCAGCGCAGGTATTGCACGAACAGGGGATCATCAAGATGATACGCGGCGCGTACCGCCGCAGCCTGTTCCGCCGTACGTTCGGTCATGCCAAGAATACTGTCAACAATTGAACCGGGAGCCAGTCGTACCAATAAAAATGTCAGGGCTGAAAGAAATAAAACCGTCATGAGGGAACTCATCAGGCGACGGATAACCGCCCTGACCGGCAGTGCCCCTGATGCTACGAAACGTGGAAACGGGCTGAACAGTCTTTTTATGATGGGCAGAGACAAGCGTCTGCTCAATAACATCTGCTGTTCAGATAAAGACGCAAGGGATTTTTGTGCCACATCCGTTTCCTCCGATGCAATACATTGCGGTCACGCAAAAACACGGCTTCACGTCACTTTAATTTTTAACCTTCCCTACATCAGCGATACATTCCCGCTCGAAATAATCTATTTTTTCCAAGGGGCTGGTTCATTAGCATGCTTTAAGATATCTTGCTGAAACACATCATTCATTGCAAATGAATAATGATTGCGCTCCCATTCCTGCCAGTTATGACGGGCTCAGGCCGTAAGGACGTTTCTGGCTGAAGCTCTTTTCAGGACGCCTCGAAAAAAACGCCGCCTTTTGGGAAAAAGGCGGCGCCCGGAAACTGTTGTCGTTTTTTATCAATATCCCGTTTCAAACAGGGTCTTCACGATCGATTGACTCTTCCAGTATTTTGGAAGTCATTCTTGCCAGTTCCTTTTCCACCAGCGGGATAAAACGATCGAGGGAAGACCGCTCGACCGAAGGGGGATAGATCACACGGATCGGAAAACTGATCTCCTGGGTCATGGGCAATACGCAAACCCGCTTCCGGTAACTATAGGCCGTTGGCGCATCGACAATGGCAAAACCGACACCCGCTTCAACCAGGCCGCATGCGACCGCATTACTTTGCGTTTCCACTCTGGGGGCATGATGGAAACCATGTGTACGGAAAAAATCAACCAGCGGATTGCCAAAACCATAATTCTGATTGACTGTCACGAAAGGATCCCCCTCCAGTTGGGCGATGTCCACGCACCGGCTTCGTGAAAGACGATGCGCCCGCGGCAGGGCAACAAAGGAAGGCAATGTGATGATATGCCGGACATTGACCATGTCACCCGCATTGACAGGCAGACAGAAACCGATATCCGCGGCCCCCGATTGCACCAGTGAATTCACTTCCACCGAACTTGTTACCGTAACGGACGCCTGTGATGGCCGTTGTGCAAGGTGAACTGATAGCGGCCCGGGAATGAGAAAGTTACCAACCGCCGGCACGGCGGCAATATGAAGGCGCCCGTCCAGACCATTCCTTAATGCGGTGAGCAGACTGTCCGTACGGTCAAGCGTGGAAAACAGGGTATCGAGCTCATTGCGCAGGACGACCGCCTCACGTGTCGGGGCCAGCCTGCGACGCGAACGGTCAAACAGGACGATACCCACCTGGGCCTCCAGCGCATGCACCAGTTTGGTGACCGCTGGCTGGGAAAGATGCAGCATTTCGGCCGCGAGCGTGACCGACCCGGCCTGATACACGGCAAGAAACGCACGTAACTGGTGCAATCGTTGCGGCAGCATGGATCGTCCTTCATTTCCAGAGCGCTGGGGCGGAAATCAGGCTCTCACCATAAGGTCTCTTTGTCACTTCTGAAATTTCCGTCCGCCTCTCCCGTTTACAATGTGCCCGACAGCCCTTGTAGGAAAGTTCGATCCTGCTCACCCAAGACATGCCCGCATCGCATGCAGGGCTGGACTGGCGATCGAAATTCCCTAGGCTACAGCCAGGACCAGGATACACCCATCCCCAGACCAGCCCCTAAAGCACCGATGTGTGATTAGCGATTGTTTTAAGGACAGATCATTGATGGAAAATGAAAGTTTCCGGGTCCCGCGTCTTCTGATGTTCCTTGGAAAAAGCTTCACCAAAACTTTCATGGTTTGCAGGCCAACTTGGTGGGCAGGCAGTTCAAACAGCTTCCTAGTGGCTGGTGCCACCGGAGTAGAAAGCAAGATTATCTGCCTGCAGCCAGCTTTTGTGTTCCGCCGGGCAACTCTGGCCTATCTCGACTTCCGTCACATCCCGCCCGTTCCACGCCCGCCCCACCTTCGGGTCAACGACCTGAAGAGCGCTGAAGGGTACGTGGATTGTCTGCCAGCCCTGCGTCATGTTGACCGGAGCGCTCCACGTTGCGCCGACAGTACCCGTGACCGTAAGGCGGCTGGGACACGCCGCGCCACGAATTTCCAGCGTAATCCCCTTATACGCCGTGACATCAACAGGCAGGACAGACCCGGTGGAGAGCGGCACGGCAACACCGGCATATGCGTCTTTCTTGTCCGCCATGCGTGCCGCCATGAACAGGATTTTTCCCCTGCCCGTCTCACGGGTCATGGTTCCTGATACTTCTTCCGTTCGATCCTGCCCCCAGTCCATGGTGTCCCTACGCAGCGTGTTCAGCGAGGAACGACCATCAGCACGCTCGAAATCATCAATGAGCCTGCCAGCGGGCACAGGCGCGGGCCAGCCCGTGCCCGAGGCCTGATCAGGCAGAGCGCCAAGCCCGATGAGCGGTCGACCATCCACCATGGTCATGGCGACGTGGTGAATGTCAGCAATATGTTTCCACGGGCGCCCGTCGAACACGGTAATATCGGCGCGCATGCCCGGGGCAATGGTGCCACGGTCCGTTTGCTGCCCCTGCAGGGTCGCACTGACGCGGGTTGCCGCCACCAGGGCCTGGGCAGGTGTAAGGCCAGCGCGAACCAGCAGTTCCAGCTCATGAAGGGTGGATTCCCCATGAGGCGTGGCGGGCATGCCCGCATCGGTACCGACCCCGATCGGCACGCCGGCTTTATACAGCTTCCTGACATTCTTCAGGGCGTTATCAAAAAGCCTGGTGTTGGGAGCCACCTTATGTTCAGGCACCCTGCGCCATTTATCCGGGTCATATACGGCCAGTGTGGCTATATCCCCCATACCGCTCGCCCTGATTGTGGCTATATCGGCCGATGTGAGTACACGGTCCTGCATGCTATGGGCAAGAGAGTCGACCTTCGCCCGCGCTGCAAGAAGTCCCCGTTCGACAGTCACGGTATGGGTCATGACCTTCAGATGGTCGGCATGGGCTTGGGCAACGGCGGCGGCCAGGGTCTGCTCGTTCATGCTGGTGTCATCCGGCATGCGACCGTAGCGCCACCCATCGGTAAAAATCTTGATCAGGTCAGGATGATACGCCACGACGCTGTCAATGGCGGCCTTGCCGCTTGCGGCTGTACTGGCCCATCTTGTCGTATCCTGGTCCGACCAGTCGGCACCATGCCCACCGGGCGTGCTGATACGGGCGGCAAAATTGACATGCGGCGCAGGCATCCGGACCAGCCAGGTGCGCAACGGTGCAAAGGCTTCCGTCTCCTCATTGAAATCATTGACCGTTGTGACACCAGAAACAAGATAGGCATGCGCGATGGACGGGACATCGGCTGGCGTCCCCTCCAGCCCCCAATGCGTATGCAGATCATAAAGGCCGGGGGTTACGGCCATGCCATGCACGTCAATGACGCGTGCATCAGCCGGAACGGTCACATCCCTGCCGACAGCGGTAATCCGGTCATCCTGTATGAGAATGGTGCCGCGCCGCGCCGCTGCGCCCGTGCCGTCAAAAACCATGCCCCCCACGATGGCGATAGTTCCAGCCGCAGCCGGTGTAACGCCCCCGCAGATCAACATACCAAGGATAAAAAAGCCGCCTGCCCGTTTCATCATACACTCCATTATTTTACCCACCCTGTTTTTCAGGCACACGAGTGCAGACAGGACGCGTTTCGGACTCCTGATCCATCACAGGAGGCTGGCGCCCGAAAGCCAGTCTTCCTCATCCTCTCCCATTGGTGTGCCAGGCGGAATCGTGGGGGCGGGACGCGCCATCCTGGCGGCTTCCCTGTCAAGTCGGGATGGATCCATAAGAAGCGCGCTGGCATCACGGCTCCACCGTGTTTCTTCTTCATTGCCATGCACGGTGGCCAGATGGTTACCGGCCGCTTTCAGGGTTCCCGCAAGGGCAAGCGCCACGTCTGGTGAGGTTTTCGGGTTATCGCGGGCCTGGGCCATGCTTAGCAGGGTGCGATAAGCCACGCGCCGTTCCACCGCACTGCCATGCTTTTCGATAATCCGGGTCAACATCTGGCCAAGCAGGTCATCAAGCCCGGGCAGCGCGGCGTCACGGCCGTGCTGGATATGCAGACGCTCCAGCCGGTCCGGCCCAAGCAGGGAATCCAGCGTAATCTCGGCCGCCACATCCGCCGCGTTCAGCGGATCGAATGTGGAGACGCCCGCGGTGCGGAATATCTCCGTATCGTATTGTGGGTCGGCGTTTCCATTGACACCCGATGAAAGCTGGAGCGTGAGGCTGGCTGGTACGGTCAGGACTCGGGCGGAAAGTGTCTCCAGCATGGCATCGATTGCAGCTTTCTGCGTTGTACCATCAACCGACACCGGTGTCGGACTTCCGCCACCTGCAACGGCATACCGATAATCCAGCCCCCCCACCAGTTTGCCCACGGCTTCCACTTCGTAGCGATGCACCAGCCACAGCGGAACGAATTTGCGACGCAGATCGGAAAGGCGGTCACCGGGATGCAGGACGCCGGGGCCGAAATGCGAAAGGGCGATTTCACGGACCTGCAGCATGCGGCGAAGATCGTCGGGTGTATCCCCCCCGTCGGTCCACATGCTGTTACCGGCCATGGCGGAATCAGCATCTCGCCCGTCAATATCCGTTCCGAAACGCAACCCACGGGCTTCGATCTCCCGTGCCTTGCGCGCCGCATCCTTATCGGGGTTCACCCCGGGTCCGGGTTCACCATAAAGCCAGTCGATCGCGTATTTGTCCCACGGACCAACATTTTTTGCATAGGCATCAGAAAAATCGAGGCCGCCATTATGGATGTTGATGCGTGGGCCCGGATAATCCATGACGGAACTACGGTCCTGCACGCTGCCATAAAAATTATGGACCAAACCCAGCGTGTGCCCGACTTCATGCACCGCCAGTTGCCGGATACGGTCAAGCGAAATGCGGACCGGATCATTCGGGCCGCCCGTATTCTCGGCTGCAGTACCGGCCAGTACCTCAAAAATAATAATGTCCTGCCTTAGGCGCAGGCCTTCCAGCACCACATTGCCACGGATGACTTCGCCGGTACGCGGATCAATAACACCGATACCGTAGGAATAGCTTCTGGTCTGACGTTCATTCCAGTTGACGATATTGTAGCGTATGTCCTGCGGGTCGGCATCGGGTGGCAGGATCCTGACCTGGAACGCATCGATATAACCTGCGGCCTCAAAGGCCTGGTTCCACCATGCGACCCCTTCGGCAAGGGCGCGACGCACCGGTTCAGGCGCGGCGTTGTCGATATAGTAGATGATCGGTTTGACGACATGCGAACGCGCGGCTGACGGGTCGGTCTTGATCAGGCGAAAGCGATTGGCATACTGTACGAGAACATCCTGCCCCAGCGCCGTGCCAAAATCATATATGCCGGTGGCGTGGCTCCCTGAACGAATATCGAATTTTCGGGGTACGTAGCCGGGATCTGGCAGCTTGACGATCGAATGGTGCACGATGAAACTGACCTGGTGCGGGTCAGGAGTAATCTGCGTGACTTCCCTGCCAGGTGTATCAGAAGCAAATGTCTGAACGGCTTCCACCTCAATGTTTTCAGGAAACACCTTGAGGCTGGGTATTTCAACCGCGCTCAGGGCGGCCACCTGCCTGAAGCCTTTCGCGCCTGCATCCCCGGTATCCGGCAGTTTCATTCCGCCACCATTGAGGTTTTCCGCGATGGCGATTGAATCATGCATGAAGAAAGGGGTCAGATCGACCACAACCCGCCCCGAAGGATCGGTACCCACGATATCAAGCATGCTGATGACACTGAACGCGAAACTGCGCCTCACGCCGCTGGTGATCTGTTCATCACCCTGAGAAGTGAATTTCGGGTTTTCAAAGACAACGGCAACATGGGAGCCGATTTTCCGGAAGGCCATGATCTGGGTTGGCCCCAGCATCCCATGATCCAGCCTGATCTTTGCCGAGCCGAGCCCGGTACGTAACGCGCTGGCATAGAGATAGCGGCCATAGACGCCATCACCATCAGGCGGGGGAAGGGTAACAAGCACTTTTCCGGTGTGGTCATCGGCCTTGACCTGCAATAGCGACGGCGACGGAGCGCTTTCCGCCCGCCCGGATGAAAGCCCGGCCAGCGTGCCAAACACAAACGCAGAGCACAAAACAAGGGAAGGCACGATTTTAGACGGATAATGTCGAGCACGAATCATATTGTCATCCCGGCGGTATTGACTGACCTGCATGAAGGGCTGCCCAAAAACCCGCAGGGGAAGCAGACTGCCAGCCCCCGATGGTCAGGAAAAGCGCCGCCATCTTAAAATACACGTCGGATCTCCCTGGAAAATCAAAAATAGAAGGAGGGGCATGCCCGGCGCACGCTGGCGCAGCAGGATTGTCCTACCGCGCCAGGTTGGGGTGTTGCACGGGATCTGTGCCTGATATCCCCGCCCCGTCCGGGAAGCATCGTGTACGCCTCTCCCGATATGTTCCGATACAATAACGATATTATTCCACAAAAATGCCAGAGGGGAAGGGTTACATTTTCACATCGACACGCGCGTAGTAATATCCGCCCGTATATGAAATTCCCGAGGAATTGAGGTCATACGGACTTGCGCCACGGTAATTGACGCTGAGGGGAACCTTGCGCGGACGCACATTGAAGATATCGTTCGCGCCAACCGCCACATGGATCATTTCGGTCGGACGGTATCCGATTTCGAGATCGGTCAGCCATGCAGGCGTATTATGGAACTGCAGCCAGCACGAGTTGGAGAACGACAGCGCCTGTCCGTTACAGGTGCCCACGGCCTGATCCTCGTATGTCATCATGGTGGTTGTCTGGCCATAGCGGGTCTGACGAACGGTTGCATCCCATTTGCCCAGATTCCAGTTCAGTTCCAGGATGATCTTGCTGCGCGGTGACGCCGTGGTCAGGAAAGAGGTTGTCTGCTGGTTCAGGTACGGGTTGCCGTTCTGATCCGTATTATTGTGGCGCAGCCGTGTGCGGTTCAGACTGAGCGCGAGCAGGGGCCTGAATGTGCCGAACCGTGGCGAGCGCCAGACATAATCCGCACGGATATCAAGGCCCTGGGTTCTGGTTGTGCCTACATTGGCAAATGTGACCGCGCTGACATTGCTGGCCAGCACGGTGCTTGCCAGGGAGGCGCCACTCAGGCCGATCGCCTTAACAGCATCTTCGCCATAGGTGGAACTGCCCACATAGATACGGTCACGGATATCGATCTGGTAAACATCGGCGGAAATATGGAAGCGGTCGATTGGCTCGAGAATGACACCGCCTTCAACACTGGTCGAGCGTTCGGCCTTCAGATGCTGGCCACCAAGATATTCACCACCCGCGCTGGTGGGTGACAGCAGGCCGGTCGCGCTGGTCGGCCCGACATTGGTGGAACTGAAATGCTCCTGCAGAAGGGTGGGGGCTTCGAAACCGTTACTGATCGTGCCACGGATCGCGATCCGCCTGTTGAAGTTGTATCGTGTGGAGACCTTGCCCGTTTCGTTATTGCCCGTTCCATCCGTGTAGTGTTCGAAGCGACCCGCGAAATCGAGTTCCCATTTGGGTGTGAGATGGAAGTCGCCATCAATATAGGCTGCCCAGATATCGCGATCCCATTTGCCAGCGTTTGAGGGCATCAGGCCGGAATACCCCTGGGCGCCACCAGTTTCATAGGATGCCGGTTCACCTGCCCAGAGCTGGTACATGTCCAGCCGCTGCTCGGCACCCATGGCCAGCGTCATGGGCACGACATTGCCGATCTTGAAGTTACGGCGCAGGTCGATGTTGTTCGTCCATTGGGAGAAACTATATTGTGTATCGTTCATATGAGTGGGTGTGGAACCCGTCAGCTCATACAGATCGATGTTGGCGGTATTGATCGTATCGATCCGGCTGATATCCTCGCCATAAGTTGTACTGAAATCCCAGTTGAAGCCCAGAAGGTCATCAACCTTTATGCCAAGACTGGCATTGAAGTCATTTTCATCGTTGGTTTCAATCGGGGAATACCCATTGGGGTATAATGCCGGCAGGGAATTCGGATAACGATAGTTCTGGAACTGCTCATCATGGCGATGGGCATATGTCACACTGCCATATCCATGTACATTCGTTGCCAGGTCCCCACCGAATGATATGCCAATGCTTCCGCGCGTTTCTTCAGGCGTACTATTGATATGATTGATATCAGAGGGGAAATTATACTTCGTTGAACCTACATCATAAGTACGTGGCTCCATGTGATCAGTATGCATGTACTGGCCATCGATACGGAAATAGCCACTACCGCCAAACGTGATACCACCGCCAAGGTTGACCTGCGTCTGCCAGCCATCACCATTATAGGCATTGGCGCCTGTCTGTACACTGCCCTGAAAACCCGTTACCCGTTTCTTGAGAACAATGTTGACCACGCCAGCAATAGCGTCCGAGCCGTACATCGCAGCCGCGCCATCACGCAGGATCTCGATGTGATCGATCGCGCTGGCCGGAATCATGTTCAGGTCAACGCCACTCGACCCTTTTTCCGTGCCCGTGGAAATGCTGATGGTTGCCGAATTGTGCCGACGCTTGCCGTCAACCAGCACAAGAACTTCGTTAGGGCTGAGCCCGCGCATACGGATTGATGAAACAAGGCTTGCCCCCCCCTTGCCCACCTGCTCTGCCGTGATGGACGGATCCATCCTGACAAGGGCATCCGCCAGATTGACCTGGCCCGTATGTTGCAGGGCAGCCGCTGAAATCACCGAAATCGGGCTGACGGAATCATAGGCGCGCCTGTTACTGGCATGCGTGCCCGTAACAATGATCGCCTCACCTGCGCCATCCGCCTCAACACCATTCGTACGCCCTTTTGCGCCCGAAGCCTGCCGCCCCGATGCGAGGTTGCTTGATGTATGCAGCGTGGTACGAGCGGACTGTGACCTGCCCACCCCTGTCCGCTGGCCCGAAGCCTGGGACGACTTTGCCCTCGTGCCCTGCCCTGTTGCCGGTATGGTATCGTCAGCATGGGCAACTCCCTGCCAGATCATGCATGCCGTTATCGAGGCCAGCGAAATAATGGTCCTACGCGAAGAAAAATGACCGTGCATTATCAACTCCGACTTACAGCATGACAATAAAAAGGCTGATAGGGATGACTTCACACATTAGCATAAGCTGATATGTGCCAGATCAGGCACGTCAATGAAAAAGCATGCCGATCAACTATCTGAAGATCATCAGGACAATATAAAGACAGCCAGCCCGCCCCAGACAGGTCGGCATGGAATGCCTACACCCACCTATTAAAGTCCTGCCTTCCACTCAACCTGATTATGGTCCATGACTTCTAGAGGTTAAAAACTCATTTTTCAGGAAGATCCCCGAGAGACACACGCCAGCTCCATGACAGAGGTGGCAAATTCCAGTCCGTGCTTGATATGACACGTTCCGGGTTTCATAATTTCGGACTTCATCATGATATCCTGTCTCTTTCCGACCGAACCCCACACTGTTATCCACGAAACACCCGAACAGCATGACGCCGCTGTCCGTCCACCCTGCATAATTTGTTATCTTAACGTAACATTATTTACACGACTTCGGCTTACCTCAAGTTATTTTTATAACCTTCAGGTTCACTTACTTCGTCCATTTATTCATAATTAACATTATTTCAGTAAAAGAACGATGTCCAATAATATTTCATGCTCATTCCATAACGTATGGCTATGACAGAACCCGTAGAACTGACGACCTTCCGACACGACACCGGACCAGACATGACGCCCTTCCCCTCACCAATCGCCGCATGGCCACCTTTATGTTCAGGCTGTTACATGCTTGCCGGACGTATAAATATTATGTCCCGGCACGGTTGTTTCCCTCAAGTAAAAATTTATTATTTTTAATATTACTTCCCCATCGTGTGCTTCATGCAACAGTTGTTACAATGAAATGAAAAAATGCCCCAGACCAGGTTCGCAAACAAGTTGCACAAACATGACTGATGCCTTTCAAACAAAACGGTTCATAGCTATCCGAAATAAAAATCACATGGAATTACAACTATATATCCCTATTTTAATTGCGGAATTGCTCATAATCGTGAATATCGGTCCAATATCAAAATATTGAAGGGTCGGGGCCGATACGACCATCAGCGCAATCCAGTCCAGCGATCTGCTTCAGGTCTGGTGCATCCAGATGAAAGTCAAATACCGCTATATTCTCATCAATCCGTTTCGGCATGGCCGATTTGGGGATGACGATCAGTCCATTATCAAGATGCCAGCGGATAATGACCTGCGCTGGCGTCTTGCCGTGCTTGCGGGCGATGGCTGTAATGACCGGTTCTTCCAGGATCTTTCCCTGACCTAGCGGACTCCAGGATTCGGTCCTGATATCATGTTTCTCGTTATAGGCGCGCAGTGCATGCTGCTGAAAACGTGGATGGAGTTCAATCTGGTTAACGCTTGGCGCTACTCCCGTCGCCTCCGTGATCCGGTCGATATCCTCCGCACGGAAATTCGACACGCCAATCGAACGAACCCGCCCGTCTCTGCGCAGTTTGACCAGGGCTTTCCAGGTATCGACAAATTTGCCTTCAGTAGGTCTGGGCCAATGGATCAAATAAAGATCAAGGGTCTCACGCCGTAACTTCTGCATGCTTGTATCAAACGCATGTAAGGTCGTGTCGTACCCCTGATCATCATTCCACACCTTTGTCGTGAGATGAATGTCGGGATGCTCCGCCAGTGCGGCGCCCACACCTTCCTCGTTTCTGTAAATCGCAGCAGTATCCACGGCAAGGTATCCGGCCGCCACCGCGTGCCGCACAATACTGTCCGTTTCTGCCGCGGGCGTTTTCCATACACCAAGACCAAACTGCGGCATCATCGTATTATCATTGAGCCGGATATAGGGCTGGTTACTGCTCATTTGCATCTCTCCCGGCAGGTTGGACGCAAGGCTTGCTTTCGGGTAAAACAGGCCCGCTCCCGGTTTAAAAGTTCTTTATGCGACAACGCATGACTTCTTTTCATCAGTAAAGATCCTCTTCCTGACAACTGATGCAAAGTTCAGCGATATTGGCTGTATTGGGCATATCCAGTACGGAACTGACCAGCATCGCAATGTCATCTGCCTGCGTCATGCTGTTTTCATCACGGCCTGTTATGCCACGCGCCATATCCGTTGCGACAAAACCGGGGCAAACCACCGTCGAGCGCACGCCATCAGCCCACCCCACCCGTTTAATTCCGTGCGACAGCGCAACCACCGCGTGCTTCGTCATGGCATAAGCACTTGATCGTGCTGATTTTACGCGCTTTCCCGATAAGGATGATACAATGACGACACGCCCTGCCCCGCTGCTGACCAGATGCGGCCAGGCCGCCCGCACAAGCCTGACGGGTGAGAGCACATTGATCTGGAACATATGCTCCAGCGCCGCGTCCCCTACATCCAGAAACGACCCCTGTGTCATGATCCCGGCATTGGCGATCACTGCATCAATACGTCCGTAATGTGCATAGGTCTTTTCAGTCCATTCCTGTTCTGATTCAGGGCGGTTCGCGTCAAACGGACACACAAGGTGTGGCGCCCCGAGTTGCAGCACATCCGGATTACGCACGCCCGCACTGACGGACCATCCATCCGCTTGCAACCGCGCCGACAATGCCGCGCCGATTCCACGATTGGCACCGGAAATCATCACCACACGGCCTGTTTTCATTTCCGTTTCGCCCTGCTTTATTGTCATGTCATGCTGCAGTCATGTTCGTTATATGGGGCGTATGAAATTTTCATGTCCATCGACCTTTCCATTAAATATTGATGTTGAAAATACCAATTACATCCACTGCCATTCATGAACATTCCAGCATGTGGAACGGACATTGATATTGGGCCGACAACCGGACAGGCTGGTTTTCTTCCCCTCTATCGAAACAACCTGGAACAGGGGCGCCACGGGCAGTTCCCGACGTAATGCCTCCTGTACCTGATCGTATATTTCTTTCCTTTTTGTTGTATCCAGGGTCATGTTCCCCATATGCAGAAGGTGGTCCACCTCCCGGTTTTCATATTCAAATATGTTCTGGCCCGCACCGTGGTGGGCTGGAATATTTCTGCTGTCGAAATACGATCCACATGCGGGATCGGCTCCTAGCATGTAATCAACGGAGGACAGGGCCGTATCAAATTCAGACATGATCCAGTATTCTCCCCACATGACAGCAGGCGGCATGTTGCGGATGTGCATCCGCATGCCAATATCCGCCAGGTTTTCCTGAAATACTTCCTGCGTCTGCTCACGCAACTGGTTGCCCGATGTCGTGGAATTAGTGAATTCCAGCCGCACCCCCTCTTTTTGCAGGATGCCATCGCGCCCCTTTTTCCAACCCGCATCCGCCAGGATATGCCGGGCCTGTGCCGGATCAAACACATGTGGGGGCAGATCGGGGTTAAAATATGGAGATTGTCGCGGCAGATAGGATTCCGTGGATTCCAGAATGTCCTGATACAGGTATTTACGCACACTTTCCTTATCAAGAGCCATGTATATGGCGTTGCGCACGGCCTGTTCCTGGAACTGCGGCCGCCCCGTATTGAAAATAAATCCTTCGAGAAAAGCCTGTGGAATGGCGATGATCTGCCGCCCGGGGATCTGCAGGGC
Organism: Komagataeibacter xylinus; assembly: GCF_009834365.1. Lineage (NCBI taxonomy): Bacteria > Pseudomonadati > Pseudomonadota > Alphaproteobacteria > Acetobacterales > Acetobacteraceae > Komagataeibacter > Komagataeibacter xylinus. The sequence goes on along the minus strand of NZ_CP041348.1, from coordinate 1,314,328 downwards.
CTCATGATAACGGTTGGGCGGGATTCCCTGCATGCCGATATAGTCGATCGCTCCGACCTGAAACTGGGTAAACATGACCGTCAGGTCAGGGATATAGGAAAACGTGACGTAATCGAGTGCGGGCCGTACTCCATAAAACAGGGGATTCGCCTTCATTACGATCTTTTCCCCCGATAGCCGCTGCTCCCACTGGAAGGGGCCGGTTCCCACCGGATGTTCGGCAAAATGGCTTTCGGACCATTTTTCAACTGATTCAAATTTGTGACGCGGTACAATGAAAGTATTGGCGACAATGGAATGAAGCGGGGCAAACGGCTTGTTCATATGCCAGCGAATTTCAAACGGGCCAGTCTGCTCCACACGCTCCATGTATTCATATCCCTGCCGGCTGAATGCAGGGAATTCCGTGTATTTCAGCAACGCAAGGGTAAACATGACATCATTGGCGGAAAAAGGTCGCCCGTCGTGCCACCGCACGTTCTCACGCAGGGGAATGGTCCAGACCAGACCATCTTCGGATACCAGCCCGTTTTCCTGCGTCGGCACCACACGAGCCAGTTCCGGGCAAAGCCGGGCCTTGTCGTCAATGGACCATAGGGGGCTGAACAGGTTCAGATAGATCCCTTCATCAACCTCGATATGCGGCAGAAGCGGATTGAATACCGTGGGTTCCTGTGAAATGCCGATGACGACCTGGTTTTTTCCCGCGGCGGGCCCATCCGCAGCCCGTGCGGGCCGGGGCAGCACCACTGCCGCCGCTGCCGCCGCCCCGCCACACAGGAAACGACGCCTGCCAGGAGAAAAATTACGGTTCTCACTCACGAATGATATTCCAATTGCTTCTCTGGATGCCAAAAACCCTTAGAATCCGCCATCAACGACAATGGGTGAACCATCCGTGAAGCGACCGATACGGAACGGATGCGGGTCAACCACGGGGGTTGCGCCGGTCGCGATTTCCGCGGTCAACCGCCCGGCCCCCGGCCCGATCCCGAAGCCATGGCCGGAAAAACCGGTGGCAAGGGTCAGGCCCGGCAACTGGGGCACCGGGCTGATAATGGGAACCGCATCGGGCATCACGTCGATCATGCCCCCCCAATACTGCAGCACATACAGCTTGCCTGCGTTGGGAAACATGGATTGCAGCGTCGCCACGGCCGCACGCGCCTTGCTAATCGCAGGCGTGGGATCAAGGGTCCGCACGGCCTCGAAAGGGGATGGCATGTCCAGCGGCCAGTGCCTAGGCGTCATCAGTTCCGTCAGGAACCGGTTGTCCAGGCGCGGCTTCACGGTCTTGCGGTCCGCCTTGAACGCAGGCAGATATTTCACCATGAACCGCAACAGGTCGGGCACGACCGGTACATTCAACCCCGTGGAAGGCGCGATATTGTAGCCTCCGTCCTCACGCTTGCGGTACGCGACATCACCAAGATAAGCCGATGTTTCCGGCAGCCCTTCAACCGGCGCCGTACGGGCAACCGAGGAAAGAACCTTGAGCTGTGGAATCGTCACCCCGTAATTTCCAAGGAACAGCCGCGACCACGCACCGCCCGCCAGTACGACGGATGATGTTTTGATAACCCCTTTCTCCGTCACAACGGCGCAGATACGCCCACCCTGGCGGTCCAGCCCGCGTACCGCGCAATTGGTTACGATCTTGGCGCCCAGGTTACGGGCGGCGGTTGCAATGGCCGGGGCGGCCTTCTGCGGTTCGGCGCGTGCATCCGTCGGGTTGTACAGAGCCGAACGGAACGGACGCGCAAGACCCGGCAGCACCTTGCGGATTTCATCCCCGTCGATAATGCGCGAACCGATCTGGTATGGCATGGATTCTTCAACCCAGCGGTGATGACGCGCCTGATCCGCTTCGGACCGGGCAACGGACAGAACCCCGCAGATCTTGAAGCCGGTATCGATATTGTCCGCGGCAAACCCCTTCCAGATACGGAAGCTTTCCAGCATCAGCGGCAGTTCACGCCAGTCACGGCCGTTCTTGCGCACCCAGCCCCAATTACGGCTGGACTGTTCGCCGCCGATATATCCCTTTTCGCACAGAGCAACCGACAGGCCCTGCCTGGCCAGGAAATAGGCCGTGCTGACCCCGACAATGCCGCCGCCAATAACAACCACGTCGGCCTGGGCAGGCGGAACGGGATCCGTCTCGATAGAAGTCACTACTGGTCCCATGATGACAACAGCCTCCTATTATATTGTTATTCCTGCTCAGATTCCTGGAAGTTCCAGGTCCTCGCGGTGACAGGCCGACCAGTGGCCGTCCTCGAACAGTCGCAATGTCGTGTCAGTCCGGGCGCACACTTCCACCGCCCAACGGCATGACATGCGAAAAGGGCACCCATGATCCATGTCCTGTCCCGCTGCGATCCTTGCCGGAACGACTGCGGAAGAGGCGGTGGCCGCCCGGCTCCCGATACGGGGAATGGCCTGCAGCAGGCTGGCGGTATAGGGATGGCGCGGCCTGCTGAACAGTTCGGCCGTCGGGGCGATTTCAACAATCCGCCCCCGCAGCATGACCGCCACCCGGTCACATACCAGCCCCATGGCCGTCAGGTCATGGGCGATAAAAAGGATTGTCAGGCCCAGTTGATCGCGCAGGTCCAGCAACAGGTTGAGTATCTGCGCCTGCACGCAGACATCCAGCGCCGATGTCGCTTCATCCGCCACGACCAGCGAAGGCCGCAGGATCAGCGCGCGGGCGATCCCGATGCGTTGCCTCTGCCCGCCCGAAAACTCCTGCGGGTAGCGATGCAGTATGTCCTGCGGCAGCCCGACCTGCGCCAGAATCTGGCTGATCTGTCCATTTACCGGACCATGGCGCGCCACCAGTTCGGGATGGAGCCGTAGCGGCATGCTCAGAATCTGGTGGACCGTATGTCGCGGGTTGAAGGCGAAGAGCGGGTCCTGAAAAATCATCTGCATGCGCGCGCGCAATGGGCGCAGGGCCTGCATTGTCATGGCCGACAGTTCACGGCCTTCCAGCATGACCTGCCCCGATGTCAGGGGAAGCAACTGAAGGACAAGGCGGCCCAGCGTCGTCTTGCCCGATCCGGATTCGCCCATTAGGCCAAGGATTTCACCTTGCCGCATGTCAAAGGACACATCGCGCACGACATGGCTTTTGCTCCCGGGCCTGCCCCATGAGACGGCGTTCTGATAGACCTTGTTGAGGTTCCGGACCGACAGGACCGTATCGGGCTGCGTCATGCCTCGATCTCTTTCCAGCGATTGCATCGCACCAGATGGTCCGTATCAACCGATTGCAGCACGGGCATGGCAGTTTCGCATTTGATGGCGTCCGCATGGGCGCAACGTGGCGAAAAACGACATCCCCTTGGCCGCTCGGCAAGACCGGGCACATTGCCCACGATGGTGTTCAGCCGCCTTTGCCCCTGATGGATCATCTCCACTGTGGGCAGCGCCTCAAGCAGGGCGCGGCTGTAGGGCATGATGGGCCGGCTGAAAAAGCTGCCGGCTGGCGAATTCTCAACAATCTGCCCGGCATACATCACAATGATCCGGTCCGCGATGCGCGATGCGACGGCAAGGTTGTGGGTGATGAAGATCACGCTCATGCTGGTCTGTTCACGCAGGCGCATGATCAGGTCCAGCACCTGGGCCTGCACGGTCACATCCAGCGCGGTGGTGGGTTCATCGGCGATCAGGAGTTCCGGTTTGCCCGCCAGCGCCATGGCGATCATGACACGCTGGCGCATGCCACCGGAGAGTTCATGCGGCATGCGGTTCATGCAGGCATCGGGCTGGTTGATGCCAACCGCATCCAGATAGTCGATCGCCTGCCCCCAGGCCACCACGCGCGAGACGGGATTATGGCAGCGCAGGACCTCGACCAATTGGTTCCCGATGCTGAAAATCGGGTCCAGGCTGCTCATAGGATCCTGAAAGACCATGCTGATCCGACGGCCACGGATGCGGTTTCGGGCCCGGCGCGACAGTTGCGGCAGGTTGAGCCCAGACTCGCCCTCCTCCTTGCCATGCAGCACGATCTCTCCGCTGACCCGTGCGGAAGGGGGCAGCAACCCCATCAGCGCCAGCGAGGTTACGCTTTTGCCGGAGCTGCTTTCCCCTACCAGGCAGACAATCTCGCCGCGCTGGACGCTGAAGGATACATCCTCGACCACGGGAGGTACGACCGCGCCACGATTGCGGCCAAAGCTTACGGAAAGACCGCTTACATCCAGAACGGTATCGCGCGTCATGCCTGGTCCCTCTTCAGGCCCAGACCATCGCGCACCGCTTCCCCCACGAAACCGATCGCGGTCACCGTCAGGGTGATGGCGAGCCCCGGAAGAATCGCCAACCACGGATCCGAAACCAGGTATTCCTGCGCGTTGTTGAGCAGGCTGCCCCAGCTTGGGTCCGGCGGCTGTACGCCATAACCCAGATAGCTGACATAGGCTTCCAGCAAGATGGCGCGCGCCAGGTTCAGCGTGGATGTCACCGTGACCACGGGCAGTACATTGGGCAGAATCTCGCGCATGATGATATGCCACCGCGTCGCCCCCATGCCGATGGCGGCGGCGACAAAATCCTTCTGCATCAGGGTGCGGGTCTGGATATCCGCGACCCGTGTCGTTTCCGTCCAGATCACGAAGCTGATGATGATGATGATCGTCGAAACCGACGGTCCCATGATCGACGCCAGCGTCAGCAGAAGGAAAATCGCGGGGAAGCATAAAGTCAGGCTCACGATGACCCGCAGCAGCCACCGGACCGCCCATCCCCCGATGCCCGTGCCCGTCAGGATCCCCGCGAACATGCCGATGGTGGCGCTGATGGCGGTGGCCGTCAGCCCGACTTCAAGCGAGGCGCGCCCCCCCATGAGCAGCCTGGCCAGGCTGTCGCGCCCGATTTCATCCGTGCCCAGCACATGCCCCCCCGAAAAGGGCGGCAGGAAATGATGCTGCAGGTCGATATGGCGCGCATTGTACGGCAGCACCCACGGCCCGACCATGCATGCCAGGACCATGGCCACAACGAACACCAGCGAGACATTGGTAACGGGGCCACCCCTTTTGAGCAGGGACCATACCTGCATGTCCATGATGCCGCGCGGCCGACGCAACGACACCATCATAACGCCAGCCTCGAATCAATGGACCGGTAACAGGTTTCCGCGATGATGGCCGCGACAATAACGCAGATCGCGCTGGACATGAGGATGCCCATCACGACCGGGTAATCGCGATACTGCAGGGAGTCGAGGAACAGCCGACCGATCCCCGGCCAGATGAACACCGTCTCCGTTATCAGCGTCCCGCCCAGCAGTGCCGGCACCTGCGTGCCCAGCACCGAAATCATGGGCAGCATGGCGTTGCCCAACACATGCCGGCCATAGACACGCCATGCGGGCAGTCCCATGGCCAGGCCCGTGCGAATATAGTCGTGTCGCAGCACATCCTCGGCAAAGGCACGCATATAGCGGCACCAGACCGGCACCATGACCGTTACCAGCACCGATACTGGGAGTACAAGGTGACGGACACGGTCCATGAAGGATGATGTGCCCGGCGAGACCATTCCACCGGCAGGCAGCAGGCCGAAGCGAATTGAGAAAACATAGATCAGGACAAGGCCGATCCAGAAAGTGGGCGCCGAATAACAGACCATGCTGAAAACTGAAATGACCCGGTCCACGATCCGGGCCGTCGTCAGCGCGCCCCACAGCCCCAGCGCCGCGCCAATAGGGAAGGAGATCAGGATGACAATGGCCACGAGTTCCGTCGTTGCCCCCAGATGGGTCGCGATGACATGCGTGACCGGTTGCTGGTCACGGTAGGAGCGGCCCCAGTCGCCCAGAAGAATGGCCCCGAGCCACCGCAGGTACTGCAGCCACAAAGGCTGGTCCAGGCCCATCTGGTGCGCGATTGTCCGCAGGCGTTCCTGCGTCATGCCCGGCGCCAGCGCGAACTGTGCCAGCGGGCCACCGGGCGCAAGACGCAGAAGCGTGAATCCTGTCATGGAAACCGCCACCAGCAACCCCACGCTGCCGACAATATGCCGCATTACAAGACGGAGCATACGCCTCTCCTTCGGCGGTCATGGATCATGAAAAGGCACGATGGACCCTTCCCTGTTTCCAGGACGTAAAAGCGTGAACGACCTGCTGTCATGACCATTTTGAGCAACATGTCCCTCCAGGCAGCAAATCCCTTTCTGCCGGTCAGAGCAGGATGGGAAAAAATGTTGCGGTCGATCAACAACTTTCGCCATAATTTAAGGGCAGTCTCTCCACTATTCCGAATAGTGAGTTGAACATGAATTTGGACAAGAATGTTTCAGGAACGATCCAGAAGGCCATGCGCCTGCTGCAAATTGTTGAAAATGCAGGAACAACGGGCCTTGCCCTGGCCGATATCGTTGCCCGCAGCGACGGCCTTGCCAAGACAACATGTCATCGCCTCCTCGCCTCGCTCCAGCGTGGAAAACTGATCGAGCAGGTACCACAAACACGCCGTTACCGCCGCGTCGGCACCGGCATGGAGTTTGTCCGGCTTTCCCATTCCACCGCAGTTCACACGCGTGAATGGAAACGCATGATCGCCTCGCTGGCCGTAGCGGCGGGGGATGCGTTCTTTCTGTTCCGTCGGCAGGGCTTTGACGCAATCTGCATCGATGCCTGTTTTGGCAGTGACCAGACACCCTCCCTCTGCCGTGGCGTGGGCGGACGGATACCCATAGGGGCAGGCAGCGCCTCGCTCATGCTGCTTTCCGGATGCATGGAGTCGGAACAGGAACAGGTCCTGAGCCACAACACGCCATATCTACGTGATCATTACGCCTACTGCCCACGCGAGACGATGGCGCGCGTCCAGCGCGCCCGGCAGGATGGGTTTGACCAGGAGCACGGACAGTTCATTCCCAATATCGGGGGCATGTCGGTGCCGGTGCCGGTCACGCGGGGATCGGCCTCCCTCGCCCTGGGGGTTTCATTCTACCTGTCGGAACATACGACAACATCCTGCACATTGCTCATGCGGCGCCTCACCCACGCGGCACAACGTTTCCAGGAACTGCACGGCATGGAACAGCCGGCATAACGCAGGCCCGCCAGGTTCCGACCAACTGGCGGGCTGACCATGATACTGGGCGGCCGCATTCCCAACTGGACGGCAGGGTACCTGCCCAAATCGGCAGACAAGGGTCTGGAGAGGCACGTCACCAGCGACGGCACTCAACTACAGAAGGTCGGATGCCGGATATCCGTAGGGAAAAACCGTAAATTACGCCTGTATGAACTGCCCCGGGTTTACCGGAGAGCGATTTGTTCAGCGCTCAGGCTGCGATATCAAGTCTGCTCTGATCTGCATAGAAGGCGCGTTCGGCTTCGGCGGGAGGCCTGTAGCCAATTGGTGCCAATAGGCGTCGATTATTATACCAGTCCACCCATCTGAGTGTTTCCCATTCGACCTGCACCATGGATTTCCATGGCCCCAGATGATGGATAACTTCGGCCTTGTATAAACCGTTGATCGTCTCCGCCAGTGCATTATCGTAACTGTCACCGACCGTGCCGACCGAGGCATCGATGCCAGCCAGCGCCAGGCGTTCGGTATATCGGATCGACAGATATTGTGATCCACGGTCCGAATGATGGATCAGCACCTTATTTCCTGCAGGCTTTCGTTGCCAGATGGCCTGTTCAAGGGCATCGAGCACGAACTGGGTGGTCATGGAGGTCGAGACCTTCCAGCCCACGATCCTGCGGGCGAATACATCAATGACAAACGCCACATAGACCATGCCATTCCGGGTCTGGACATAGGTGAAGTCCGAGACCCGGAGCTGGTTGGGAACCTCGGCCCGGAACTGCCGGTTGACCCTGTCATCGGGACAGGGACGCGCCGTATCCGGACGGGTCGTGATGACCTTCCTGCCCCGGATCACCCCCTTCAGGCCCATCTGCCGCATCAGGCGCTCGACAGTGCAGCGCGCGACCTTCCGTCCTTCGCGCTGCAGGCTGTGCAAGACTTTGCGCGCACCATAAACATTACGGTTGTCGTGCCAGATCCGACGGATATGCGCCATCAGATCCCTATCACATTGTGCTCGTATGCTGGCTCTGGCCGGATCTCTCGCTATGGCCGCCTGATGATAAAACGTGGAAGGGGCAATCGGCAGAACGCGACAGATTGGCTCGACCCCATAATCGGTACGACAGGCTTCAATAAACGCGATCATTTGCGAAACGGGCGGTCGAGCTCCGCCTGCGCAAAATAAGCCGAAGCTTTCTTGAGGATCTCATTGGCCTGACGCAGTTCACGAACCTCACGCTCCAATGCCTTGATCCGTGCCGTCCCGGCTGTGGTCGGTCCCGGTTGTGCACCAACATCTCGCCGCGCCTGCTTCCACCAGTCGTGCAGGCTGTCTCCCGAACAGCCAAGCTTGCCACCAATCTCCCGACAGGCTGCCGAAATGCTCGGGTAATCCGATCGATGTTCGTCCAGAAGGCGCACGGCGCGCTCACGGAACTCAGGCGAATAACGCGATGTTTTCTTCTTCTCTACCATAGGGTTCATCCTCCGAGAGTTTTACTCTCCGGTAAACCCGGGGCAGTTCACTCACAGGCGCCCCGTGAACAGGCGAGCAGTCCACCTGCCAGAATGGTCTTTCCATTGGACGGTACAAGGCGCGCTGCAATCCGGTCCCACTGTCTGAGTGTCCGGGTGGCGGTGCCTTCATGCACGAGAACAGGCTCGCCACCCCGCAGCAGGTCACGCGCCGTGAAGCTCTGGCCGGGTCTGATGTCCGAGACTTCATACAGGCTCATGACCGAAGCCCTGAGCGCACGCATATAGGCGCTGTTGCGCGGCCCTTCCTTCCAGCCCCGGCGTTTCAGATAGACGTCAACGATGTTCCGACCATCGTCCCGGTCCTGCCCGAGAAAATCCTCGAAGGCACAGCCCCACAGTGTCATGGCGACGTCGGGGCCGATCATCTCCGCCAGATCCTCGAACGTGATGTCGCCCGCTTCCAGCGCCGGACCGATGTGATCGCCGAGCACTTCCGCGAAACAGTCCTGCCAGTCATCCTGACCGAGATATCTGATCAGTCCCGTGAGTTCGTCTGCGGCCATGAGGCTTTCCTGCTACTCCAGTTATGGACAGCAGAGGGGAGACTGTCCTGACTCGACAGGGCAGGATCATACCCTGAAACAGGCGACGGGATGCCCCTCCCCACTTTCACGCATTTGTGACCTTCGACAAAAATGCGCCGGATTACCTTTCCGTCTGTTTCCTATGTGTTTCCTGCGGTGGTTTTTGAACACAAAAAAAGCCACCCTTAAGGGTGGCTTTTCTCTTGTCTTTTCAGACACTTATATATGGTTGCGGGGATAGGATTTGAACCTATGACCTTCAGGTTATGAGCCTGACGAGCTACCGGGCTGCTCCACCCCGCGGTTGTGGGGGAGACTGGAAGACCTGGCGGCGACCGACTTTCCCGTGCCTTAAGGCACAGTATCATGGGCGCTGGGGGTTTTCACGGCCGAGTTCGGGATGGGATCGGGTGGATCATTCCCCGCCATGGCCACCAGGTCATCCAGTCTCCCCGGTATGGGGTTGGACTGGAAGTGGATGGGTTGGTGTGTATGATTTTGTGTTGAGAGTGGATGACTGCTGTGCATGTGTGTTGCCCTTTTAAGGGGCCTTGGAATGAGCCTATTGGGCGATTAGGACCAGTCAGCTGCACGCATTACTGCGCTTCCACACCTGGCCTATTGACGTGATGGTCTATCACGGCCCTTGGGGAGACCTTGTTTTGAGGTGGGTTTCCCGCTTAGATGCTTTCAGCGGTTATCCCGTCCACACTTAGCTACCCGGCTGTGCCGCTGGCGCGACAACCGGTGCACCAGAGGTATGTTCATCCCGGTCCTCTCGTACTAGGGACAAATCCTCTCAAGTCTCCAACACCCACGGCAGATAGGGACCGAACTGTCTCACGACGTTCTAAACCCAGCTCACGTACCACTTTAATCGGCGAACAGCCGAACCCTTGGGACCTGCTCCAGCCCCAGGATGTGATGAGCCGACATCGAGGTGCCAAACCTCCCCGTCGATGTGGACTCTTGGGGGAGATCAGCCTGTTATCCCTAGAGTACCTTTTATCCGTTGAGCGATGGCCCTTCCACGCGGGACCACCGGATCACTATGGCCGACTTTCGTCTCTGATCGAGCTGTCACTCTCACAGTCAGGCGGGCTTATGCCATTGCACTCGACAGCCGGTTTCCGACCGGCCTGAGCCCACCATCGCGCGCCTCCGTTACACTTTGGGAGGCGACCGCCCCAGTCAAACTGCCCACCATGCAGGGTCCCGGACCTGGCTAACAGGCCTCGGTTAGACATCAGAAACAGTCAGGGTGGTATTTCAAGGATGGCTCCACCGGAACTGGCGCCCCGGTTTCAAAGCCTCCCACCTATCCTACACAGAATGTCTCTGATGCCACTGCAAAGCTGCAGTAAAGGTTCATAGGGTCTTTCCGTCTGACCGCGGGTACCCCGCATCTTCACGGGGAATTCAATTTCGCTGAGCCGATGCTGGAGACAGCGGGGAAGTCGTTACGCCATTCGTGCAGGTCGGAACTTACCCGACAAGGAATTTCGCTACCTTAGGACCGTTATAGTTACGGCCGCCGTTTACCGGGGCTTCAATTCGGTGCTTGCACACCTCCTCTTAACCTTCCGGCACCGGGCAGGCGTCAGGCCGTATACGTCGTCTCTCGACTTCGCACAGCCCTGTGTTTTTACTAAACAGTCGCTACCCCCTGGTCTGTGCCACCCGCCGATGGTTGCCCACTGACGGGTCTTGCTTATCCCGAAGTTACGCAAGTAATTTGCCTAGTTCCTTCAGCATCGTTCTCTCAAGCGCCTTGGTATTCTCTACCAGTCCACCTGTGTCGGTTTCGGGTACGGTCTATATGCCAGAGCTATTTCCTGGAATACTCCAAAAGCCGGATCAATCCGATAAGACCCGACAACATATTGTATTCGTCACTTCTGGCAGGCCCGGGAATATTTGCCCGGTTTCCATCGACTACGGCTTTCGCCCTCGCCTTAGGGGCCGGCTCACCCTGCGCGGATTAACCTTGCGCAGGAACCCTTGGACTTTCGGCGACAGTGTTTCTCGCACTGTTTGTCGCTACTCATGTCAGCATTCGCACTTCCGATATCTCCAGAGAGGGTCACCCCGTCTCCTTCACAGACCTACGGAACGCTCCGCTACCGCGCATTCATAGAATGCACCCACAGCTTCGGCACGTGGCTTGAGCCCCGTTACATTTTCGGCGCAAGGTTTCTATTAGACCAGTGAGCTATTACGCTTTCTTTAAAGGATGGCTGCTTCTAAGCCAACCTCCTGGTTGTTTTGGAATCCTCACATCCTTTCCCACTTAGCCACGATTTGGGGGCCTTAGCTGGTGGTCTGGGCTGTTTCCCTCTCGACAATGGACCTTAGCACCCACTGTCTGTCTGCCGAGCTCATACTTCCGGGTATTCGGAGTTTGGTTAGGTTTGGTAAGGCTTTGGGCCCCCCTAGCCCATCCAGTGCTCTACCCCCCGGGGTAATACTCGACGGTCTACCTCAATAGATTTCGCGGAGAACCAGCTATTTCCGAGTTTGATTGGCCTTTCACCCCTAGCCACAGCTCATCCCCGACTTTTTCAACAGGCGTGGGTTCGGCCCTCCAGTGCGTGTTACCGCACCTTCAGCCTGGCCATGGCTAGATCACTCGGTTTCGGGTCTTCTGCCAGCAACTCGTCGCCCTGTTCAGACTCGCTTTCGCTGCGCCTACACC